>NZ_CP108370.1:300000-600000 GCF_035953295.1 Streptomyces sp. NBC_01335
GGCACCTCGGACGCGTACACCTATCCGTTCGCCGGCCAGTGGTCCAAGCTCACCGGCGGCTTCTCCGTCGGATGCCGCTTCCGCTGGAACGGCGCGACGGTCCCGGCCACCGGGCAGAAGGCGATCTGCTCGAACGCCCAGTCCGGCGGGGCCGATCTCCAGATCGACAGCGGCGGGCTGGCCTTCTCGGTGAACGTCGGCGGCTACACGTACACCCGCGCCCCGATCGTCGCCGGCCGCTGGTACGACGCGGTGGCCACCTGGGACGGCCAGGACGTCAAGCTGTACGTGGACGGAGTGCTCGCCTCGGCCACGGCGGCGGCGGGCGCGCTCACCGCCCCCGCGTCCGGCGCGCAGAACTGGACGCTCGGCGCCGACTCGGCGGCCGCCGGGGGCATCGAGACCCCCTCGCCCGTCAGCATCGCCACCGCCGACGTGTGGGGCCGCGCGCTCACGGCCGATCAGGTCGCCGCCTTCTCCGGGCGGAACGGCGCCCCGCCCGCCGGAGCGCCCGACTGCACCGCGTACCAGGACGGTGTCGCCGACGCCGCCGACGCCCCGGCCGGCACGGTCGTCCTGGACGAGGGCTTCTCCGGGCCCGATCCGGTCGCCTGCTGGAACCGGGCCACCGGATCGGAGCCCTGGACGGTGGCCGGCGGACGGCTCACCGGTCGTTCACCGTCCGCCGGGGACCAGCCGGTGCTGACCTTCGGGCCGCACCTGGACGACTACCTCTTCGAGGCCACCGCCCGCTTCGACGACGTGCTGCGGCCGGACGACCCGTGGTTCGCGCTGATCGCGGACACTCTCGCCGACGGGGTACGCCCCTACCCGGCGTTCGCGGTCCGCAGCGGCACCACGGCGGCCGACGGCGTCCGCGCCTTCGTCCAGTCGCCCACCGAGGTCAGGGCCCTCGCCGGCGCGCCCTCCGGCTCCGACCTGGGCACCGGCACCGAGGCGCGCCTCGCGCTGGAGGTGCACGGCACGACCGCCGACTTCCTGGTCGACGACCGGCTCGTCCTCGCCGGTGTGACGCTCCCCCGCACCGCGACGGGGGTGGTGGGCCTGGTCCTGGACTCCGCGACGGTCTCCTTCGACGACCTCCGGCTCACCAAGCTGGGCCCGCTGTCCACCACCGGTTTCATGACCGACACGTTCCGGCTGCCCGCCACGCCCGTCTCCTCGGCCGTCCGTCAGCCCCTCGCCGGCCTGTGGCAGGCGGGCTGGACACGGCCGGGCGGGGCCGGGGTCGTCTTCGGCAAGGTCTCCGGGGACTCCTGGCTGGACGTGAGCGCCGACGGCGTCGTCACCGGCACTGCCCCCGCCGAGGTCCCGCAGGACGAGGGCGCGCTCACCGTCGAGGCCACCGACGGCACGACCACGGCCCGCATCCTCCTCCAGGTCCCGGTCGCGGCGGCCGACGCGGCCCCGCAGGTGCAGAGCGCGTCCTGGAACGCCTGGGACGGAGGCAGCCACGTCACCGACGCGGTCGCCAAGAACGTCGCCGTGATCGCCACCCAGGGCATCACCCTGGCCGGGTTCCAGGACGGCGGCGCGGCGATGGCCCGCGAGGTCGGCGCCGCACTCGGCTGGGACGTCTACGCCTCCGGCGATCTGGGCGTCGTCTCCGCCTACCCGATCGGCGACGCGGACCGGGTCGCCCCGACCGACGCCGCCCCGGCCGCCGCCGTCACCCTGGACGTGGGGGGTACTCCGGTACGGGTCTGGAACGCCCGCCTCGACGAGGGCGACTACGGCCCCTACCGCGCCTGCTTCGACGGGGCCACCGATCTCGCGGCGCACGAGCGGACCACCACGCGTTACGCCCAGGCCCGCGCCGTGGCCCAGGAGATGGCGGCCGACCTCTCCGGCGACGACCCGGTGCTGCTCCTCGGTGACCTGGCCTCGCCCTCGTCCGCCGACTGGACGGACCACACCAGCGGCTCGCACTGCGGTGCCGGCGCCGTGGAGTGGCCCGTGCCGGACGTCTTCGCCGGTCTCGGTCTGACCGACTCCTTCCGCGTCGCCGCCCCCGACCCGGAGACCGACCCGGGAAACACCTGGTCCCCGATCACCTCCACCCGTCCCGACGGGAAGGACGAGCCGCAGGACCGCGTCGACTACGTCTGGTACGCGGGTGACGCCCTGCACGTCGACGAGGCGCACGCGCTGACCGTCGGCTGGCCCTCCGAGGACGACGTCGCCGGCAACTCCTGGGCCTCCGACCACGCGGCAGCCGTCACCACCTTCACCCTGGGCGAGGGCTCCACCGCCCCGGCCCCGGAGCTGCCGGCCGTCTCGGTGGCCGACCGGACCGTCGCCTACCAGGCCGGCCACGGGCCCGCGGACGCCGCCGCGTTCCTCGCCGACGTGCACGCCACCGCCGATCCGGCCGACGCCGTGCTGCGGGCCGACCTCTCCGGAGTCGATTTCGGCACGCCGGGCTGGTACACCGTCCTGATCACCGCCGTGCACGGCCGCTCCACGTCGGACCCGGTGGCGGAGACCGTCCGCGTCGCACCGCTGCCCGGCCTGGCCCTGTCCGCCACGACCGCCGCCTTCACCGTCGGCGACACCGTGGACGAGGCCGCCGTACTGGCCGCGCTGCGACCGGTCCTCGACGTCCCGGGCACGGTCCGCGTCGACCTGACGGCCGTCAGAACCCTGACGCCCGGCCGCTACCCGGTCACCGTGACCGCCACCGACGCGTGGGGCTTCACCACCACCCTGCCCGCCACCGTGGAGATCGCCGGCGCCCCGCCCACCGTCTGGAGCCCCGACGGGACCTACGACACCGGTTCCACCGTCACCTTCCGCGGCGCCCTCTACCAGGCGTCCTGGTGGACCCGGAACCAGCCCCCCGGCGACCCGTACGGGCCCTGGCAGGAGATCGACGCCACCGAGGACGGCACCGCCGTCTGGACTCCGTCCAGGATCTTCCGGACCGACGACGCGGCGGTCTACCGGGGAACGGTGTACCGGGCGAAGTGGTACACCCGCAACCAGGCCCCGGGAGACCCGAACGGGCCCTGGTCCGCAATCAACTGACGGCACGTCGACCGATGACTGCCGGAGCCCGGCCTCCAGGGGCCGGGCTCCCGCGTCTCCCGGGGGCCGCCCTCAGCCCTCGCGTACGGAGTCCAGCGCGTCGGCGACCAGGGAGAGGAAACGGGCGTGCGCGTGCGGGCTGCACAGCGGTTCCGGGTTCCACGGCACGACGAGCGTTCCGGCGCCGAGCAGCGCGGCCCACTCCGGCTGGGCGCGGAGGCTCTCCAGGGGCGCCGCGTTGACGCGCACGTCCGTCAGCAGCACGTGCGGCGCGAGGGCGGCCACCTCCGCCCAAGGGGCCGTGTGCCAGTTGACGCCGGGGCCTGCGGGCGGGTCGACGAGGCCGACGCCCAGCTCTTCGAGGGCCGCCAGCTCGGGCCACTGGGCGGGGCGGGCGACGTACGCCTGGTCCGGGTCGGCCGGGGAGAGCGCCACCACCCGGACCGCGCCGCCGGATGCGGGGGCGCGCAGCCGGGCCCGGGCGGCCTCCAGCTCCTCGTCCGCCCGGGGGAGTTCCTCCGCGCCCAACGAGCGCGCCAGCTCGGCGAAGCGGTCGGACGTCCCGGCCAGCGTGCGCGACTGCCCGACGTCCATCACGACGACCGGCACCTGCTCCTCCAGGTGCTTGGCGGTGTCCGGGTCGAGTCCGTACACCTGGCCGCCGCCGTAGCTGACGGCCACCACCAGGTCGGGCGCGTCGCGCAGCAGGGTGTCCACGTCGAGCGTGGTGCCCGCACCCAGATAGGCCACCTCGTCCACCGGGAGTTCCCCGCTCTTCGCCGGGTCGATCCCGGCGCCGTCGTGGCCGGAGCCGAAGACAGCGTGGGGCCGGACGCCCAGGTCCCAGAGGGTGGCGCCCGCCTGGACGTACGCCAGCACCCGCGCAGGCGTCCGCTCGGCCCGGGACACCCGGCCCCGGTCGTCCGAGAAGCGCCACCCGCTCTGTTCCGTCACGTTCCCCACCCCTTGATCCGTGCTCTTCCGCCGGCCACCGGCCCCTTTCGCACAGATGTACCTGCCCAACTCCTCGCCGCCGCACCCCTCGTCCCCGGACCGGCGTCGCGTCCCCCGCGGGGGCGCTCCGGCGCCGACGGGGGAAGCCGCCTCGCGCTCCTTCACGCGGGCGGAAACCCGGTTTCGCCCTGCTTTGATCAAGAAACACTCCTTGCGACCGGCACGCCCCGCCCCGGACGGAAGGATGCGCCCCATGCACGCGACCGCTCTCAAGGCGGCTCTGACCCTGCCCCTCCTCGCCGCGCTCGGCCTCGCGCCTTCGGCGCGCGGAACGGCCCCCGGGACCGCGCCGGACAGCCCCCGCGCGGCGAAGGCCGGCCGGCCTTCCCCCTCCTGCCCGGTGGTCGACGTACTCACCGTGTACACGCCGAAGGCCGCGGCGGCGGTGGGCGGTGTGCACCGGGTGCCGGTGTCGGCGCAGGAGATCGCCACGCGGATGAACGAGTCCCTGCTCGCCAGCGGGGTCTGCGGCTCCATCCGGATCGTGCACCCGTACACCGCGAAGGGGTACGAGGGCTCCGACGAGTTCGACGCGGCGTACGAGGGACTCCGCGAGGGCACCGATCCCGCCCTCGGACCGACCGCGCGGCAGCGCCGGGACCGCTACGGGGCGGACCTGGTGACGCTCGTGGTGGACGCGTCCGGGCGGGGCGGCGGCACCGGGGACTACACACCCGGGCTCACCGCCGAGTCGGACGCGTACGCCTACGCGGTCGTGGACGTCCAGGGCATCGCGCTCGACTCGGCGAGCCACGAGATCGGCCACAACCTGGGCCTGGCCCACGACCGTACGACGCTCGCCGACGGGGCCGAGGGGGCCATGGAGGTCAGCAGCACCCGCCCGTACAACACCGGCTGGGTCACCGAGGACCGCCAGTACTACACGATCATGGCCTACCGCGCCGCCTGCGGTGAGCACTGCCGCCGCATCAGCCGCTTCTCCAGCGCCCGGGGCACCTGGAAGGGCCGCCGCCTCGGTGACGCGGCCAACGACGGCGCCCGGGTGCTGCGGGAGACGATGCCGATCGTCGCCGGGTACCGTGCCGCCCCGTGAGCCGACCGGCCGGACCGGGTGGCGGGCCCGTCCGGCGGTCCGCGCCGCCCGGGGCGTGCCGGACGTCGCCCGGCAGCCGGCACGGTGACGGCCCGCCCTACAGTCCGGCGCTGTCGGTGGTGCGGCCCAGGTAGGTCAGCGGCCCGGGGTCGGGCACGTCGATCTCGTGGAATCCGAGCCGGTCGTAGAAGACCCTGGCCGGCTTGTTCGCCGTCAGCATCGAGAGGTACACGTCGGCGACCCCCTTGGCCCGCAGCGCGTCGAGGAACGCGCGCATCAGCTCCCGCCCGTGCCCCTTGCGCTGCCAGGGCGGCAGCAGGTCGATGTGCAGATGGGCCGGGTACGCGGCGACCTGCGGGCCGAGCATGTGCTCGGGGCGGTGCAGGAGCGCGATCATCTCCTCGGTGGGCGTGGTGGGCGGCTTGCCGGAGGCCGGGAAGCGGCCGGCCACCAGCGGCAGCCACCGCTCCCGGAAGGCGGCGGCGAAGGCCGTGGTGTCGGCCGTGCCCAGCACGTATCCGACCGCCCGTCCCGAACCGTCGTCCAGCACGAAGGCGAGGTCGGGTTCGAGGTACGCGTACGGCGCGGCGAACAGGCTGGGCATCAACTCCTGGTCGGCGTGGACGTGCCGGGAGTCACCGCCGTTGTCGGCCGTCCGGACACAGATGTCGGCGAGCGCGGCACGGTCGCCGGGGCGGTAGGAGCGTATGTACGCGGGCTGTCCCATGGCCGGGAGCATGCCATCTTGGGAGCGCTCCCACAAGGTCCGTACGGTCATGCGGATCGGGGCCGGCGGGCCCCGTCGCGGGCCGGTCAGTCCCCCTCGCGGGGCCCGTCGTCCGACCCCTCGCCGCCCCCTTGCGGCGGCACCGTCGGCCGTGCCCCCAGGGCCTTGCGCTCCGCCTCCAGCTCGGCGTTGAACTGGGCTCCGGCCAGCAGGGCCAGGTTGGTGAACCAGACCCAGATGAGGAAGACGACGAGCCCCGCGAGGGAGCCGTACAACCGGCTGTAGGCGGCGACGTGCGTGGCGTAGAGCGCGAACCCCGCGGAGGCGACGAGCCAGAGCACGGCCGCGAGCACCCCGCCGGGCAGCCCCTGCCGCGTGCCGCGCACCGAGCGCGGTCCCGTCCGGAAGAGGACGGTGATGAGACAGGTGACCAGTACCAGCAGGACGGGCCACTTGAGGAACCACCACAGGGCCTGTCCCGCCTCCGCGAGCCCCAGCCTGCGGGCCGCCCAGCGGGCCAGCGGACCGGTGAGCACCAGCACGAACGCGCTGGTCAGCATCAGCAGGAGCAGGCCGATCGCCGAGGCGACGATGGTGTGCGCGTTGCGCAGCGCGGGGCGGGTGTCGCGCTCGTGGTGCATGGCGTGCAGGGCGCGGCGGAAGACCGCGAGGTAGCTGGAGGCCGACCAGACGGCGCTGACGCTGCCGGTGGCGACCAGGACCCAGCCCGCGGCCCGCTGCTCGGTGGCGGCCAGGAGCGGCTGGCGCAGGGCCGCGCCGGACTCCGCCGGGGCGAAGGCCGTGATGTCCGTGATCAGCGCGGCGGTGGCGTCGGGGCTGGCCAGGCCGATGACGGAGACGGTGACCAGCAGGGCGGGCAGCAGAGCGAGGATGGCGTAGTACGTCTGAGCGGCGGCCCAGTCGGATATGTCGTCGTTCCACAGCGAGACGGGGGTCCGTCGCAGCGCGGCGGACCAGGCGGCGGCGCGGCCGGCCGGGTGGGCGTCGCCCGCCTCGCGGGCAGGGGCAACGGACTTGCGGAACACGCGTCGCTCCGGGGGACGTGGACGGGATGGGGCACGCCGGACGCCCGTGCTGGTCGCACGGTCACGCGGCTGGTGCCGTCCTTTGTCTCATGCCTCGGTTTCGCGGGAGTACACCGCCACCCCCGCGAGCCCGGTTCCGGCCGGCGCCGGGGCTGCGACACGGGGCAGCAATCCCGCCGTCAGTCGTTGACGGCCGTGAGGAGGACCACCGCGTCCTCCAGCGCCAGCAGCCCGTGCCGCTCCCTCGGGATCGGCCCCAGACCGCCGGCCGTCAGCTCCACGTCGCCGGAGGGCGCGGTGATGCGGACCGCGCCGCGGAGCACCAGGAGAGAGGCGGCGAGCGGCGCGTTGTGCTCGTCCAGCGCGGAGCCGGCGGTGAGGGCGATCACCGTCTGGCGCAGCGGAGGCTGCTGGAGCAGGCGGTGCGCGCTGCGCCCGTGGGGGGAGCGGCGCGCCGCGGCGAGGTGCTCGTCCGCGAGGGCGTTGAGGTCGTTCATACCGCCACTCTGCCGCAGCACCCCCGCGCCCGCCGCCGGAGCGCGGCGTCCAACGAGCCTCACGGGGGCCGTCGGGCCCACCCCGTAGACTCGGCGGATGGCTAAGTATTTCGACGTGCATCCCGAGAACCCTCAGCGACGCACGATCAGCACGGTGGCCGGTCTCATCCGTTCGGACGCTCTGGTCGCGTACCCCACGGACTCCTGCTACGCCCTCGGGTGCCGGCTGGGCAGCCGGGAGGGGATCAACCGCATCCGGTCGATCCGGCATCTCGACGACCGCCACCACTTCACCCTGGTGTGCGAGAACTTCGCCCAGCTGGGCCAGTTCGTCCAGATCGACAACGACGTCTTCCGCGCGATCAAGGCGGCGACGCCCGGCAGCTACACCTTCATCCTTCCCGCGACGAAGGAGGTGCCGCGCCAGCTGCTGCACCCGAAGAAGAAGACCGTGGGCGTCCGCATCCCCGACCATGCCGTGGTCCAGGCGCTGCTGAGCGAACTGGGCGAGCCGCTGCTCTCCAGCACGCTGCTGCTGCCCGACGAGGAGGAGCCGCTGACGCAGGGGTGGGAGATCAAGGAGCGGCTCGACCACGAGGTGGACGCTGTGGTGGACTCCGGGGACTGCGGGACGGAACCGACCACGGTCATCGACTTCTCGGACGGCGAGGTCACGATCGTGCGCAAGGGGGCGGGAGACACCACCCGGTTCGAGTGAGTCTCCCCGCGTCGTCGGCTCTCCCGCCCTGCGCTGTGCCGGCTCAGCCGAGCAGCGCACCGCCCGGGGCGGGCAGCGTTCCGCCCGACGCGAGGAGTTCGTCAGCCCGGACGGCCTCGTGGTCGGGCCGGCGCACCCAGCGTCCGACCGCGCACTCCGCCGTGATGCCGGGTCCGAATCCGGCGATGAGCCCCTGCGCGTCGTCGTCCGCGCCGCCGTCCTCGAAGAGCCGGGCCAGCGCGTCGAAGACGACCGAACTCGCGATGTTCCCCCGCTCGGTGAGGGTGGCCCTGCTGTAGCGGAACATCCCCGGCGGCAGCTGGAGGAAGTGGCAGAGGTCGTCCAGGATGCGCGGGCCGCCCGCGTGCACGATGAAGAAGTCCATGGCCTGCACCGACCATCCGTGCAGGTCGACGAGGTTCTGGAGCACCGGGGCGAGCATCTCCATGGTGCCGGGGACGCGCCGGTCGAGCAGGAAGTGGAATCCGGTGTCGCGGACCGCGTAGGAGATCCAGTCCTCGGTGTCGGGCACCAGGTGCGAGCCGTTGCGTTCGAGTCGCATTCCGGTGCCGCCCTCTCCCCGGACGACGGCCGCCGAGACGGCGTCGCCGAACAGGCCGTTGGAGAGCAGGGATCCGACACCGATGTCGGTGGGCTGGTAGCAGAGCGAGCAGAACTCGCAGGACACGATGAGGACGTTGGACTGCGGGTAGGCCCGGCAGAAGTCGTGGGCGCGGTTGATGGCCGCCCCGCCCGCGGCGCAGCCGAGCTGCGCGATCGGCAGCTGGCGGGTCTCCGGCCGGAAGCCCATGGTGTTGATCAGCCAGGCGGTCAGCGACGGCATCATGAAGCCCGTGCAGGAGACGTAGACGATGAGGTCGATCTCGGCGGCCTCGACCTCGGCGTGCTCCAGCGCCCGGCCCACGACTTCGGGGACCCTCTTCTTGGCCTCGGCCTCGTACACCCTGTTGCGCACCTCGAAGCCGGGGTGGCGCAGCGTCTCCTCGATCGGCTGGACGAGGTGGCGGGTCTGTACGCCGGTGTTCCGGATGAGCCTCAGGACCAGGTCGCGCTGGGGGTGGCCGTCATGGGTCTCGCGGGCGAGGTCCAGGGTCTGCTGCATCGTGATGACGTGTTCGGGCACAGCGATGGCCGGGCGGCACAGGGTCGCCATGGGTTCTCCTCGTGTCTGGGAGCGGAGGCTCACGTCACCATGTGACGGGCAGGGCGAGCGGGTAGCGCCAGATGGACGTGGTGTTCCAGCGGATGTCCTCCACCGGTGCGTCGAGGCGCAGGTGCGGGAACCGGCGGAGCAGCGACGAGAACGCGGTCTCCAGTTCCATCGTGGCGAGCGGGGCTCCCAGGCAGTGGTGGGCTCCCCAGCCGAAGGTCATGTGGGGGATGGACGGCCGGTCGGGGTCCAGGTCGTCGGGGCGCTCGAACTTCTCGGCGTCGCGGTTGGCGGTCAGGTAGGAGACGTGCACCACGTCGCCGGCGGGGATGCTGACGCCGCCGAGTTCCACGTCCACCAGGGCGACGCGGGGGATACCGACGCCCTTGCGGAAGGGGATGTGGCGCAGGAGTTCCTCCAGGGTGCGGGGCAGGCGCTCCGGCTGGTCGCGCAGGGTCCGGGTCAGTTCGGGGCGGACGAGCAGCGAGTAGGCGATGTTGCCGAGTTGGTAGGTGGTGGTGTCCTGTCCGGTGATGAGCAGGACCATGGCCATGACGGTCAGCTCGTCGTCGCCGAGGAGTTCGTCCCCGTCCCGTGCCGTGGCGAGGGTGGAGATGAGGTCCTCGCCCGGGGACCTGCGGCGGCGGGCGGTGAGTTCGCCGAAGTAGGCGCGGAGTTCCGCCTTGGCGCGGACGGCGTCCTCCTTGCCGGCGGCCCCGACGTTCATCATGGTGAGGGCGTGGGCGCGGAGCCAGGGCCGGTCCGGCTCGGGGATGTCGAGCACTTCGCAGATGGTGACGAGCGGCAGGGGTGCGGCGACCGCCGCCATGAAGTCGGCCGTGGTTCCGCCGTCCTCCATGGTGTCGAGCAGTTGGTCGACGATGCGCTGGGTGCCTACGCGCATGGCGTCGATGCGGCGGGCGGTGAAGCTCTTGGCCACCAGGCTGCGGAGCCTGCTGCTGGCCGGCGGGTCCATGAGGTTGATGGCCTCGTCCTGGACGATGGGTTCGGGGGTCATCCGCGGGAAGTCCCGTCCCGTCACGGCGCTGCGGCTGAAGCGCCGGTCGGTGGTGACCGTGCGGACGTCCTCGTACCGGGTGACCAGCCAGGCGTCGCCTTCTCCGTACGGCATCCGGATGCGGGACACCGGCGCGGTGGTCAGCAACTCCTTGAGCCGGGGGTCGAACTCCAGCTGGTGCGCGAAGTCGAAGGGGCAGCTGCGTACGGTTTCCGTGTTCTCCACCGAGGTTCTCCCAGGGACCGGTCCGGCTGATGGGTGGTCAGGTCCGTCTCCCGACCGGGACCGGACCCCGGCTGTATTCCCGTTACCCTGTGGAACATGTTCACCACGCTGAGTAGTCAGCCGATCAGGGGGTGCGCGGGCGGCGCACGGGGCCGAAGGGCGCATGGCCGGTGACCCGCACGAATGAATGTGCGCCCGCGCGCACGCCTCGCTGGTAGGGCTCACACGCCAGACACATCGAGCACGTGGAAGAGGCACGACCATGACAGACATCGACGACCGTCCGACCGCCGGACCGAACCCCCTCCCAGGACGCCGGGGGTTCGTGCTGACGGGGGTCGGTCTCGCCGGGGCGGTGGCGAGCGCGCCGGACGCCTTCGCGGCACCGGTCCGGCGGCCGGAGGCGGCGGGCGAGGTGGCGCGGGAGGCCGCGGTGCCGTTCCACGGCCCGCACCAGGCGGGCGTCGTGACGCCGCAGCAGGCGTTCGCCGCGTTCGTCGCCTTCGACGTGCTCGCCACGGACCGCGGCGGGCCGGCCGCCGTCTTCGACGTGCTGACGAAGCGGGCGCGGGCCCTCACCGCGGCCTCCGCGCAGGGCGGACCCGACGATCGCCTGACCATCACGGTCGGCGTCGGGGCGTCCCTCTTCGACGGGCGCTTCGGCCTCCGGTCGCGTCGGCCCGCGGGGCTGCGGACCATGCCCGCCTTCCCCGGGGACGATCTGGACCCGGACGCCTGCCACGGGGACCTGTCGGTCCAGGTCTGCGCGGAGCACCCCGACGCCGTCCTGGGGGTGATGCGTGATCTGCAACTGGCGTTGCGGGGGGCGGCCGCCCCGAGGTGGCGGAGTGACGGGTTCCTCAACCCGCCCCGGCCGAACGGCGCGCCGCGCAGCATCGTCGGCTTCAAGGACGGCATCTCCCGTCCGGACACGACGTCCGAGCGGGAGATGGACCGGGTGCTGTGGCTGGGTTCGCGCAGCGGGGCGCCCGCCTGGGCCTGGGGCGGCTGCTACCAGGTGTTGCGGACGACCCGGCTGCGGGTCGAGGCCTGGGACCGGCTGCCGGTCTCCGAGCAGGAGCGCGCTTTCGGCCGGAACAAGGCGACGGGCGCTCCGCTGACCGGTACCAAGGAGACGGACCTTCCCGACTACCGGTCGGACCCGGACGGCCGGAAGATCTCCTTCGACTCACACATCCGCCGGGCGAACCCGAGGACTCCCGAGACGGCCGACTCGCTCCCCTTGCGCCGCAGTTACAACTTCGACCGCGGTCTGGCACCCGATGGTGCGCTCGACGTGGGGCTGAACTTCTGTTGCTACCAGCAGGACATCGGGCGGCAGTTCGAGGCGGTGCAGCGGCGCCTGGACGGCGAGCCCCTCGCGGACTTCACCGTCACCCGGGGCGGCGGCTACTTCCTCGTGCTGCCTGGCGTGACGGACGCGAAGGGCAAGCTCGGGGCGAGCCTGCTGGCCGACTGAGGCTTCCCCGAGAGGAGTGGCGGAGGACCCGGGAAGCGCGACGGTGAGCGGCGCCTTCCCGGGGCCGTCCTTGTCGGAACTCTTTACGTACCTGACATGCACGGGTAATTTCCTGGGCGCAAGAGATTGCAGAAAGATTCTGACAGCCATTGCCGTCGGAATCCTTCCGCTCGCCCGAACCCCGAGGCGCGTCCGGGTTCTCCGGCGGGATCTCGGCCGATGCCCGTACCGGGCACCGGCGTTGTCGGCAGCCGTGGCCTCCCCCGCCGCGGCCTCCCCCTGGAGACATGATGAAACGCTCCCCCCTGCGGCTGCTCGGGCGCCCCGTGGCGGCGGCCGCCGCGGCGACCGCGCTGCTGGGCCTGCTCACCGCGATACCCGCGCCGGAGCAGCTGTCGTCCGCGACGCCGGTCGCCGCCACCGAGAACTCGGCGACCGTCTTCTACTGGACGAAGACGAAGAACTGGCCGGCGTACAGACTCCATTGGGCGCCGGACGGGGGTTCGTGGACCACCGTGCCGGGTACGGCGATGACCGCCGCCTGTACGGACTGGGTGAAGCTGACCGTCCCGCTCGGCAGCACCACCGGCCTCGCCGCCACCTTCAACAACGGCAGCGGCGTCTGGGACAACAACTCCGGCAACAACTACGCGCTGGGCACCGGGAACATCACCGTCAAGGACGGCGTCGTCGCCCACAGCGACCCGTGCGCCGACAGCGGTACGACCCCGAGCCCCTCCCCCACCGGGGCGAACAGCGCGGAGGTCTACTACTCCACCGCGACGGTGGGCTGGACCACCACCAACCTCCACTACCAGCCGGTGGGCGGCGCCTGGACCACCGTGCCCGGGGTGGGCATGGAGGCGGCCTGCACCGGATGGGTCAGACGGACCGTCGACCTCGGCGCGGCCACCGGGCTCAACGCCACGTTCAACAACGGCAACGGCGTCTGGGACAACAACAACGGGGCCAACTACGCTCTCACCAGCGGGCGTTCAACGGTGAAGGACCACAAGGTCACCGCGAACGCGGCCGATCCGTGCGCCGCCGCGGTCCCGGACACCACGGCACCGACCGCTCCGACGAAGGCGGCCGCCGCCACGGACGGCGTCTCGGTCGTCCTCTCCTGGGAACCCTCCACGGACAACCTCGGTGTGACGAAGTATCAGGTCACCCGGACCGGGGGGACGAAGGGCGCCCTGGTGGCGGACACCGGCTCCACGGTGTTTTCCGACACCGGACTGGAGGAGCGGACCGCGTACAGCTACACCGTCAAGGCGGTGGACGCGGCCGGCAACGTCTCGGCGGCCTCGGCGCCGGCGACCGCCACCACCGGCGACAAGCCCCCGGCCGCGGCCTCCGGGCAGCCGCTGGGCACCGACCCGCGCAAGGACCCGATCTACTTCGTCCTCACCGCCCGCTTCAACGACGGTGACAGCACGAACGACCGGGGCGGCAGCCAGGACGTGAAGTCCGGCAACGCGGCCAACAACGACCCCATGTTCCGGGGCGACTTCAAGGGCCTGGTCCAGAAGCTCGACTACATCAAGGGACTGGGCTTCTCGGCCGTCTGGATCACCCCGGTGGTGCTCAACCGGTCGGACTACGACTACCACGGCTACCACGGCTACGACTTCTACAAGGTCGACCCGCGCCTGGAGTCCGCCGGGGCCTCCTACCAGGACCTCATCAACGCGGCGCACGCCAAGGGGATGAAGATCTACCAGGACGTCGTCTACAACCACTCCTCGCGATGGGGCGCCAAGGGGCTGTTCACGCCGACGGTCTACGGCGTGCGGGACTCCCAGTGGAGCTGGTACTACGACGAGAAGAACGAGGGCTTCGAGTACGACGGACTGACCGTCGAGACGAAGTCCGGCAAGTCCTACTACAACGGCGACCTGTGGTCGACCGCCGAGCCGTCGGGAAACACCTGCCTCAACTGGGGCAAGCCCACCGGGAGTACGTCCGCCGAGGGCTACAAGGTCTACAACTGCCAGTGGCCGAACGCCACTTCCGGGATGTTCCCGACGGTGTACTACCACAACTGCTGGATCGGAAACTGGGAGGGCGAGGACTCGCGCAGCTGCTGGCTCCACGAGGACCTCGCGGACTTCAACACCGAGAGCGCCCCGGTGCAGAACTACCTGATCGGCGCCTACGACAAGTACATCGACATGGGGGTCGACGGCTTCCGGATCGACACCGCCGTGCACATCCCGCGCACCACCTGGAACCGCCGCTTCCTGCCGGCGATCCAGGAGCGCGTCACCTCGCGGTTCGGCGCCGGGGCGGCGAAGAACTTCTTCGTCTTCGGCGAGGTCGGCGCCTTCGTCAACGACAAGTGGAACCGCGGCTCGGTCAACCACTCCGCGCAGTTCTACACCTGGAAGGAGCGCAAGGAGTACAGCGCCGACGACGCCGCCGCCTCGCTGGAGATGTACAACTACGAGGAGCAGCTGGGCACCGGGCAGCAGCCGGTCTCCGACAACGCCTTCCTGAAGGGGAACGCCTACCACACACCGGACCACAGCCGGTTCTCCGGGATGAACGTCATCGACATGCGGATGCACATGAACTTCGGTGACGCCAACAACGCCTACAGCAACGGCAAGGACTCCGACGACAGCTACAACGACGCCACCTACAACGTCGTCTACGTCGACAGTCACGACTACGGTCCCAACAAGAGCAGCGAGCGGTACGCGGGCGGCACGGACGCCTGGGCCGAGAACATGGCCCTGATGTGGACGTTCCGCGGGATCCCGACGCTGTACTACGGCTCCGAGGTCGAGTTCCAGGCGGGGAAGAAGATCGACTGCGGGCCCACCTGCCCGCTGGCGACCACCGGGCGGGCGTACTTCGGCGACCGCATCGCCGGTGACGTGAGCGCCTCGGACTTCAGCAAGGTCTCCTCGGCGAGCGGCACGGTGGCGGACACCCTCGCGCAGCCGCTGGTCAAGCACGTGCAGCGGCTCAACCAGATCCGAAGGGCCGTCCCGGCGCTCCAGATGGGCCAGTACTCCACCGAGGGCATCAGCGGCTCGATGGCGTACAAGCGCCGGTACACCGACGCGGCGAGCGGAGTCGACTCCTTCGCCCTGGTGACCGTCACCGGGGGCGCCTCGTATACCGGGATCCCCAACGGCACCTACAAGGACGCCGTGACCGGGGACGTCCGCACGGTGTCCGACGGCGCGCTCACGGTGGCCGCCCCCGGCAAGGGCAACCTCCGGGTGTACGTGCTCGACCTGGGCGGCAGGAACGCCGCTCCCGGGCAGGTCGGCACCGCCGGTCCGTACCTGAAGTAGTCGCGCCGGAGAGCGCCGGTGCGGGCCCGTCCGCGGGGCCCGCACCGGCGCTCTCGCGCGTGCGGGGCGCGGGGCGGCCAGGTGGGTTACCGGCCGGTGCCCAGGTGCGGGAAGCGCCACTCCGTACGGGTGCGGAGCGTCTGGCCGGGGCGCAGGACCGTGGTGGGGTAGCCGGCGCGGTTGGGCGAGTCCGGCAGGTGCTGGGTCTCCAGGCAGACCGCTCCGTGGCGGTCGTGCACGCGGCCCTCGCCGTCGGTGAAGGTGCCGTCCAGCAGGTTGCCCGTGTAGACCTGGATGCCGGGTTCCGTGGTCCACACCTCCATCACGCGGGAGTCGTCGGGCGCGGTGAGCCGGGCGGCGCGGCGCAGCCCGTCGGCACCGGGGGCCCCGTCGCGCAGGACCCAGCAGTGGTCGAATCCGCCGGCCGAGGCGAGTTGGTCGTGCGGGAGGGCGAGGCGCTCGCGCAGCGCGTGGGGGGCGGTGAGGTCGAACGGGGTGCCGCGCACCTCGACCGGATCTCCCTCGGGAATGCCCTCGGGGTCCACGGGGAGGTAGTGGTCGGCGTCGACCTCCAGGGTGTGCCCGAGGATGTCGTCGTCGCCCAGGTTGAAGTAGGCGTGCTGGGTCAGGTTGACGACGGTCGCCCGGTCGGTGGTGGCGGTGCAGTCGAGCGAGAAGGTGCCCGAGGAGTCGACTGCGTAGGTGGCACGGACGTCGAGGGCGCCGGGGAAGCCCATGTCGCCGTCGGGGCTGTGCAGGCGCAGGTCGACGAAGGCGGCGTCGCCGTCTTCCCGGCCGGACGCCTCCCAGATTCTGGTGTGGAAGCCTTCGGGTCCACCGTGCAGGGCGTGACCGCGGTCGTTGACGGGGATCTCGTGGGTGGTGCCGTCGAGTGCGAATCTGCCGTGCGCGATGCGGTTGGCGTAACGGCCCACGAGCGCCCCGAAGTAGGGGTGGTCCTTCGCGTATTCGTCCATCGTCGAGAGTGATCTGACGATCTGTCGACTCAGGCCGTGGGTGTCCGGCACGGTGAGACGGTGCAGGACACCCCCGTAGGTGAGGACTTCGGCCCGCACTCCGGTGCCGGAATCCAGCGTCCAGAGGTCTGCCTCGGCATTCCCGGGAGCGGAGCCGAAGGGGGTGCGGTGCGCGGTGGGGCGGGGCATCGGCGTTCCTTGGTGGAGAGCGGCCGGCCGGTGCGGGTGGTGCAGCGGTCGGCCGGAGGGACGGCGGCCGACGGCCGTCGTGGACGGGTGGGTGGCCGCGCGGCCCGGCGCGAGCCGGCAGGGCGGCCCGCGCCGCCGGGGCTCGGTGCCCCGGCGCGCGCCGGTCGGACGCCCTGGTCGGACGCCCTGGTCGGACGCCCCGTCGGACAGCCGGGTCAGGCCGCCGGGCCGGGCTGCCGCGGGACCGTCGACTCGCGGACGACGAGCCGGTAGCCGGGGCGTGGGCGCCGCGGTTCGGTCACCGGTTCGCCCGCGAGCCGCTCGACGAGGCTGTCGACGGCGAGGCGCGCGATGGCCTCCTTGTCGGGGGCGATGGTGGTGAGGGTGGTGGTGCCGTAGCTGCTTTCCTCGATGTCGTCGAAGCCGACGAAGGCGATGTCGTCCGGGACGGACAGCCCGCGCGCGGTGACGGTGCGCATGGCACCGATCGCGATCAGGTCGTTGTAGGCGAAGACCGCGTCGGGCCGTTCGCCCCGGTCGAGCAGGGAGGCCATCGCGATGGCCCCGTCCTCACGCCCGAATCCGTCCGTGACCACGACCAGGGACTCGTCCGGTTCGATGCCGGCGGCCGTCAGCTCCTCGCGCCATCCGCGCAACCGCAGGTGCGCGGGTTGGCGTTCACGGCCGGTGCGGGATCCGAGGAAGGCGATCCTGCTGCGTCCGTGGTCGAGCAGATGACGTACCGCCGTGCGGGCGGCGGCGACGTTGTCGATCGCGATGTGGTCGTAGGGCGCTTCGTACTCCCGCTCCCCCAGCAGGACCAGGGGTGCGGTCTCCTCGCGTGCCATCAGGTCCTCGGTCTCCAGATGGATCGGGCTCATGATGAGCCCGTCGATCACGTGTGACCGGAATCCCTGGCTGACCAGCAGCTCCTTCTCGCGGAGCCCTGCCGTGTGGTCGACCAGCACGGTGTAGTCGTGCCGGGCGGCGGCGTCGACGACGGCTCCGGCGAGTTCGGCGAAGTACGGGTTGCCGAACTCGGGGACCGCCAGCGCGATGATGCCCGTACGGCCCTTGCGCAGGTGGCGGGCGGTGAGGTTCGGCCGGTAGCCGAGCTCGTCGATCGCCAGCTGCACTTTGGCCCGCATCTTCGGGGTGACGTGCTGGTAGTTGTTGACCACGTTGGACACGGTCTTGATCGACACGCCCGCCCGCTGCGCGACGTCCTTGAGGCTGACGCCCACGGCACTCCTTCACTCGGTTCGGCTATGAAAGACGGCTCCGCTCACGTGGTTCTGCGGTTGCGCGCCAGATAGCGCTGCGCCACCACGACAACGATAAGGAAGCCGCCGCTGACCACCGACTGCCAGGACGAGTTGAGACTACCGATCTGGTTGATCAGGTTCTGGATGACGGCGAGCAGCAGCACGCCCCAGAGGGTTCCGCTGATCGATCCGGCGCCGCCGACCAGCAGCGTTCCGCCGATGACGACGGCGGAGATCGCGTCGAGCTCCATGCCCACGCCGACGATGGTGACGCCGGAGGTGAGCCGGGCCGCGTTCAGCGCGCCGGCGAGGCCGGCGAGCAGACCGCTCAGTGTGTAGACGAGGATCTTCGTCCGGGCGACGGGGAGGCCCATCAGGGTCGCGGCGTCGCTGCTGCCGCCCACGGCGAAGATCGACTGTCCGAACGAGGTCCGCTGGAGGACGAGTCCGCCGATCCCGAAGAGCACGAGGGCGATCAGGAGGGGGTAGCCGAAGCCCCAGACGGCACCCTGTCCCAGATCGGCGAAGGCCGAGTCCTTCGGCACGAGGTAGGTGGTGCCGCCCTCGTCGGTGAGGGAGAGCAGCAGGCCGCGGGCGCCGAGCAGGGTGGCGAGGGTGACGATGAAGGGGGCCATCCCGGCGCGGGCGATGAGGAACCCGTTGAGCAGGCCGATCGCGGAGCAGACCACGAGCGGTACGAGCAGCGCGGGCAGGAAGCCGTACTGCGAGCCCCAGGCGGCGAGGACTCCGCCGAGGGCGAAGACGGAGCCGACCGACAGGTCGATGCCGCCGGTGATGATGACCATGGTCATGCCGAGGGCGACCACGGCGAGGAAGGACGCCTGCACGGTGACGCCGCGGGCGTTGTCCAGGCTGTGGAACGTCGGGTACACGAAGGAGGCGACGACGATCACCGCGATCAGCACGGCGAGGACGCCCTGCCGCTGGAGGATGTCGAGGACGCGCTGTCCCGCGGTGGGGCCGGCGCCGTTCTGGGGACTGGGCTCGGGCGCCTTCTTTGCCGGAGCGGGGGTCGCTTGCGGGGCCGTGGTCCGGGCCACCGGGGCGGAGGAGGTTTCGTTCATCGGGACCGGCGCTCCCGGGCGACGTAGACGGCGGCGATGATGATGGCTGCCTGGGCGATCTGGGCGGTGGAGTCGGGCAGGTCGTGCTTGACGAGGGTGGCGCGCAGGAGCTGCATCAGCAGGGCTCCGGCGACGGTGCCGAGCACGCGGACGGAACCGCCGGTGAGCGGGGTTCCGCCGACCACGACGGCGGTGATGGCGGAGAGCTCCATCAGGGTGCCGAGCGAGGACGGGTCGCTGGCGGTGAGCCGGGCCGTGGCGAGCACACCGGCCAGCGCGGCGAGCACGCCGCAGAGTACGTAGACGCCGATGAGGACGCGCTTGACGGGAAGTCCGGCGAGTTTGGCGGCGGCGCGGTTGCCGCCGACGGCGACGACCTGGCGGCCGAAGGTGGTGCGCCCGATGAGGAAGGCCACGGCGACGGCGAGGACACCGGCGATGAGCACGACCAGCGGAATACCGAGGAAGGAGTCGGTGCCGAGCGCGAGCAGGTCGGGGTTTTCGATCTGCTTGAGCTGGCCGTCCGCCATCACCAGGGCGAGGCCGCGGCCGCCCACGAAGAGCGCGAGGGTGGCGACGATGGGCTGGAGCCCGACGAGCGAGACGAGCGATCCGTTGACCGCGCCGACGACCGCGCCGGCGAGCAGGGCGATGCCGAGCGCCGGTACGAGGCCGTACCCGAGGTAGAGCGGGAGGAGGGCGGCGGCCACCGCCATGGTGGAGCCGACCGAGAGGTCGACGCCCTCGGTACCGATGACCAGGGCCATGCCCAGGGCGACGATGACGATGGGGGCGACCTGGACGAGCTGCGTGCGCAGGTTGTCGGTGGTCATGAAGTGGTCGGTGAAGAGCGCGTTGAAGATCAGCAGTACGGCGACGGCCGCGTAGACGCCGTACTCCTGCCACCACGCGGGGGTGCGCAGCCGGGCCAGCGGGTTCGCTGCGGGCGGGGCCAGGGTGGCCTGGGTCATCGGGGTTCCTCCTGTGCGACCGGGGTCTTCTCCGGCGTGGCCGGCGCGTTCGTGGGCGACGCGTCCGGGGCGTGGTCGGCGAGCACTTCGAGCAGCCTGCTCTCGGCCACCTCGTCGCCGGCGAGCTCGCCCGCCACGGCTCCGCCGCGCAGGACGACGATGCGGTCGGCGCCCTCGATGAGCTCCTCGATGTCGGAGGAGATGAGCAGCACCGCCAGGCCCTCGCCCGCGAGTTCGTCGATGAGGCTCTGGACCTCCGCCTTGGCGCCGACGTCGATGCCGCGGGTGGGCTCGTCGAGCAGCAGGACCTTGGGCTCCAGGCAGAGCCAGCGGGCGAGCAGCACCTTCTGCTGGTTGCCGCCGGAGAGTTCGCCGACCTTCTGCTCGGGGCTGGAGCATTTGATGCGCAGGCGCTTCATGAAGATCTCGACGACGCGGTCCTGCTTGGCGCGGGAGACGACTCCGGCGCGGGAGAGCCGGGGCATCGCGGCGAGCACGATGTTCTCGCGCACCGACAGGCCGGGGACGATGCCCTCGGCCTTGCGGTCCTCGGGGAGGAGGCTGATGCCGGCCTTGATGGCGGCGGCCGGGGAGAGCCGGCCGAGCCTCTTGCCGTCGACGGTGACGTTCCCCGCGTCGACGGGCAGCGCGCCGGAGAGGGCCTTCGCCGTCTCGCTGCGGCCGGAGCCGAGGAGGCCGCCGAGTCCGAGGACCTCGCCGCCGTACAACTCCATGGAGATGTCGTGGAGGTGGTGGCGGCTGGAGATGCCGGACGCGGTGAGGACCGGCGTCCGGGTGGCGTCGTGGCCGCCCTCGGTGAAGTTGGTGAGGCCCGACCGCTTGACCTCGGCCATGTCACGGCCGAGCATCATCGACACGAGCTGCATCCGGTTCAGGTCGGCGAGATCGCCGGTGTGGATGTGGCGGCCGTCGCGCAGCACGGTGACCCGGTCGCAGATCCGGTAGAGCTCGTCCATGCGGTGGCTGACGTAGAGGACGGCGATGCCGCGCTCGCGGAGGTTGGCGATGACCCGGAAGAGCGTCTCGACCTCGCGGGGTTCCAGCGAGGAGGTGGGCTCGTCCATGATGACGACCTGGGCGTTGACCGAGACGGCGCGGGCGAGCGCGACCATCTGCTGGGTGCCGATGCCGAGGGTGTTCAGCGGACGCTTGGGGTCGACGCGGACGCCGAAGCCGTCGAGCAGCTCGGTCGTCTCGCGGTGCATCCGGCCGAAGTCGATCATCCCGACGCGGTTCTTGGGCTCGCGTCCGAGGAAGATGTTCCGCGCCACGCTCATCAGCGGGACGAGGTTGACTTCCTGGTAGATGGTGGAGATGCCGGCCTGCTGGGCCTCGAAGGGCCGGGCGAAGCGGACGGCTCCGCCGTTCATCCGGAGTTCGCCGCCGTCGGGCCGGTAGACCCCTGTGAGCACCTTGATGAGGGTGGACTTGCCGGCACCGTTCTCACCGACCAGGGCGTGGGTCTCCCCCGCCCGCAGGGAGAACGACACGTCGTCCAGGGCGACGACGCCGGGAAACCGCTTGCTGACGCCGCGGGCTTCGAGGACCGAGCCGGCTTCCTGGGCGGGGCCCTGGCCGGATGCCGCGGGCTCGGGCGGCTGGGTTACTGCTTCGGGTGGTGCCATGAATCCTGGCCTTCCAAGTTCCAAGGTGCCGAAAGGGCGGGCACGGGGGTGGATGGTCCCCCGTACCGGTTGGCGACGGAGGGAACTCCCGGCCGCCGCGGCACGGTTCGCGCCACAGCGGTCGCGGGAGAGCCTCAGGTGGTGTCCGGCGGGACGAGGGATCAGTACGCGCCGCCGACCGACGCCTTGGCGTTGGTCTCGTCGTACGCACGGTCCGAGATGATGACGTTCTCGGGGATCTCCTCGCCGCCGTAGAACTTCTGGGCGGTCTGGAACGCCAGCGGGCCGAAGCGCGGGTTGGACTCGATCACGGCGTTGTACTCACCGTTGACGACGGCCTGGACGGCGTTGCGGGTGCCGTCGACCGACACGATCTTGACGTCCTTGCCCGGCTTCTTGCCGGCGGCCTTGAGCGCGGTGACGGCGCCGAGGCCCATCTCGTCGTTCTCGGCGTAGACGGCGGTGATCTCGGGCTTCGACTGGATCAGCTGCTCCATGACCTGCTGGCCCTTGTCACGGGCGAACTCGCCGGTCTGCTGGGCCACGATCTCCAGTCCCGGGGCCTTCGCCGCGAGCTGGTCCACGAAGCCCTTCGTACGGTCGGTGGTGACGCCGTTGCCGGAGGTGCCGAGGAGGATGGCGACCTTGCCCTTGCCACCGGTCGTCTTGATCATCGCGTCGGCGGCGCGCTTGCCCTGCTCCACGAAGTCCGAGCCGAGGAAGGCCACGTAGTCCTTGCAGGCGCCGGCGTTGAGCTTGCGGTCGATGGTGAGGACCGGGACCTTCTTCGCCGCGGCGGCCTTCAGCGCGGGCTCCAGGCCGTCCGAGTTGAGCGGGGCGACGATGAGGAACTGCGCACCCTGGGACAACATGTCCTGGATGTCGCTGATCTGCTTCGACAGCTGCGACTGGGCGTTGGTGGTGAGCAGCTTCTTCACACCGACCTTGGCCGCCTCGTCCTTGATGGACTGGGTCTCGGCGATACGGAACGGGTTGGCCTCCTTCTCCGACTGGGAGAAGCCGACGATCGCGTTCTTGAGATCGAGCTTGGGCGCCCCGTAGGTCTGGAGGGAGCAGCCGGAGCCGGAGGTGCTGTCGGGGGCCGTGGTGGCTGCCTGGGCGGCCTGCCCCGTGTCGGAGGAGGCGGAGGTGTCGTTGGTCTCCGACTTCGAGCAGCCGGCCGCGGTGAGCATTGCGGTGGCGGCGAGCACGCAGGCCGCGGCGAGGGTACGGGATCGGCGCTGGATCATCATGCGCGGGACGCTCCTTGGGCGGGATGACGGCACGCGGAACCACGTGCGGTCGGGCTGTTTCTGATGAAGCATCAGCTCATGTTCGGCTGATGCCGGTTGCCTGTCCTCGACGTCGTCCGTGGGTACGGACGGGGGTCGGGAGGGGCGGCGCGGCCTGTCGGCGGCTCGGTTTACAACGTTATATAGGCGGCTTCGGCGCGACGGCAAGAGCACAACGGATGCGTTTCCAAAATGTGTCGTGGGGCGCGGGACGGGGCCTTTGCCCGGCTCGCGCACGCCCGCGCACCGCCGCCGCCTACGGGCGCGCGGCAGCACCGCTGCGGCCCGCCGAGGGGTCGACACCGGTGGAAAACCGATAGGTTCAAGATGGCAGGGACGAGCGCACGGAAGGGCCCGTCCCGCCGGGAGGTGGCCCGCCGGCGCCATGCACGCGCCGGCGGGCCACCGTCGGATCAGGCCTTCGGAGCGTGAGCGGCGTACAGCGCGCTCACGTCAGCGGCGCCGAGCGCCTTGTCGAAGACCTGGACCTGGTCGACCGAACCGTTCCAGAAGTCGGTCGGGTTGCCGTTCCACTTGGCGCGGCCCACGGAGAGCGGACCGGTGCTCACGTCACCCGCGCCGCCGGCCGGGGCGGAGGCGGCGAGCTTGCCGTCGAGGTAGATCGAGATGGTGTCGCCCTGGCGCACACCCACCAGGTGGTACCACTTGCCCAGTTCGGGGGTGGTCACCGCACGGGCACGGTTGCCGCCCGGCAGGGAGAAGGCGAACGCACCCTGCCCGTACTGGAGATAGAACGGGCTCTCGGTGCGCCGGCCGTCCTGGCTGACCGCCGAGGCGTAGTTGCCGGGCAGCTTGTCCAGCGTGACCCACGCGGAGACCGAGTAGTCCTTCGTGGTGTCCACGACCGGACCGGCGGTCTGCGCGTACTGGGCGTCGCCCGAGAACTTCAGCGCGGAACCCGCGACACCCTGCGTCCACGAGGCGCCACCGGTCAGGGTGAGCGGAGCGTGGTTCGGGCCGCTGTCGGCGGCCGTGGTGCCCTTGTTCTCGTCCAGGTTCCAGGCGGCTCCGCCCTTCACCTCGTCGCGCTTGCCCGCCGCGGCACCGGCCGCGATGACCTTCTGATTGATCGCGCGCACCGCCGCGATGTCGACCTTGGGCTCACGACGGTCGTACGTCCAGAGGCCGTTCAGTTCGTGCTCCAGGTCGGTGACCTGGGTGTAGACGGAGCCGGAGAGCTCGGCGCCGGCCGCTTCAAGGTAGTACTTCTCGGTGTTCTCGACGTACTTGGCGGTGAGCGCGGCCTTGTCGTCGACCCCGCTGTAGATCACGGTCGGGGCGCCCGGCCACATGTGTCCGGGAGAGCGCAGCGTGAAGCCACCGTGCTCGCCGTCCATCGCCGCCCGGGTGGCGTCCGGGAAGGCGGGGTCGTTGTTGCCGTAGTCGTGGTGGTCGATGATGTCGCCGGCGCCCGAGTCACCCTTCGAGTTGCAGCAGTTCACGCCACTGTGGGCGTTCACGACGCGCGAGGGGTCGGCGGCCTTGACGGCCTCGGTGAGCTTGCCGGTCGCGGTGCGGTCCCACTCGCCCCAGCCCTCGTTGAAGACGATCCAGCCACCGATGGAGGGGTAGTTGTGCAGCTGCTTCATCTCCTCCTGGGCCTGGGAGACGAAGGCCTGCTGGCCGGCTTCGTTGTTGATGCCGGCGGAGACGAAGTCCTGCCAGACGAGGAGCCCGAGCTGGTCCGCGTGGTAGTACCAGCGGGGCGACTCGACCTTGATGTGCTTGCGCACGGCGTTGAAGCCGAGGTCCTTCTGCGCCTTCAGGTCGAAGACGAGGGCGTCGTCGCTGGGCTGCGTGTAGAGACCGTCGGGGTAGAAGCCCTGGTCCAGCTGGGCGAGCGAGAAGAACGGCTTCCCGTTGAGGGTGAGCTTCTGGTAGCCGCCCACCTTCTCGACCCTGAGCGAGCGCATTCCGAAGTAGCTGCCCACCTTGTCGGTGGCGCGGCCGTCGGTCAGCGTGACGTCGAGGTCGTAGAGGTACGGGTCGTCGGGCGACCAGAGGTGCTCCTTGGCCACCGGCAGGCTGAGCTCACGGTTGGCGGGACCGCTGACGGTACCGACGACCTTGCCCTTCTTGTCCCGGGCGACGGCCGTGATGCGGGCGCCGGCGGAAGCGTCCTCGGAGTTGACGGTGACGGCGAGCCGGCCCTTGTCGATGTCCGGGGTGGTGGTCAGCGAGTCGATGGAGGCGGTGGAGACCGGCTCCATCCAGACGGTCTGCCAGATGCCGGAGGTGGCGGTGTACTCGATGCCGCCGGGGTTGGAGGACTGCTTGCCCTTGGGCTGGTTGTCCCCGGTGGTGTCGGTGACGGCGACCACGATCTCCTGCTGACCGGTGCCCTTGAGGGCGTCGGTGATGTCAGCGTCGAAAGCGGTGTATCCGCCGGTGTGCTCGGCGACCTTCTTGCCGTTGACGAAGACGGTCGCGTTGTAGTCGACCGCGCCGAAGTTGAGCTTCAGCCGCTTGTCCTTGCCGGACTTGCCCACCTTCCAGTTCTTGGGCACCGTCACGAGCTTGCGGTAGAACATGTGGTCCTCGTGGCGCTCCAGTCCGGAGAGCTGGGACTCCACCGCGAACGGCACGGTGATCTTCTCGGCGAGCTTCTTGCCGAAGACCGGCTGCTCGCCCGCGGCGGCACCGGCGAACTCCCAGGTGCCGTTGAGGTTCTTCCACTGGTCGCGGACCTGCTGCGGCCGGGGGTACTCGGGCAGCGGGTTGTCGCGGTCGAGTTTGTCGCCCCAGACCGTGGTGAGACGCTTGGTCGACAGGTTCTTGGCGCTGCGGCTGATGTCGGGGACGGTCTCGCCGCCCACCGTGAGCCCGCCCTCGGTGCCGTAGGTCACCTTGACCTGCTGGCCCTTCTGGATGGCCTCGGACAGCGTCACGATGAGCGAGTTGCCCTTGCCGGACGTCTTGACGACCGACTTGATGGGCATCGGCGTGGTGTCCGCCTCGATGACGAGGTGGTCCTTCACCGCGGCGAGGTTGCCGACCTTGTCGTCGAACGTGGCCTGGAGGCGCCTGCCGTCCTCGGCGACGGTCAGGGCGACCGGGTAGACCTCGTAGTCCGCGGGCGGGGTGAACGCCGACTCGGGGATGATCTGCTTGGCGAGCGCCGGGCTCGACCAGCGCAGGTACATGTTGGCGCCGCCGATGTCCTGGAACATCTCCAGCTTGAAGTCGTGCTGTTCGCCCGCGACCAGGTGAACCGGCTTGCTCGTCTGCTCGACGTCCCAGTCGCCCACCCAGTGGTCGATGACCGGAACGCCGTCGATCAGCAGCCGGAAGCCGTTGTCGCCGCTCGCGGCGAAGGTGTAGTCACCGGTCGCGGGAGCCTGGATCTGGCCAGTCCAGCGCGCGGTGGTGTTCTCGGTCTGACCCGTGGCCGACTTGAAAGCACCCGTGAGATCCCCGAAGTTGACCTCCGGGTCCAGGGCGGTGGCGCCGAGCTTGGCGAAGTCCCGAGCCCCGGGGGCGGACATCGCGTAGTACTCACCCTTGAGCCCGTGGACCAGAGTGGCCGGGTTCTCGGATACGAACGCCGGTGCCGTGGCACCGGACGACGAGTGGGCGGCAGGTGCCGCGGCAGCCGCCGGAACCATGGTGATGCCGAGGGGCATCGCCAGGGCCGCCGTACAGGCGAGCGTCGTCAAAGCCGCACGTCGGCGCGGTAGTTGTCGTCTCATGGCATCGTCCTCACGAAGGAGCTGAGTGCCTCGAACGAGCGAGGCACAGCACATGGTCGATCATTGAGCCACAGCCCCCAGCCCTGTCACAACGGTCGTGCACAGAAAATTTTCAACGATAGAAATTCGTGACCTGAGGGCGTACCGTTCACACGACGGAAACGCACCCAACAGACCTGTGGAGCGCGGGGCATTGCACAGGACGGTCGACCGAAGGGATTCCGCCACCGCCTCGCCGCCGCTACGGAAACCTTTGCCTCTTCCTCACGAACACGGTCCGCAAGGAGCTTTTGCGCCAATCCCCAAGCCCCTGGGGCCGCCCGGCGATCCGGCCCGACCGCCCGGCGATCCGATCCGGCCGGGCTGCGATCCGGTCCGGCCGGGCCCGGCCCGAAGGCGGCCCGGCGTACGGCGGATGAGGGGCTGCGGAACATCGGACCGAAATCCGGCGCCGGGCCGGTACTCCTTCCAGCTTCCCGAGCTGCCCGGCGGAATGCGGGCCCCTCCGTGCCCCGGACGCTGTCGACGAGCAGCGAGACGCGGCGGGCGTATCCGGCCGCGCCCGCCGCTCGCACCGTCGTGGGAACTCTATGCGTCGGCCGCCTGGACGCGGACGGCTCGGGCACGGGCCACGAAGGGCCGGGAGAAGACGGTGATGGCGATGGACGCGGCGGCCACGCAGGCGAAGGCCGTGCCGGCAGTGAAGTGCTGGGCGATGCCGCCGGCGATCGCAGCTCCGATCCCCTGCCACGTCATCCGGCCGGCAGACTCGACTCCCTGGACCTGGCCGCGGACCGGATCAGGGGTCAACTCCAGAAGTTGTTCCTGGAGCGGCAGGGTGGCTGCGAAGCCGGCGCTGGCGATGAACACCGCGGCGGTCGCCACCAGTACGGGCGGGTGGACGGCGAACAGCAGGTAGGGGGCGGCGAGCAGTAGTCGCAGGGCGAATGCGCAGCGGCGTCGCTGTTCGGCGGTGAACAGCCGTCCGATCGCGAGGTCACCGAGGAGCATGCCTGCCGATCCGGTGGCAAGGAAGACGCCGGCGTGATGGGGGGCGTAGGAGATGAACAGGGCCTCGCAGCCGACGATCAGGCCTTGGGGACCCACAGGTTCAGCAGCAGCGCGCGTGGGCCGGAGTGGGAGAAGAGCTCGATGTTCGTCGTCCAGGTCTGGCGCAGTCCAGGGCGACGGGTCAGACGGATCGAGCGTTCCCGGACCGCCACCGCCACCATGATCGATCCGCCGCCGGTCAAGGCTGCCGCGACCGCGAAGACCTCTTGCGGGCTCAGGTACCGCAGCAGTACGGCGCCGATGGCGTAGCCGAGAATGGCCATGCCTCCCGAGGTGACGTTCATCAGCGAACGTGCCAGTGCGTAGGCGGTGGTCGGCACCACCTCGGCGAGCAGCCCCATCCGCGCGCCCGTTCCCAGGGACTGGAAGAAGCCCAGTACGAGGAGCAGACCGAACCGGGCGGCGAGCGGCAGCCCTGGAACCGCCTGTGCGGCACCACCTACGAGCGACACGCACTCGAGCGCGACGAGGGTCCGGCGAGGACGGCTTCCGTCCGCGACCGACATCAGCGTCAGCGCACCGAGCACCGTGGCGAAGGTGGCGCCGTACATGCTCACAGCGGTCAGGAACGGGGACTTGGTCTGCTGGTCGACCAGCGTGCCGAGCGCGAAGCCCGACAAGGTGCTCGCGGCGACCGTCAGTGTGAGGCTGACGTACAGGCCGAGGAATTCACGGTTACGGAGCAGGTCACGGTAGGTGCTGGAGGTTTGCCGGAGGCAGAGGTGTCAGAAGGCATGAAAAAAGCCTTCGCGTGCACCCAACCTGGGGCACCGAAGGCCGACTCGTGGATTATAGCAAGAGCTCCTGTCCCGCCACGGGCCGTTCGGACTCGTCGCCGGTCTGACATGCCGTCAGGCGCCACCAGGAGCGACGAACGCTTGACGCCGGTCATCGTTCCGATGCTTCTTGCCCCCTTGACCCGTTGACCCCTTGCCCCCCCCTACGAGCCTCCGGCCCGCAGAGGGACACGCGAGCCGGCCGGCCCCGGGCGGGGGACGCCTGCCGTGCGGCCTGCAGGCCCGGAGCCCGCCGGTGGAGCGCACGCACGCACCGATCTGCCACGTCACGACCCGCCCCGGGGCCGACGCGGGGCCGGCGCGAGCATGCCGAACCCCGCCAACTCGGCTCGGGTATCCGCAAAAAGCTTTCGAAACTTTCGGCCGTGGCGGCTCCGCACCGACGCACCCCCGTCCACTTCTCCATACGGCTCAGAAGAGCTGCGGCCGACACACGCCCATGACCTGCAAACATGCCCGACGCCCACCGCAGGAACCTCTTCGAAGCTTTCGCCGTCGCGACCGAAACCATTGACAGCCCATGGAGCCACGTCAACACTGATCGCCGACCCGGAACCCCTGACGCGTCGACCCGGCTTCCGTACTCGAACTCCGAGCCAAGGAACCGGACTTGACGAGTCCCACCGCACTGCGGGCCCGCCGGCCGACACGGTCCGGCCGCAGTCGCCTTCCCTACGGAGGAACACATGCGAACCCCCTCGGTCCTCTCGCCGCGCTCCTTGGCCGCCGGCCTCGCGGCGCTCATGACGACGGTGACCACCGTCGCCGCCCTCACGACAGTCGCCTCCCCGTCGTACGCCGCCACGTGCAACGGGTACGTCGGGCTCACCTTCGACGACGGCCCCTCGAACGACCACACGCCCGCCGTGCTCAACGCGCTCAAGCAGAACGGGCTGCGGGCGACCATGTTCAACGAGGGCCAGTTCGCGGCCTCCTACCCGGCTCAGGTGAAGGCGGAGGTCGACGCCGGCATGTGGGTCGGCAACCACAGCTACACGCACCCGCACCTGATCCAGCAGAGCCAGGCGCAGATGGACTCGGAGGTCTCCCGGACCCAGCAGGCCATCGCGGCGGCGGGCGGCGGGACTCCGAAACTTTTCCGTCCTCCGTACGGCGAGACCAACGCGACACTTCAGGCCGTCGAGGCCAAGTACGGCCTGACGCAGGTGATCTGGGACGTCGACTCGCAGGACTGGAACGGCGCGAGCACCGACGCGATCGTCCAGGCCGCCGGGCGGCTCACCAACGGCCAGGTCATCCTCATGCACGAATGGCCCGCCGCCACCCTCGCGGCGATCCCGCGCATCGCCCAGGGGCTGGCGGCCCGCGGACTGTGCGCGGGGATGATCTCGCCGCAGACGGGGCGCGCCGTGGCCCCGGACGGAGGCTCCACCGGCGGCGGAGGCGGCACCGGCGGCGGGTGCTCCGCGACCCTGTCGGCGGGCCAGCAGTGGAGTGACCGCTACAACCTCAACGTCTCGGTCATCGGGGCCAGTAACTGGACCGTCACCATGAACGTCCCCTCACCCGAGAAGATCATCGCGACCTGGAACATCGCCGCCGCCTACCCCAGCGCCCAGGTACTGACCGCCAAGCCCAACGGCAGCGGCAACAACTGGGGAGTGACGATCCAGACCAACGGTGCCACGACCTGGCCGACGGTCTCCTGCAGCGCGGGCTGAGGCCCGAGGACCACGGACGGCCGTCCCGCCGCACGCGCGAACGACGAAGCGGACACCGGACGGCCGTCCCGCACGGGAACGACGAAGGCGGACACCGGACGGCCGTCCCCCGCGGGAACAACGACCGCGGACACCCGACCGCCGTCCCGCACGCGGGAACGACGAAGGCGGGTACCGGACCGCCGTCCGGCACCCGCCTCGCCGGGTCCACCGGCCCGAAGGCCGGTGTGACCGTCGACTACCCCGGAATCAGCCGGAGAAGTTCGTCACCATGGACGGAACGGTGTCCGTCCCGAACGCGGGGGCACCCGTGTCGTTGATGACGTGGTTGTAGCGCCCGGCCCCACCGAGCGAGACGGTCAGGATGCTGTGGAACTTCACGCCGGACTTCACCGGGACCTGGAAACCCCGGTCCGTCTCGATACTCGTCAGAGTGAAGGCGCAGTAACTTCCCACGCCCCAGGCCTCGTGGGTGTTGACGGCGGGGTCGACCTTGTACGCCGCGTACCCCTTGCTGCTGCCGTCCATCCACTCGGCCTGACTCGGCACGTCGTACGCCTTCTCGTTCTGGAAGAAGATCGTTCGACCCCGCTCGCCGAACCACTCGACGTCGTACTTCTTGAAGTGCTCGACGAAGAGCCCGGTCGCGAGCACGTCGTCGCCGTGGACCAGCAGACCGTTGTCGGAGGCGTTGACGTTCCAGCCGACGCCGGAGCCGTGGTCGGCCCGCCAGATCCAGGTGTGGTCGATGATCGTGTCGTCGCTGTAGATCTCGACGGCCGTCGTGGCCTTGCCCGCGAACTGGCCGCCCACCCGCACGAACACGTCCTGCATCGAGGTCGGGTTGTTGGCGTGGTCGGTGTGCACGCCCTGCTTGCCGATCTCCAGCAGGGTGGGCGAGTTGGTGGTACCCGCGTCGATCAGGAAGCCGGCGAGCTTGACGCCGTCGACGTCGGCGACCTTCATCGCGGTGACGCCGTTGTCCGGGACGATGGTGGCGAGGCCGAGGCCCAGGACCACCGTGTCGGCGCGGTTGACCTCGATCGTGCTGTCGAGGTGGTAGACGCCCGGGGTGAAGAGCAGGTGGAGGCCCTGCGCGAGCGCCTGGTTGATGGTGGCGGCGGAGACACCCGGCTTGGCCACGTAGAACTGGTCGAGGCCGATCGAGGTGCCGGGGGTCGAACCGTTGGCCCAGCTCACGCCGCGGGCGTTGACCCGCTTGGAGGGCACGAACACCTTGTAGGTGGAGCCGTCGAGGTAGAGATACGGCTTCTCACGGCTGACCGGGGTGGTGTCCAGGGTCGTGTACCGGGGCTCCGGGAAGGAGGTCGCCGGGGCGCCCTCGGTGCCCGAGAAGACCATGTTCCAGACCGAGTTGGTCCAGCCACCGATGGAGCTGTCGCGGGTGTACCACTGCTGCTGCGAGTACGGGCCGACCGTGCCGTCGATCTTGGAGTCGGCGATGTACCCGCCGCTCGCCCAACCGTAGCCGGACGGCGCGAGGTTGAGCCCGCCCTTGACGTGCATCCGGCGGAACGGCGCGGCCTGGGCCACCGCCCAGCGGTTGGTGCCGTCGTACGGGGCGATGGAGAGGTTCTCCGTGGAGCGCCAGAAGTTCTGCGTCGCGTTGCCGTTGAACCATCCGGCGTCGACGCTGACTCCCTTGACGGTCACGTCGTCGGGGTTGCGCCCGAGGCCGAGGACCGAGGTGTAGAAGCCGGTGTTGACGTTGACGTCGTAGCTGCCGGGCTTGAAGGCCAGCGCGTAGCGCCCCTCGCCGAACTGCGCCGACTCCTGCTGCTGGTAGATCGTGTCGATCTGCTGCTGGATGGTGGCGGCCGACATGGACGGGTCGAAGACCTTGACGTTGGGGCCGAGGTCACCGCCGCCCTGGATCGGCGTCGTGGAACCGTCCTGCACGTGGACGGCCGCCTCCCAGAGGGAGTAGCCGTACGCGGTACCCCGGGCCGTGCCCGCGATGCGGAGGTAACGCCCCGAACCCTGCACCTGGTAGGAGGAGTTGCCGCCGGTGGCACCGGTGACCTTCTTCAGGTCGGTGAAGGTGGTGCCGTCGGTGGACGCCTGGATGGCGAAGTCCTTGCCGTAGGCCGCCTCCCAGGAGAGGTCCACCTGGCAGATGTTCTTGACCGCGCCGAGGTCGACCTGGATCCACTGGGGGTCGGTCGCCAGGCTGGACCAGCGGGTGGCGCCGTTGCCGTCGAAGGCGGCGGAGGCCGGGTTGCCGGCGCCCTCCACGGAGGAGGCGGTGGCCGTGCGGTTCAGCGCCGCGTTGGCCGTACCGCACTGGCCCGAGCCCGTCCCCGGGTTCGTGGTCCCCGACGCGGAGCCGTAGACCTGGAACTCCCAGAGGGAGTAGCCGTAGCCCGTCGCCCGCACGGTGCCCTGGACCCGCACGTAGCGGCCGGTACCGCTGACGTCGAGCGTGTCGATGCCGCCGTCCCCGTCCGACACCGTGCGCAGGTCGGTCCAGTTCGAACCGTCCCCGGAGACCTGGATGCGGTACCCCTTCGCGTACGCGGCCTCCCAGTTCAGCACCACCTTGCTGATGCTGGACGACGTGCCGAGGTCCACCTGGAGCCACTGGTTGTCCGATGCGGCGCTGGACCAGCGGGTGCCGGTGTCGCCGTCGACCGCCTTCGCGGCCGTGGTGCCGCCGTTCTCCTCGGAGGACGCCGTCACGGTCCGGCCCTGCGACAGCAGGACCGGCGTGTCCGCGCCGAATGCCGGAGCTCCCAGGACGGGGATGGCGAGGATGCCCGCCACCACTGCCGCCGCGGCTCGGCCTGGTCTGAATCTCATATGTCGCTGCTCCTTCTCGGAACGCACACCGCGGCCCGCCGACCGGCGGACCACCCTTCGGGAGAGCGCTCTCTCACCCAACCGCACACCCCGCCCGTCAGCGTGCGTGAAGGTTCATCAGAACTGATGGAGAAAGAGGAACTCGGAGAGAGCGCTCTCCCGGCGCATACCGTAGGAGGAGCCCCCTGGACCGTCAATAGATGCAGCAGAGATCGGCCGACAGCTTCGGAAGGAGCGGTCCGGCCGGCCGCCATGAACCTTCCACCACCTGGCCAAACTCCACGCATGAGAGCGGAGTTGCCGCTGCGCCGGCGTGCGGGAAGTGGAGGCGCCGCCGCCCCGAACGACGCCCCTCCGTTCATCCTCGCAAGGTTTCGGAGGCGCCGGGCGGACCACACGGGGTCCGCCTAATCTCAGGGGATGATCGGGATTCCGGACACCTTCGCCCGCGCCACCGTCGGACGTGAAGGCGCGCGCGGGAGAGCGTGGCTCGACGAACTTCCGCTGCTCATCGACGATTTACTCGACCGGTGGAGCTGCGTCCCGGACGGGCGGATCACGCACGGCGGCGTCGGAATCGTCGTCCCGGTCCGGGGGCGGCCCGAGGGACCGGCCGTGATCAAGGTGTCCTTCCCCCACCCGGGCAACGTCCACGAGCCGGACGGCCTCTCGGCGTGGGCCGGTCGCGGTGCCGTACTGCTGCACGAACGGGACGACGAGCGGTTCGCCATGCTCCTCGAACGGGTGGCGGCGTCCACGCTGGCGGAGTCGGAGGACGGCGACACCGTCGCGGCCGTCACCGGAGCCCTCGGCCGCAGGCTCGCCGTCCCCGCTCCGGCCGGTCTGCCCCGGCTGCGGGAGCGGGCGGACGCCTGGGAGGAGGAGCTGCGCGCCCACGCCGCGCAGATGCCGGACGCGGTCCCGGACCGGGTGGTCGGCCATGCGCGGGCAACCGTACGGGAGTTCGGCCGGACACAGCCGGACACGGTCGTCCACGGCGATCTGCACGGCCGGAACATCCTGCGCGCCGACCGCGAGCCGTGGCTGGCCGTCGACCCGAAGGGCTGCGCCGGTGACCCCGCCTACGACGCGGGGACTTTCCTGAAGTCGCGGGCGCTCTCGCTCATCGGGTCGGACGACCTGCGCCGGTCGGTGGACCGCACACTGGACATCTACGCGGAGGCGGCGGGACTCGACCGCGAGCGCGTCCGCCGCTGGGCCCAGTGGCACGCGGTCACCGCCACCTACGGGGGAATCCAGCACGGCTTCCGCGTCGCCCGGAGCGGGCCGGACCGCGACCGTGTCACCGCCTTCGCCGCGCACCTCTCGGAACTGCTCACCCCGGCCCCGTGAGCGCCGGCCGCCTGAGCACCGTCCCCCTGGGCGCCGGCCACCCGAGCGCCATCCCTTGGGCGCCGGCCGGGAACGGAACGCGGAAAGCCCCGGCGACATCACGTCACCGGGGCCGTCCGCAGACCGGCAGTGGGCCAGGATTCCGTCCCATCAGGAACTGCGGGACGAAATCACCAGCGGTACCAGCGTCCCTTCCGGCCGCTGGAAGCCGGGCGCACGAAGAAGCCCAGCAGCCACACCACCAGCACGATCACGGCGATCCACCACAATGCCTTCAGCGCGAATCCGGCGCCGAAGAGAATGAGAGCGAGAAGCAGGACGAGAAGAAGTGGGACCATGATTATCAACCTCCGTCCCATCATGTGCCCGCACACGCGAAGGGCACACCCCCCTCAGTCGAAGGGCCTCCCGCATCCGGCGCGTACCCGCATCCGGGCCGCCGTGACCAGCGACGAAAGACCCCCGCACGACCGAGCGCACCCCGCACCCGGCACCCCGCATCCGGCATCCGGCATCCGGCATCCGGCATCCGGCATCCGGCATCCGGCATCCGGCGAGCGCTTCACGCGCTCCGCACATTTCCGCACACTCTCCGCAATCGATCGACGGGCTTCGTCCTTGAACTCCCTTCTCCGGGGTATGCGAAGTGGGACCACCGAATTCTCTTGACGGGGTAATTCATATGCACCACCAGGTTCTGACCAAAGATTCGACTTCCCGTGACTCACGCGTCGAATTCGTCTGCAAGCCTCAGCGCGCCGCCGAGGCCCGGGACGCGATCGCCGCCTTTCTCGAACAGCTCGATCCGCCGCCCCGAGCCGAGACGGTCCAGAACCTGCTCCTGCTCGTGTCGGAGTTGGTGACCAACGCGATCCGTCACGCCGGTGGCGTCTGTACGCTCCGGTTCGCCGCCGATCGCCGGGCCCTGCAGATCCGGGTCTCCGACCGCAGCTCTGCCCACCCCCAGGACCGCACGCCCGACCTCACGGGCCGCACCGGCGGCTTCGGCTGGCCCATGATCCGGCGCCTCGCCCACGACGTGCAGGTGCGGAGCCGGGAAGGCGGCGGAAAGGTCGTCGTGGCGACGGTCGGCCGCTGAGGCGCGTACGCGCACACGGCCCGCCGGGCGAAGGAGGCGGCGGCCGCACACGGCTCGCGCGCGGCCGCCTCCCCGTGTGTACGGGGTTCCCTACGGCGTGGTGATGGCCGGTCGCGGGGCCGTCGGCATCCCGCTTCCGATGGCGAAGCTCGGGTGCGGCGGCTGGTTGTAGGCGGTGTTCTGCCAGGCCAGTGCGGTGCGGTACTGGGTGTCGTGGAGCAGCGTGGTGATCCGGGTCGTGGTCTCGTAGGGCGTGGAGTAGATGCGCAGGGCGGTGTTGTTCGTCGTCGGCCAGACGACCTCCTCGCGCCAGTCGCCGAAGAGGTCTCCGGAGATCGCGGGGGTGGCCTTCGTACCGTTGTTCGCGTGTACGGAGCCGCCGGTGAGCAGCCGGGTGTCGGACGAGGTGCCGTACTTGTCGATGTGGGTGGAGTCGAGCAGTTCGCGGGTGGTGTCGCCGTCCCACCAGGTCAGGAAGTTGGTGCTGGACGGCTTGCGGGTGGCGACCACCGCGCCGGTGGGGCTGCGTACGCCATCGGCGGCCGAGGACCAGGATTCGGCGCCGGGGCTGCCGGACCAGATGTCGTCCGAGACGCCCCGGCCGTTGTCGCCGGAGGCCGGGGTCGACCACAGGATCTGTCCGGTGCGCGCGTCGGCCATCCAGGACGAGGGTTTGGAAGCGTCCTCGTCCACCTTGAACTCCTCCAGGCCTGCCCGGGACGGGTCGAGGTCGCCGACGTGCTGGGCGTCGCCGTGGCCGTTCTTGGTGGTCCACAGGGTGGCCCCGTTGTCGTCCACGGCCATGGAGCCGTACACGATCTCGTCCTTGCCGTCCGCGTCGACGTCGGCCACGGACAGCTGGTGGTTGCCCTGGCCGTCGTAGCCCCGGCCGGTGTTGGTGGAGCTGTTGGTGTCGAAGGTCCACCGCCGGGTGAAGGCGCCGCCCCGCCAGTCCCAGGCGGCGATGACGGTACGCGTGTAGTAGCCGCGCGCCATGACGAGGGAGGGCCGGGAGCCGTCGAGGTAGGCGGTTCCGGCGAGGAAGCGGTCGACCCGGTTGCCGTACGAGTCGCCCCACGAGGAGACGGTGCCGCGCGCGGGGACGTAGTCGACGGATCCCATGGCCGCACCGGTGCGGCCGTTGAACATGGTCAGGTACTCGGGCCCGGTGAGGACGTAGCCCGAGGAGTTGCGGTAGTCGGCGGAGGCGCTGCCGATGGTGGTGCCCTTGCCGTCGACGGTGCCGTCCGAGGTCTTCATGGCGACCTCGGCCTCGCCGTCGCCGTCGTAGTCGTACACCTGGAACTGCGTGTAGTGCGCGCCCGAACGGATGTTGCGGCCGAGGTCGACGCGCCACAGCCGGGTGCCGTCGAGCTTGATGCCGTCGACGATGGTGTTGCCGGTGTAGCCGGACTGCGAGTTGTCCTTGGCGTTGGTGGGCTGCCACTTGAGGACGAAGTCGAGGGCTCCGTCGCCGTCCAGGTCGCCCACGGAGGCGTCGTTGGCCTCGTAGGTGTAGGCGACGCCGTCCGGAGTGGTGCCGCCGGCGGGCGGGCTGATGGGCACGTCCTTGTATCCGGTGCGGAACTGGATGGCGTGGACGGAGTCGGCCTGTTCGACGCCGCCGACCACGGCGCGGACGGTGTAGTCCGCGGTGGCGGGCGCGCCGGAGTGGAAGTAGTTGGTCGAGCCGGTGATGGGCGAGGCGTTGACCTTGGTACCGGCCCGGTAGACGTTGAACGCGACGGCGTCGGGGTCCGTGCCGAGCCACCGCCAGCTGATCAGGTTGCCGCTGTCGGTGTGCACGCTGACGACGCCCCGGTCCAGCGCCTCGGCCTGCCGCAGGGTCGCGGCGTGCGAGGTCTGGCCCGCGGCGACGAGGCCTGCGGCGGCGAGCAGTCCGGCGGTCAGCGAGCTGAGCAGCGCGCGGGTCCGGGCGGTCCGGCGACGCCTGCCTCGTGGGTGGGGGGAACGGGCTGAAGTGGATGTGGGGTTCACGGTACGCACTTTCGGCCGGGGGCGGGTGACGGGTTGCGTACGTCAGTCGCCCCCGGCCGCACAAAGGTTGCCGCCCTCCGCGGTCGCCCCTCCGCGCCGTCTTCGGTCGCCCGGCCGAAGAGGCTGTCGCCCGCGCGCCGTCTTCGACCGCCCCCGGCCGCTCCCGCGCCGGTCTTCGGTCGGTCGTCCCCGGCCGCCGCCCGTCGTACGGAGACCGTCGCCGGGCTCCTCCCCGCCGCTCAGCTGCCGTCGGGCGTCGCCCTCGGCAGGGTCTTCTCGCGGCTCCGCCGTCCCGCACCACGCGCCCGTACCCCGATGCCGGCGGCGTTCGCGGCCGAGTGCAGGGAGCGGAGGGCGACGAGGAGGAAGCCGATGTCGTCGAGGTAGACGGGGTCGGGGATGAGGTCGACCGGTGAGATCGTGTAGATCACCGCGGCCCAGAACAGGGCCTTGGACCGGAGCGGGATCCCGGCGTCGGTGAGGAGTTTGCGGGCACGCACGACGCGTACGAGCAGGACGGCGGCGACACCCATGGTGAGCAGCGCGGCGACGGCGCCGATGACGAGCCAAGCGGTGAGGTCCATGGCTCATCGTGTACCCGCTCGCGGTCCGCGCACGGCATCCGGACGGTAACAGCCCGCCCCGCGGCCCGCCCCCGACCCGCCCCGTGCCCCGCCCCCGACCGGTCCCGCGGCCCGCTCCTCAGCCGCGCTGCCCGGCCTTGCGGCGGTCGCGGCGCTTGAGCGCGCGCCGTTCGTCCTCCGCGAGGCCGCCCCACACCCCCGCGTCCTGGTTGTTGTCGAGGGCCCATCGCAGGCACTGCTCCCGTACGGGGCAGGTGCGGCAGACCGCCTTGGCGTCCTCGGTCTGGACGAGTGCGGGCCCGGTGCTCCCGATCGGGAAGAAGAGGTCCGGGTCCTCCTCGCGGCAGGCCGCTCGTGTGCGCCAGTTCTCCATGATTCCCACTTCCGGTGGCCGGTTGCGTGTTTCCGTCTCCGGTTGTCGGGTGACCGGCAGCCGGGGACCGAAACCGGCTACCACCGGAAAGTTGCCTCCGGGGGGCGGTGCAGGGCGAGCAGCGCCTGGTCGTCCTGCGGGCGGTCGCCGGTGTGGCGGCGGACGTCGCGGATCAGGGCGTCGAGGATCTGCCCGGGGGCGACGGGGTCGCCCAGGGCGATGCGGCGCCGGGCCAGGACGGGCAGCCGCTGGGCGGCGTCGTAGAACGTCCCCGTGCTGTCCCGCGACTCGCTGACGCCGTCGGTGTAGAGGACGAGGGTGGCGCCGGGCGGGAAGGCGAAGGTGTCGATGGGTGCGGTCCACTCCCGCAGCGCGCCGATCCCCAGCGGGGGTGCTTCCTCGGAGGGTTCGAGCAGGGTGGCGGTGCCGTCCACGTCGAGCAGCACCGGCGGCGGGTGCCCCCGGTTGACGATGCGTACGGAGGACAGGTCGGCGGCGAATTCGGCGAACAGGCCCGTGGTGAACCCTTCGGCCCGTTCCAGTCCGCCGCGGCGGTCGCCCTCCCGGGTGAGGGCCCGTTCCATGGCGCGGGCCAGGGCGGCGAGGTCCTCGGCCTCGTCGGCGGCGTACCGGAAGGCGCCGAGGTCGGAGCAGACGGCGCTCACCGCGCCGAGACCCTTGCCCCGGACGTCTCCGATCAGGGCGCGGACGCCGTGCGCGGTGTGCTGGACGACGTAGAGGTCGCCTCCGATGAGGGCCTCGTCCTCGGCGGGGACGTAGCGTGCCGCGACCCTCAGGGAGCCGATTTGTTCGGGCGGGTCGGGGAGGACGGCGCGCTGGGCGACGGCCGCCACCTGCCGGGCGCGCAGGGTGTGCGCGTACTGCCGCTCCAGCCTCCGGTTGATGAAGAGTGCCAGCACGGTCACGGCCAGCAGGGTGAGCTGGTTGGCCACTCCACGGCGCCAGCCGAAGGTGCCGTCGACGCGGGCGAGGACCGCGTGCACGGCCATCGCCACGAGCCCGGTCAGGATGATGCCCCGGGGCCGCAGGAGCGGTCCCGCGAAGACGGGTGCGGCGATGAGCAACGGCGCCGAGGTCACCTCGTGCGGGGTGAGCAGGTCGACGACGACCGCCAGCACGATGACGCCGGCGGGGATCCACAGCACACTCCTCGACTGCACCACTCCCCCACGCTGCACGCCCCACCTCCGGTCCGCATCCCGGCGGGACGCGATCGGGCGGTGCCGTGCGGGGCGGCCCGGCCGGGATCAGCGCTCTGCGTAGGGCACTGGCCAAGACGAGGGGGATTCATCAGAGGCTTTCACATCAATTGCCCCGATATGGGGCCGTCAAGAGTTTCCCCGTCTTGGCTCAGAGCCGATCCGGGCGGATAGGGTGAGCGATCCGGTGCACCGGCCACGGGGGCGATCCCGAAGGCATGTGTCTGGTGACACCCTTGTACGAGACCCGAGCGCCTTCAGGGGGAAGGTGCCGCGTGGCCCCGACGGAGGATTCGGACAACCGTGGACGCGCAAGGCCGTGGGCGGGCGGACGACATCGACCCCGCAGACCAGTGGGTGCTCAACCCGAGCACCGGCGAGTACGAACTGCGCTTGACCCCTTCCGCACCACACCCGGGCAGAACGGGTGTTCCGAGCCCGCGGGGGCCGGTCCGGGGGGAGGGCAGCAGCGCCGGGGGGACGCCGACCGGGCCGGAGCGGGACACCCGGGCCCCCGGCCGTACGGAGTCGCCCGCCGGCCTTCCGTCGCCCCGCAGGCGCCGGGGGGCGCCCGCCGAGCCGCCCGGGCGCCGGGGGGCGCGGAACAAGCGGAAGCCGAGATCCAAGCGCATTCTGCTCTGGACCGGCGGCACCATGGCCTTCGTCCTGGTGGCCGTGTCGGCCGCCGGGTACGCCTACCTCAAGCATCTCGAAGGCAACGTCACGACCACGGACGTGGGTGACGCCGGGGCCGCGGGCTTCAGCAAGGACAAGGCCTTCAACATACTGATCATCGGCACCGACAAGCGCACCGGCGTCGGCAACGAGGGCTACGGCGACACCGGCAGCGTCGGCCACGCCGACACCAACATCCTGCTGCACGTCGCCGAGGACCGGACGAACGCGACGGCGCTGAGCATCCCGCGCGACCTCATCGTCGACGTGCCCGACTGCCCGACCAAGCAGGAGGACGGCACCGAGAAGATCGTGCCGGGGACGCAGCACGTCCGTTTCAACACCAGCCTCGGCCAGGACGGCCGCGACGCGGGCTGCACGATGCGCACGGTCAAGGAGACCACCGGCATCACGGTGGACCACTTCATGATGGCCGACTTCAACGCGGTGAAGACGCTGACGACCGCCGTCGAAGGGGTCGAGGTGTGCCTCGACAAGGACGTCGACGACCGCGACTCGCACCTGAAGCTCAGCAAGGGGACGCACACCGTCCAGGGCGAGCAGGCGCTGGCCTTCCTCCGGACCCGGCACAGCTTCGGCAACAAGGGCGACCTCGACCGCATCGGGGTCCAACAGCAGTTCCTCGGCTCGCTGATGCGCAAGATGTCCTCCAGCGACACACTGACCAGCCCCACCAAACTGCTGAAGCTCGCGGAGGCGACCACCGACGCGCTGACCGTGGACACCGGCATCGGCAAGCCCGGCACGCTCAAGGACATGGCGCTGGAGCTGAAGAAGGTCCCGACGAAGAACATCGCCTTCACCACGGTGCCGGTGCTCGACAACCCGGAGGAGCACCCCCCGGTGACGGTGATCCTCAACCAGGCAGCCGCGCCTCCGGTCTTCCAGGCCGTCGCCGAAGACGTCTCCTTCACCGAGGTGAAGCAGAAGAAGAAGGAAGAGGCCGCCTCGGTCGCCGCCCGCCTCAAGGGCACCCAGTCCGCCGCGGGGGACGTGCGGGTACGTGTCCTCAACGGCGGTGCCGAGGGCGGCTCTGCCGGGAAGACCGTGGAATGGCTCCAGAACGAAGTGGGAGTGACCAAGTCCGAGAACGGGGCCAACGCCCCGGAGAAGCTCGCGAAGACGACGCTGGAGTACGCCCCCGACCAGGCGGACCAGGCCCGCAAGCTCGCCGCGCTGATGGGCCTGTCCGGATCGGCGATGAAGCCCGGCGAGAGCGTCGACAACGCGCAGGGTCTGCCCGCCATGACGCTGACCCTCGGCAAGGACTTCAAGGGTGCGGGGGTCTCCCTCACCGCTCCGGTGAAGCCGCCGGAGGTGACCAAGTCCACGGCCGACCAGGCGACGTGCGCGAAGTAGCCGGCTGACGGAACGGTCCGGCCGAAAAGCCGGGCCGGGTTCCGCCGCTCCGTGTGCGGCGGAACCCGGCCCGTTCCCGTGCGGCCCGCACCCGCGGGTCACCCGGGACGACGGTCACGGCAGACGGATCGGGGCGGGCAGCAGGGCCCGTGCGGGCACCGGCCGCCACTGGCGGCCCCCGTCGCCGGTCGCGACGACCCTGCCGAAGGCCTGGTCGCCGAAGTGGAACGCGAACCCGTACGTCCGCGGCGTACCGAGCAGCCCCAGCAGGGTCGTACGGGCCCTCAGGACGCCGTCGACGTCCGTGTCCGGCCCGGAGGGCCACTCGGGGTGGGCGATCTGGGCCGGCGTGTGGAAGGCGTCGCCGAACACCAGGACGCGCCGGCCGCCGCCGGCCGAGATGACGTACGTGGTGTGCCCCGGGCTGTGGCCGGGGGTGATCAGCGCGGTGACGCCGGGCCACACCTCGGCACCGTCGTCGAACCGTCGCAGCACACGCGCCATGGGCACCATGAATCCCTCCCAGGACGGTGCCCCGACCTCCACCTCACCGTTCCAGAACGGCTCCCACTCGGCGTCCGCCACGAGGTAGTCGGCGCGGGGGAACGCCTTCCGCATCCGCCCGGCGTGCCCCGGGACGAAGCCGAGACCGGTGTGGTCCGTGTGCAGATGGGTGAAGGCCACCGTGTCGATGGACTCCGGCGCCACCCGCAGCGCCCGGAGGGTCCGCAGCAGCGCTCCGCCCCGGGAGACGCCGAGCGAGGGCGCCAGTACGTTGCCGCCCAGCCCGACGTCGATCAGCAGCCGGCGGCCGCCCCGCTCCACGAGGACGCCGCCGGCCGAGGCGGCGATCCGTCCGGAGGGAGCGAGTGCCCCCGGATTCTTCTTCCAGTACGAGGCGGGGACGGCGGGCAGGAAGCCCACGGGGTCCAGCTCCATCGCCGCGTCGACGACGTAGGTGAGCCGGACGTCTCCTACCGTGAGGGTGCGTACGGCCGACTGGTCGCCGAGGCTCCCGGCACGGGGCGGGGCGTCGCCGGTGCGGGGCCGGGCGTCCGCGGCGGATACCGCCCCTGGCAGGGCGCCCGCGAGCGGGACGGAGAGCGCGGCGCCGGAGACGAGCGCGGTGCGCAGCACTCGGCGGCGGGAAGGGAGGGAAGGGGCGGGTGTGCTGTCTGTCATGGCCGGGCTCCTTCGTCCCCCGTCCGGATGGGGGTCCGGACGGGGGCATCGGGTGGGGGCGTCGGTGTGACCGGGCGGGTGGGGACGGGCGGCTTCAGCCGGTGTTGCGGAGCCCCGCCGCCACACCGTTGACGGTGAGGAGGAGGGCGCGGGCGAGGAGCGGGTCGGCTTCCTCGCCGGCCGCGGCGGCGTCGCGCTGGCGCTTCAGCAGGGCGACCTGCAGGTAGGAGATCGGGTCCAGGTAGGCGTCGCGGATGGCGAAGGTCTGCTGGAGGACCGGGCTGGTGCCGAGGAGCTCGGTGTTGCCGGTGATCCGCAGGACTTCCTGGACGGTGAGGGCGTGCTCGGCCTCGATGACGTCGAAGACGTGCTTCAGCTCGTCGGGGACGAGGGTGTCGACGTAGTGGCGGGCGATGCGCAGGTCCGTTTTGGCCAGCGTCATCTCGACGTTGGACAGGAAGTTCTGGAAGAAGTGCCACTGACCGTGCATCTCGTCCAGGACGGTGTCGAGACCGGCCTCGCGCAGGGCCTTGAGGCCGGATCCGACGCCGAACCAGCCGGGGACGATCTGGCGGGACTGGGTCCAGCCGAACACCCACGGGATGGCGCGCAGTCCGTCGAGTCCGACGCCCGAGTCGGGGCGGCGCGACGGGCGCGAGCCCAGGTGCAGCTCGGCGAGCTGGTCGACCGGGGTGGAGGAGAGGAAGTACGCGGGCAGGTCCGGGTCCTCGACCAGCTTGCGGTACGTGGCGTGGGCGGCGTCCGAGACGGTGTCCATCGCCGCGTCCCAGCGGGCCAGCGCCTCGTCGGACTGGCGCGGCGCGGTGTGCAGGGCGGAGGCCTGCAGGGTGGCCGCGACGGTCAGTTCCAGGTTCTCGCGGGCGAGCGCCGGGATGAGGTACTTGTCGGAGATGACCTCGCCCTGCTCGGTCACCTTGATCTCGCCCTCCAGGGTTCCCCAGGGCTGGGCGAGGATCGCGTCGTGCGAGGGGCCGCCACCGCGGCCGACGGTGCCGCCGCGGCCGTGGAAGAGCCGCAGCCGCACCCCGTAGCGGTGGGCGACGTCGCGCAGCCGGCGCTGGGCGCGGTGGATCTCCCACTGCGAGGTCGTGATCCCGCCGAACTTCGAGGAGTCCGAGTAGCCGAGCATGACCTCCTGGACGTCGCCGCGCAGCGAGACCAGACGCCGGTAGGAGGGGTCGGCGAGCATCTCGTCGAGGATGACGTCGGCCGCGCGCAGCTCGTCGGTCGTCTCCAGCAGCGGCACGATGCCGATCTTCGCCCACCCGGCGTGCAGGTCGAGGAGGCCCGCCTCACGGGCGAGGACGGCGGCGGCGAACACGTCATCGGCGCCCTGGCACATCGAGATGATGTACGACTCGATGACCTCCGGACCGAACCGCTCGAACGCTTCCCTGATCGTGCGGAAGACGCCGAGGGTCTTCGCACCGCCGGCGTCCAGCGGAGCCGGACCCAGCAGCCGCCGGGAGACGAGTTCCTTCGCCAGCAGACGCTGCCGGTAGTCGCGGGGCATGTCGGCGTAGTGCCAGGATTCCTCGCCGAGCCGGTCGAAGAGCTGACCGAGGGCGTGGTGGTGGGCGTCGGCGTGCTCGCGTACGTCCATGGTGGCGAGCTGGAGACCGAAGGCGCCCAGCGTGCGGATGGTGCGGTCCATCCGGCCGTCGGCGAAGAGGCCGCCGCGGTGCTCGCGCAGCGAGGTCTGGATCAGCGTGAGGTCCGCGAGGAGCTCGGAGGTGCCGAGGTAGTCGCAGCCGGGGCGGTGCGGGGTGCCCTTGGCGAGGCGGTCGCGGGTGTTGACGAGCTTCTGGCGGATGCAGGTGGCCTTGAGCCGGTACGGCTCCTCGGCGTTCAGCCGCTTGTAGCGCGGGCTGATCTCCGGGAGGCGCTCCAGGTCGGCCTGGAGGGACTCGAGCAGCTCCTCGGTGGCGCCCGTGTACCGGACGGAGTTGGAGAGGAAGCCGCGCAACTGGTCCACGAGTTCGAGGGCGTCGGTGATGCCGTGCTCGTGCTGGAGGATCAGCACCTCCCAGGTGACGGCGGGCGTCACATTGGGGTTGCCGTCGCGGTCGCCGCCGATCCAGGTACCGAAGGTCAGCGGACGGGCGCCGTCCGGCAACTCGACGCCGACTCCCTCCAGTTCGGCGGAGAGGTCTTCGAGGACGTCGCCGACCGCGCCGGCGTGCAGCTCGTCCAGGTAGTAGATGGCGTTGCGGGCCTCGTCGGCCGGCTCCGGGCGGACGACGCGCAGCTCGTCGGTCTGCCAGATGAGGTCGATGTTCTCCGCGAGCCGCAGATCATGGCGGCGCCGGTCGGCCTCGATGACCGGGGTCTCCAGCAGCGCCGCGATGCGGCGGAGCTTGTTCAGCACCGAGCGACGGGCGGCCTCGGTGGGGTGGGCCGTGAACACGGGCCGGACATTGAGGTGTTCGACGGCGCGGGCCAGACCTTCCGGTGACTCCTGCGAGGCCTGCCGCACAACCCGGGCGAGGGCAGCACTCGCCCCTTCGCGGGCGGTGCGCAGCTCGCGGCTCCGGTGCACCTGCTCGGTGACGTTGGCCAGGTGGAAGTAGGTGGAGAAGGCGCGGACCAGTTTGGCCGCGGTCCGCAGTTCGGTTCCGCGCAGCAGGGCGTCGGCGGACTCGCCGTCCTCGCGGGCCAGCCGGCGGACCTTCTCGACCAGGTCGAGGAGGTCCGCTCCTTCCTGGCGGACGAGGGTCTCGTCCAGCAGCCGGGCGAGATGCTGGATGTCCGCGTGCACGGCGGCGTGCGAGGCGTGCGGTGTTCGGGCGTTCATGGCTGCTCCTGGGTGGGGAGTGGTGAAGGTCCGGTTCACGGCGTCAGCAGGTTCGCGGGGTTGGAGCGGGTGATGTCCTCGATCTCCTGGGTCGTCAGGGCCGCGTCGTGGAACCACCGCGTGCAGAGGTCCAGCCATTCCTCGACGTCCGGCTGGTCGGGCTGTCCGAGGTCGGAGCTGAACACCACGCGGGGGTGGGCGCGCACGACGTCGCCGAGGTGGCCGGCGTCGTGGTGCCCCAGCAGCAGCGTCAGCGCGGTGACTTCGACGTGGAGACCCGGTACGGAGGAGAGGTCGGCCAGGTCGGCGGGGGTGAAGCCCGACATGGGGTGGGTCGCGTGGGTGAGGAGGAGGCGGGGTACGCCGAGCCGCACGGCCTCGTCCACCACCCGCAGCGCCGCCTCGCGGTCGCAGTGGCCCGTCGCCAGTACGACGGGCAGGTCGCGGGCCGTGCGGAGCACCTCTCCCACGTCCCGGCGCAGCCGCCCGTCGGGAGCGAGGACGCCGTCGGCGCGCCACCGGTCGGCGTGGAGCAGTGGGTGGAACGAGGTGCGCCGCAGCGTGGAGGTGTGCGCGGGGCCGGCCAGCGTCGGCAGGTGGACGACCAGGCGGGCGGGGGTGTCCGGGCCGTGCGCGTACACCGCCTGCTCGACGGAGCTCGGGCGGATGCCCCCGGCCAGTTCGTTGAGGACGAGCGTGCCGGAGACGGGCAGCCCCTCCTGCCTGGCTTCCCAGGCACGGGCCGCCGTCGAGGTGAGATGGCTCTTCAGTACGACCCAGCCGCCCACCTTCGCGTACGCCCGGCCGGCGGCGGCCGAGGTGAGCCGCCGGTCGTAGAGGTCGGGTCCCGCGTGGTAGTGGACGTCCACCAGGGAGTACGCGGCCGTCCCGTCCACAGCCCTCTCAGGCATGGGAGGGCTGCCTGCCGCCGTCCCACGGCTTGGCGTAGCCGTACCGCAGGCGGGCCTCGTCGAGGCGGAGGCCGGCCGCGACCGCGGCGCCGATGGCGCCCTCGGTCCGCTCCACGCCCTCCGCGCGTTCGGCGACCTCCGCTGCGTACGCGTCGGGCACCACCAGCACCCCGTTGTCGTCGGCGACCACGATGTCGCCGGGCCGCACGGTGATGCCGCCGACGGTGACGTCCCGGCCGGTCGCCGCGAGTTCCACCCGGTTCTTCCCGCTGACCATCGTGGCGCCGGTGCTGTAGAGCGGGTAGCCGGCGGCGCGGATCTCCGCGATGTCCCGGGCCGACCCGTGCAGGGCGGTGCCGCGCACCCCGCGACGCTGCGCCAGGCTCGTCAGGAGCGAGCCCCAGTTGGTGCAGGTCGTGCTGCCCGCGTTGTCGACCACGACGAACGAGCCCTCGGGCACGTCGTCCAGGTAGTTGGCCGCGTTACGGAAGCCCTCCCCCGTGTCGTCGACGGGCTGGTACGTGACGGTGAACGCCCGGCCCGCGGCCCGGGTCCCCGGCACCCTCGGGGCGATGCCGGCGAGGACCCCGCCGACCCCGAGGCTGTCCAGCGCGTCGGAGACGGAGGCGGTGTCGAGGCGGGCGAGCCGGTCGACCAGGTCGTCCGAGGGCGCCCGGCCGGCCCGTGGAGCGGTGGTCTCCGCAGCGCTTTCGGCGGGGGCGAGTTCCCCGGCCACGGCCCGCGCGACCTCCTGGGTGCCGCTCGTTCCGCCCATGTCGTAGGTGACGGTCGTCCGGCGCTCCGCCACCGCCCGCACCGCGGCCCTGATCTCCTCGCCGGGGACGGCCAGGTCCAGGTGGTCGAGCATCTGGGCCACGGCGAGGAGCATGGCCATGGGGTTGGCGCGGTCCTGTCCGGCCATGCCCGGGGCGCTGCCGTGCACCGGCTCGAAGTAGCTGCCGTGGTCGCCGATGTTGCCGCTGGGAGCGAGGCCGAGTCCGCCCATGACACCCGCGCCGAGGTCGGAGAGGATGTCTCCGAACATGTTCTCGGCGACCAGCACCCCGAACCGTTCGGGTCTGCGGACCATCCAGAGGGCGACCGCGTCGACGTTGAGGATCTCGGTCTCGATGTCGGGGTAGTCCCCCGCGATCAGTTCGAGCCGCTCACGGAGGTGGTTGCTGCTGTGGCGCAGGACGTTGGGCTTGTCGACCAGGGTGAGCCGGTGGTGGCCGCGGGAGCGTGCGTAGGCGAATCCGTGGCGCAGCAGCCGGTCCATGCCGAACTCGGTCTGGAGACGCAGGGTGACGCTGGTCGCGGCGGCGCCGGAGGCCTGGGCGTTGGGGTGGTCGCGGACGGCGTTCCACAGCGCGTCGTCCAGGCCGTGGACGTCGAAGCCCGCGTAGAGGCCCTCGGTGTTCTCCCGGATCACCGTGAAGTCGAAGCGCCCGTCCACCAGGTCGGTGACCGGGCGGATGTTGGCGTACAGGTTCAGCCGCTGGCGCAGCTGGATGACCGGGGAGACGAAGGTGAGGCCGGTTCCGCGCAGTCCGGGGGGCAGTTCGGCCTCCGCCTCGCGCAGCGGCTTGCTCGTGATGGCGCCGAGGAGGCAGGTGTCGGTCTCCTCCAGCAGCTTCCAGGTGCGCTGCGGGACGGGGTTGCCCTCCTCGCGCCAGCACTCCCAGCCGATGTCGCCGAAGCGCAGGTCGAGGGGGAGGTTGAGCCTGTCCACGGCGTCGAGGGCGGCAGAGGTGACCTCCGGTCCGATGCCGTCGCCGGGGAGGACCGCGACGCTCTTCATGTGAGTCCCTTCTCGCGCAGGAAGGTGCCGACGAGGGCGGACACCTCTGCGGTGCGTTCGAAGTGGGGGCGCATGCCGGCCCCCGCGATGATGTGCACCCGGTGGTGGGGTGCGGCGGCGGTGTGGCGCTGGGTGACGAGTTGGGAGTGGCTGCCGACGATCTGCAGCAGTGGCCCGGAGTGGGCCCGCACGGCCGCCGTGACGTCGGTGCCGCACAGCAGCCGCATGCCCTCGGCCAGGCGGCTGCCGGCGTGGGGGTCGTGCGGGGCGGGGGCGGCGGTGCCGGCGGCGGGGCAGTGGCCGTAGGGCCTCACACGCCGGTCGAGGAGGGCGAGCGCGTAGTCGGAGCGGCCGTCGGCGGCCAGATCCGCGATGTCGGTGAGCCGGGACTCCAGGAGCGCGTCCGTGCGGGCGGGTCCCGAGACGAGCAGTGCGGCCGTGGTGGGGGCGAGGTCGGGGAGCAGGGCCTGGGCCACCGCACCGCCGAGGGCGTTTCCGCAGATCAGGTCGATGTGGCCGTACCGCGGGAGGAGTGCGCGCCAGCGGGCGACGAAGTGGTCCATCGAGTCGTCGCCCTCCTCGCGCAGTGCGAGGGTGTCGACGACGGTCACCCGCAGGCCGGCGTCGGCCAGGACCTGGGTGACGGGGGCGAAGAACCCTCCTCCGTCCCAGCGGGGGGTGACAGGTCCAAAGACCAGTGCGTGTGCCGGGTTTGCCAGGCCCGCGGCGGCCTTCGGTCCGAAGACCGCCGCGGGAACAGCGGTTGCGGTGTGCGTCACCGGACGGTGGCGAGCGCACGTGCGGTGGCGATGCCCTCGCGGTGGCTGCCGCTCAGCAGGTCCTTGCGGCGCTCGACCGGGAGGTCGTAGCGGCCCAGGACCAGGTCGGGCAGCGGCAGGGAGGGGGTCCCCTCGGGGATGGCGGAGAGGAGCAGGTCCGCCAGTTCCAGGGCGGGACCGAGGTGGAGTCTGGCGGCGGCCTCCGTGTCGGTGCGGTCGAGGTGCGCCAGCCACTGCTCGGCGATGAGGTTGCCGGGGCCCTTGCCCATGCCCTGGATCGAGGAGTCCATCCAGGTCGCACCCGCGGCCACCGCGCTGATCGCGTTGGACAGGGCGAGCCCCAGGTTGTTGTGGGCGTGCAGGCCGACCGGGCCGCCGGTGACCGACTTGGTCAGGGTGGTGAGGTCGGTGGTGTCCACGGGAGAGAGGCTGCCGTTGGAGTCCGCGAGGTAGACGACGTCGGCGCCCGCGTCGGTGGCGGCGGTGGCGACCTCGACGACGTCGCGGCCTTCCCACTGGCTGATCCGGGCGAAGTTGACCCCGACGTCGAAGCCGATGTCCTTGGCCTGGCGTATGTACTCCAGGCCGCGCTCGTAGCCCTTGGAGGGCAGGATGATGCGGACCAGCCGGGAGCCGGCGGCGTACATGGCGGGCAGGTCGTGTTCGTTGATGTTCTTGGGGTGCAGGATCATCGCGACCCGGGCCGCCCCGATCTCACGGGCCACCGCGGCGATGAACTCGTCGTCGCCGCGTCCCGTCAGCCCGATGTTGGGTACCGGCAGGAGGGAGCCCTTGCGGTAGGCGATCTCGACCCAGTCGAATCCCGCCTCGACGCTGAGCCGCGCGTGCTCGATCGCGTAGTCGAGGGGGAAGTTGAAGCCGTTGCGGTAACCACCGTCGCGGAGGGTCACGTCGATGTTGACGATGTTCATGGTTCCTCCAGGGAGAGTTTCGGGCGGGCGGGCGGAATCAGGCGGACTGGCCGGCGGCGGCGTGGTGGGCGGCGAGCCGGCCGAAGATCAGGGAGCGCAGCACGGACGTGGCCGGCGGGTAGGCGTGGTAGAAGAGGCCGGTGGCCTCTCCCGCCGCGTACAGACCGGGGATGGCGGTGCCGGACGGGGTGACCACGCGGCCGTCGACATCGGTGCGGACGCCGCCGTAGGTGAAGCAGACGGCGGACGTGAGGGGAACGCCTATGAAGGGCGGGGTGTCCAGCGGGGTGGCCCAGTTGGACTTCTGCGGCGTGAGTCCGGTGGTGGACTTGCCGTCGAGGCGGGTCGGGTCGAACTCACCGGGGACGACGGCCGCGTTGAACTCTGCGACGGTCTTCTCCAGCCCCTCGGCGTCGATGCCCAGCTTGGTGGCCAGCTCCTCCAGGGTGTCGGCCTGCTCGGGGTCGACGTCGCTGAGCAGCGAGTTCCGGAATCCGGGGATGGCGAGGGTCTTCGCGTCGGCGACCCAGTACGCCTCCTGGCCCTGGTTCTTCCAGATCTCGTACCCGACGTGCTCGAAGGTGTTGTCCCAGGTGTCGCGCCCCTCGTCGAAGAAGCGCCGCATGGAGGAGTTGACGAAGATGCCCGTGCTGAAGCCGTAGAGCACCGCGTCGGCCTTGGTGGTGCGAGTGTCGACCGGCTCGGCGTGGATGCCGTCGAACTGGCCCGCGGTGTCGGCGCCCAGTTCCAGCGCCATGCGCAGGGCGTCGCCGCGGCTGTTGGTGATGCCGGGGGCGATGAGCGGGAGGTCGCAGGCCTTGTCGCCGAGGTAGCGGGTGAGCATCTCGGTGTTGCCCTGGAAGCCGCCGCTGGCGAGGATCACGGCACGGCCCTGGATCCGCCGGGTGTGGCCGTCGAAGGTACGGACCAGAACGCCGTCGACCGTGCCGTCGTCGGAGGTCGTCAGGCGGAGCGCCTCGGTCTCGTAGTGGATCTCGACCCGCGGGTCGTTCTCCAGGGCCGCGCCCAGGTGTTCGACGATCGAGGCGCCGCCGCCGCGGGGGCTGGCCGGCGGGTTCATGGTCGGGGTGCCACCGTTGAAGGTGTGCGGCAGCGGGAAGGGCTCGAAGGCGATCTCGACACCGTGTTTCTCGACGAAGCTCAGCACCTGTGGGGTCTCGCGCTCGACGGTGCGGCAGTAGTCGGCGTCCGCGAGGCCGCCGGAGACCCGCCCGACGTGGTCGGCCCAGTCGGTGTCCAGCTGCCGGTCCTCGGTGATCCGCAGGAACGCGCCGGTCCAGCGGGTGGCTCCGCCGCGCTTCTCCTTGGTCGCCCGCTCGAGAACGGCGATCCGGGCCGGGGTGTCACGGCCTTCGGTGGCTTCGGCGAAGGACAGCGCGGCCGACAGTCCGGCGGCGCCGAACCCGATCACGACGAGGTCGTAGGGAGCCGGGGTGGACGAGGCTGACATGGATTCTCCTCGAAGAGAGAGTGGGTGATGGCGAGGTGTGTGTGGGGGGAGGCGTGGGGGATGCGGGACGGGGCTCAGCGGTTGGGGGTGATGACCCGGCTGGTGCGGTAGAGCCGGTACTTCGCACCCGTGGTGGTGCCGGCGAAGTCCTGGTAGCGGCGGGCGAATTCGGGGTCCTCGAAGATCGCGTCGAAGGACTTGCGGTCCGTCCAGGCCGCGAAGTTGACGAGGGCGTCGCCGTCGACGCTCGTCAGCAGGCGGGAGCCCTTGAAGCCGTCGGCGGTGGCGGCGACGTGTTCGACCGCGGAGGCGAGCGCGGCCACGCTGGCGGGGGCGTCCTCGGTGGTGGCCACGTTGATGAGGAACACGCCGTCGTCCGGCACGGCGGCGGTGACGACGCCCGGGCTGGCGTTGCGGCCCTCGAAGGCGAGTTGCTCGTACGAGGCGATGCCGAGCTTGGTCCAGGGGTCGCTCTCGATGAGCTCGCGCACCTCGGTCCCGTCGAGGTCGGCGGTCACGATGACGGCGCCGCCCTCGGGGCGGGGACCGCTCAGCAGGATGCGGCCCTGGTCACCGTGGTCGCGCAGCCATGCCTTGTGCTCGGCCATGTGGGCGAGAACGGTCTCTCGCGGGGTGAGGTAGGTGAGGGTGAGTACGTGGATCATTCCGGGTTCTCCGTGGGTGCGAAGTGGCGGGTGGAGGCGGGTGGTTCAGGCCGTGGGGCCGGGAGCGGGGGCGATCCGGCGGGCAAGGCCGGTGAGGATCTCCTCGGCGTCGGCCACGACGCGCTGGACGACCTGCGCGGCCGGCTGGATGTCCTCGATCAGGTCGAGCACCTCCCCCGCGAACATGGCGCGCTGGGTGGTGTCGTCACGGGCGACCGCGGCGGCCCACTCGGGCTCGACCGAGGCCCGCAGGGCGGCGAGTTCGGCGTCGCGCCCGGTCCAGGTACGGGTGAAGTCGTTGCTCACGGAACGGGCGCGGTAGACCTCGTCCCACGGGATGCCGCGCACGACGTCGAACGCGCGGGTGTCGACGGTGTCCGCGGTCCGCGCGGACATCAGGTGGGACTTGAATCCGGTGGTGGCCAGCGACTCCTCGGTCGCCGCGAACCGGGTTCCCATCATCACGCCGTCGGCGCCGAGCGCGAGAGCCGCCGCCAGCCCGCGGCCGTCGGCGAATCCGCCGGCCGCGACCACCGGCACCGCGCCGTCGGTGATCTCGATGACGGCCGGTACGAGCGGCAGGGTGGCCTGCGTCTTGTGGTGGCCGCCGGCCTCGGCGCCCTGGGCCACGAGCACGGACGCTCCGGCACGCACGGCGATCAGGGCCTGTTCCGGGTCGTGCACCTGGACGATGACCCGTGACCCGGCGTCGGTGGCCGACGCGACGAACCGGTGCACCTGCGCGGCGTCGCCGAAGGAGAGGGCGATGACCGGCGGCGCGTAGCCGAGGACCTTGTCCCAGAGGCCGGGGCGGTCGTCGAAGGTGAACATGACGCAGCCGACTCCCCAGACGCCGCCCGCCTCGGCCGCCCGGGCCACGTGTTCGTCGATGAAAGCGGCGTCGCCGTAGCTGACGCCGACAAGACCGAGACCGCCGGCCCGGGTCACGGCCCCGGCGAGGGCGCCACCGGTCACGGAGCCCATCGGGGCGCAGACGACCGGATGGTCGATTCCGAGCAGTTCCGTCAGCTTGGTCGAGATCACGATGCTCCCTGGTCCGTTTCTGTCGCACGACTGGGAACGGCCGGCAGGCCGTAAGGAAAAGGAGGGCGCGAGACCGAATTCCGCATTGAATTCGGTGCGCGGGTACGCAGCGCGGCCGGCGAATCGAATCCGCCCGGTGAACCCGTTCTGCTCTGTGTCCATGACATTAGCCACCGATCCCGCCGCCGGTCCAAGACGCAAATCGCGTAACTGCCATAGGCGGATCCCTATATCGCCTGGCCGGGGAAACAGAAGCGGCGTGCACCCCGGGTCGAGGGACCCGGGACACACGCCGCTGAGGGGGTTGGTGGGGCTGGGACAGACCGGCTGAGTCGTGTTCCGCAAGGAGCGCCGTCCGCCCGTAGGGCGGGTCGGGCGGCGTCCGGTGCGTGCGGTCGCAAGGCGGGCCGTCCGGACACCGGATGTATCGGGACGACCCGGCAACGCGGCGAGCGTGCGTGCCGGGCGGCGCCCGACAGGCGGGACTTCCAGAACACGGCCTACTCGGCGAAGAACCCCCAGCCACGCTCGCCCGCGACCCGCTGGAGCACGCGCGCCTCATGACTGTCGCCGGCCGCGGTCACCGCGAGACGCTCGCGCGGCGGCCTGCTGGTGGGCAGTGGCCGCCACACCAGGTGCGGCTCCTTCTCGACGGCGCGGCGCGGTCGCAGCGCCACCAGGTCGGAGGTCGTCTGGAGGGCGTGCAGGAACAGGGCGTGCTGGTCCTGGTCGACCGGGTGGAGCACCGAATTCCAGCCCAGCCTTGCCAGATGGGCGGGGATCGTGTCCGCGAACCCGGGCGCGCAGCCCTCGTCGTACCAGAGCAGGCGCTGGCGTGCGAGGTCGCTCCAGGTCGGTTCCGCACGCTCGGCGAGCGCGTGCTGCTGCGCCATGACGACGCCGAGCGGCTCGTCCCAGACCACGGCGCCCACCAGATGCGGCGAGAGGATCGGCATGCGCACGATGCCGAAGGCGAGCTCTCCCCTTCTCAGCAGGTCGTCCTGGTCCGCCGCACCCACCGAGCGCATCCGCAGCCTCACCCCGGGATCGCGCCCGCTGTCCGGACCGCCTCCGGGCAGCCCGTTCTGCACTTCGATGAGCACATCGGCCGGTACGCCGCCGCAGACGCCGACGGACCAGACCTGCGGAGCGGGGGCCGCGGCGGCGATGGCCGAGCGCAACTGGCCGGGAATTCCCTGTATTTCCCGGAGGAAGGCCCGGCCGCCGGCCGTGAGTTCAACCCCACGCGAACTGCGGATGAACAGCGCCGCTCCGACGCGCTTTTCCAGTCGGCGAATTTGCTGACTGAGGCTCGGCTGCGAGATGCGGAGTTGCTGGGCAGCAGCCGACACGGTCCCGCTGCGTACCACGGTGAGGAAATACCGGAGGTGCCTCATGTCGAAATCGTCGACGTCCCGCGCGTCGGAGACGGCGCGATGGACGGCGTCACTCACCGCATGCGGCACCCGCCCGTCGGGATCGGCACCCACCGGGGCGCGCTGGCCCGCCCACTCGTCAAGCACGCTCATCCACTTCCTCCAAAGTGTCGTCGCCCCTGCCCCGCAGGGGCGTGCCCAGTCGGCTTCACGTGCACTGGTTCGAGCATGACATTAAAATTCGTTCTCGAAGGTATTTTTTACGCACCCGAAACGGCATCTTCTTCTCCGAGCCCCGCCACCGGCACCTGGTCGGCGGACAACGCCGCGAAGAGGAGCCGCCAGAGCGGTTCCACGACGGGCATCCCCCCGCGCTCGCCGCTCTGGGCGGGTGCGTGCAGCAGGCCGTAGATCATCGTCATCAGCAGATGGGCGACGAGGCGCGGCGAGTACGCGGGGAATCCGCTGTCGCGCTGCGCCCGGCGCACCAAGGTCATAAGGGCGTTCTGCACATCGGCGAAGGCGCTCCCGAAAGCCGGGCACTCGGACGCGAGGCGGACGGCGGCACGCAGCCGCACGTCCGACTGGAGCCGGCGGGCGAAGCCGATGACGACGCTCTCCAGGACGCTCCGGCCGTCGACACCCGGGGTGTCATGCTCGGCCCGCAGGTGCGCCCAGACCTGGCGCGCCTCGTCGATCAGTGCTCCCGCCAGTGACTTCTTCGAGGAGAAGTGCCCGTAGAGCGCACCTTTCGTCATCCCGGTGCGCTCGGCCACGGCGCTGAGCGTCGCTCTGCTGTACCCCTGGGCGGCGAACTCCTCGGCCGCGGCCGTCAGTACCTTTTCCCGCGTGCGCCGCGCCCGTTCCTGTATGGCCATCTTCTGCGCCCCTCCCTACTGATGAAATCCCATACATACCATCAGAAAGGATTCGTTTATAGGAATCGCGCCTTCCGAGGTCTCAAAAGCTCTCCGCCCGAAGGCGCCCCAGCCGGCCCGGGAGGACCGTCCAACCGGAGCGCTCCGCCTCCCTGTTCAGCACCTCGGACGTGCCCACCACCACCGGCCTGCCCACGGCGCGGAGCAGGGCCAGGTCGCTCTCATGGTCGCCGTAGGCAAAGCAGTCGCCCGGGTCGGCTCCGCGCTCCCGCATGGCCCGGATCGCGGCCTCCGCCTTGGCCTCGCCGATCATCGGCCGGAGCACCTCCCCGGTCAGCACGCCGTCGGCCCCCACCTCCAGCTCGGTGCAGAGCACGGTCGCGACCCCCAACTCCTGGGCGAGCGGGGCCAGGACCGGGTGCATCGACCCCGACACCAGCACGGCCTCGCGGCCCGCCAGCCGGTGCCCGGCGAGGGCTTCCACGGAGTCGAGGACGAACGCCGCGGCCCCCCGGCGGTAGGTGTCGTACCAGAGCCGGCCCGCCGCTTCGAGGTCTGCCAGGGCGACACCGGAGTAGCGCCGGTAGTACCACCGGTTCAGCGCCTCGCGATCCGGTGCGGACCGCGCCGCGGCCCGCAGGGCGGAGGCCTCCGCCTCGGCCCGCGAGGGGTCCGTCTCCGCCAGCCAGTACTCCCTGAACGCCACCATGCTCTTGGCCGCGATCACCGTCTCGTCGACGTCGAAGAACGCGAGCGCCGGCCCCTTCCGCTCCACGGCCGTCATCCGGCACCCCCGCCGTCCCGGGCGTGCTCCTCCCGGCTCAGTACCGCGTCCGCGTAGGCGTCGGCCGCGCTCCCGACCGCGAGCGCCCCGTGCCCAGCGGCCGTGGTGACGTCCCGCCAGGCGCGCTGCACCGGGCTGTCGGGGTTCTGGCCTCGCATGCCCGAGGCGTGGAAGAGCTCGTCGACCGCTTCCCGGCACAGCAGTGCCGCCGTCGCGGCGTCGCGACGGTTCTCGGCCACCGTGAGCGCGGTGATCTCGCCCCGGTCCGCGCGCTCCGCCGCGCAGGCGAGCAGCAGGCCCGCGGCGTGGATCTGCGCCGACGCCCGCGCCAGGAGGGTCACGTGTTCCGCCCTGCGCGGTACCGCCTGGACGCACTCGGCCGTCCACGCCCGCAGCGCCGCGCGGGCCGCCCCGAGCACCGGCGCCGCGAAGATGAGCGCGGCGACCATCGGGTACGGGACGCGGTGGCAGCGGGCCGCGCCGGGCAGTGCACTCAGCAGCGCACTCAGCGGGAAGGAGCGGTGGGAGGGTACGACGACGCCCTCCGCGGTGACGCTGTTGCTGCCGCTCCCCCGCAGGCCGACGGAGAACCAGGTGTCCTGTACGGAGAGCGCCGCGCGCGGCACGGCGAAGATGCGGTGCTCGGGCCCCCCGGGGCCCGGCGTCCAGGACGCGAGCAGTACCCAGTCCGCGTGGTCGACACCGCTGGCCAGGCGCCACTGCCCGTCCAGACGCCAGCCGCCGGACACCGCCTCGGCCCTGCCCTGCGGCGGAACGACGGACGCGGCGATGAGCACGTCCGGGCCCTGCGCCCAGAGGTCGCGCTGCCCCTGTTCGGGAAGGTAGGCGGCCAGCCTGCCGTGGGCCGCGTACAGCGCGGCGCACCATCCCGTGGCGGCGCAGTTCTCCGCCGCGGCCGAGGCGTCGGCGAGCAGTCCGGCGAAACTCCCCGCCGTGCCCCGCCACCGGGTGGGCACGAAGTGGCGGGGGAACCCCGCGTCGGCCAGGGCGGCGGCGACTTCCGGGCCGAGCCTGCGGCGCTGTTCGGCGCCCCACGCGTCCCGGCGCGCCGCCGCCGCGAGCGTGCTCCGTACGTCCCGTTCCCCGGCGGTGGCGTGCCGGCCGGTCAGCACGTCGTCCCCCGCCGGGCCGGGGAGGGCTCGCCCGCTCCGAATCGCACCCGGGCGCACGCGAGTTCCCGGTCGCCCTGGCAGGCGCGGAGCGTGAGCGCCGTCCCGTCCAGCCCCGCGGGCTCCGCGGTGATCGACACGGGGGCGTCCAGTTCGCCGAATGCCTTGAACTCCACGGCGAGCAGGGCCGTTCCGTCCGTCCGGGGTCCGCCGCCCGCCGCGGCGGCGCCCGCCTGCCGGAACGCCTCCATCAGAGCCATGCCCGGCACGTGGTCGGACTCGTGGTCGAAGAGCACGCCGTGTTCCAGGTCCAGACGCAGCCACCACACGTCCGGCCGGAGCGGGTCGCCGTCGATGAGGACGTCGCGCTCGGAGGAGCCTGCGCACACCCGGGGCACCGGCTGCCCGTCGAGCCCCTGTCCGTGCCGCCCTCCCCCACGCGTGCGCACCACGGCGTAGCGACGGGGGTCCATGGGCTCCCAGCGCACCCGCACCCGCCCGAACCGCCGGGAACCGGCCAGCACGTCCGCCTCCAGCTCGAAGCGCAGGCGCCGTTCACCGGCGGCGGGGCCGCGGCATACGCCGTGGAGCCCGACCGCGAGGGGCTCCGTGCCGACCGGCGGGAGCGCTTCGTCCAGATCCACGGAGAGCTCGCTCAGAACAAAGGCCGAGCCGTGCCCGATGCCGAAGAAGCGGTGGGACAGGTAGATCGCGGTCTGCCGCGCGGTCTCAGCGAGCAGCACCGGGTCGGCGGCGCACGCGCCGCGGTGGCCGAGGTAGTGGCTGCGGCGCCAGCGGGCGGCGACCGCGATGCTTCCGTCGTCGAGGAGCAGTGCGTCCGTCAGGAGTACTTCCGTGTCTGCCGACTTGTGGACGGATTCGCGCGGAACGAAGTGGTCGAAGTTCATTCCCTTCCAGTGGTGCTCCGGCCCGGGGTGGTGGCCGGCAGGTATCTCAAGTCCAGGTATGACGTGCACGCTCGCGATTTTCCTTCCTGGTCGCCGTGGAAGCCACGCACCGGTATCGTCCCGACGCAACACGTGGCGCGATGACGAGAAATATACCTTCGGGAAGGTATATTGACAGGTCGTTTTCCGCCACGCCCACATGCGCCACACCCGCCAAGGACGGTTTCCATGCCAGAGCCGCAGTCCACAGCCTTCGCCTCCCGGGCGATCCCCTCCAGGAGAGGTTCGGACCCCAAGCAGGAACGCTCGGCCCGCACGCGCCTACGCGTGCTGATCGGCGCGGCGGAGCTCTTCAGCGAACGCGGTTTCCAGCAGACCTCGGTCAAGGACGTGGCCGACAGGGTCGAGATGACGAAGGGAGCGGTGTACTTCCACTACCCGACCAAGGAAGCACTCGCGGTGGCGATCGTGGAGGAGCACTACGCACGCTGGCCGCGCCTGCTCGACGAGGTCACCGGCGAGGGCCTCGGCCCGCTCGACACCGCCGCGCGGATGCTGGAACTGGCCGCCCTCGCCTTCGAGAGCGATGTCATCGTGCAGGCCGGCGCCCGACTGCAGATCGAACGGCCCCACATAGACGCCGAGTTGCCGACGCCGTACGTCGACTGGATCACCCTCCTGTCGTCCTTGCTGACCTCCGCGCTCGATGCGGGCGACCTGCGACCGGGTATCGCCCCCGACGAGGCCGCGCGCGCCCTGGTCTCCGCGTTCTTCGGGTCCCAGCACGTGTCCGACGTCCTCAGCGGCCGCGCGGACGTCGTGCAGCGCTGGCAGTCGCTGGGCGATCTGCTGTTCCGCGCGATCCGCTCCGAATGAGAGTGCTCCCGGGGGGAGTGGTGCACCGCCGGCGGCGGTGCACCACTCCCCCCGGGAGCGCCTTCGTCCGAGGCGATCCGTCAGGCGGGCTCCGCCACGCGGTTCCGGCTGCCGACGACCACCAGGCCGCCGGCGACCGCGAGACCCAGCAGTACGACACCGAAGGTCGTCGCCCCGCTGGTCAGCCCCACCGCGTCGCTGAGGTATCCCGCGGAGACGGGCAGGATGCCCGCCGGGATGTAACCCCCCACGTTGAGCGCCGCGTTGGCCTCTGCCAGATGCCGCGGCGGGACGCTGGAGTTGAGCAGCGACAGCCCTCCGAGCTGGCCCATCCCCTGCCCCGCACCGGCGAGCAGCGCGGAGGCGATGAGGACCGCCACGGAGGAGGTGTGCACGGCGACGATCAGCGTGATCATGCTCACGGCCGTACTCGCCGCGCCCGCCATGAGAATGGCCGGCCGGCTCAGCCGCTGCACCGCGAACTGCACGCCGGTGGCCGTGAGGAACATCGCGAACGCCATGGCCCCCGCGACGATCCTGCTGGTCGTGCCGAGCAGGCCGGACAGCAGCGAGGGTCCGAGCGACAGCACGAACGACGTTGCGGTGATACCGGGGGCGAACACGGCGATCCCCAGGGTGAGTTCACGACCTTTGCCGCGCGGAACCCCGGGCACCCGCACCCAGGCCCCCTTGGCGGGGGCCACGGGGCGGCGGACCGGCATGCGCGTCACGACGAGCACCGCGGTGACCAGCACCACGGCCTCGACCACGAACACGGTCACGGTCGGGGCGGGCAGCGTCTCGGACAGCACACCGGCCAGCAGCGGGCCGAGCCCGGCCCCGAAGACCATCGCGCAGGAGGCGAGCAGAGCGGCGATCCGCTTGCGCTCGGGCCCCGCCACGTCGGTCACCGCGGCCATGCCGGCCGAGACGACCGCACCGACGGCGATCCCGGTGAACAGCCTCGCCACGATCAGCGCCGCCACGGAGGAGGCGGTGGCGAAGATCAGGCAAGCCGCCAGGCCGAGCGCCAGCGCCGGGAGCAGTACGGGCTTGCGCCCCAGGCGGTCCGAGACGACTCCGCAGACCAGGAGCGATCCGAGCAGGCCGACGATGTAGAACGCGAACACCACGGTCAGGGTGCCCTTGGAGAATCCGATGTCGCGCTGCCACAGCACGTACAGCGGCGTGGCCGCGTTCGACAGCACGAACACCGCGGTGACGGGCCACGCGGCCAGCCACACCCACCACAGCGGGGCACCGGCCCCGGCGGTGCCGTTCTGCCCTCTTCCGTCGACCGCCTGGACAGGTGTGGTCCGAGTCTCGGACATGACGTTCCTCCCGACTCTCAAGTACGAGCTGAGTCGAACTTAGCATGCAGTACGATTGAACTCGTACATAGGAATCGCGTCATAAGGAGTTGCCTATGCCTTCGGCCACGGGCGCCAACCCCGTCATCAGGGTGCTCCCCGAACCCCCTGACCTGCCCGAACCGCTCCCGGAGCCGGCGGTGGGCGAGCTGCGCCTGGAAACCGTCCTCGGCGCGCTCAGCGATCCGCTGCGGTTGACGATCATCCAGAAGCTCCTGCTGGAGTCGGAGCGGTTCGACCACACCTGCGGCTGGTTCGGCCTCGACCGGCCCAAGTCGTCGCTCACGCACCACTTCAAGGCGCTGCGGGAGGCGGGGGTCACGCGCCAGCGCCAGTACGGACTCGAACGCCGCAGCCAGGTACGCGTCGACGACCTCAATGCCCGGTTCCCCGGTCTGCTGGAGCTCGTCGCGGCCTGGACCCCCGAGTCCTGAACTGAACGGACCGGACCTGACCGCCCGCGCCCCCGGCGCACGCCGGGCACCGCACGCCGGGCGCCGGGGCGCGCGGCCCAGGACCGCGTCGTGCTCGGGGGCCTCGCAGGGACCGGGCCGTCGCAGGGACGACGGGAAACCGGGGTTACGTACCCGGGGAAACGTTGCGCCGCCGCGCGGAAGCGGTCTCGCCGCGCAGAAGCGGACCGCCGGCCGGGCGGACCACCGGATGCGGCGGGTGAGGCGGATGCGGCGGGTGAGGACCACCGGATGCGACGGATGCGGACGGTCAGGACGCCCGAGGGGCATCCCCGACCCCGCGTGGTGGCCCGGCGGCGGACCGCCGGGCCGGAGAACGTCTCAGGCCGCGTCGGTGCGGCACTCCGGATGGCCCCAGCCCGCCGGGTTCTTCGCGATCATCTCCTGGGCCGCGTACGGCTTGCCGCAGCGGCACCGCCCGGCGAACTTCGCCCGGATCGTGGCCCCCGTACGGGCGCCGCCCGTGGCGGCCTTCGTGCTCTTCCCGGGCGGGCTCTTCACCGCCCTGGACGGGGCGGGCTCGGGCAGGGCGGCCGTCCCGTGGGCCGTGCCGGCGGGCAGCTGCGACACGGCCGCCTCGCTCGCGGCCTGGTCCGCCAGCGCGTTCAGCGGGTCCCCGCCGACCTGGTGGGCGGGGACGTACTGGAAACGAACCGCGCGGCCGGTCAGCAGCTCGTCGATGCGGACGACCAGCTCCTGGTTGGCGACCGGCTTGCCGCCCGAGGTCTTCCAGCCGTTGCGCTTCCAGCCCGGCAGCCACTTGGTCACGGCGTTCATCGCGTACTGGGAGTCCATGCGCACCTCGACCGGCACCGAGGGGTCGGTCGACTCCAGCAGCGAGCGCAGGGCGGTCAGCTCGGCGACGTTGTTGGTGGCGGTGCCCAGTGGTCCCGCCTCCCAGCGCTGCGGGCGCCCCTGCGCGTCCGCGACCACCCACGCCCAGGCGGCAGGCCCGGGGTTGCCCTTCGACGCCCCGTCACACGCGGCGATGATGCTCTCGTCCATACCTCGATCATGCCAGCCTCCGAGAACGGCTCCGGCCGCGCGTACCCGGACCCCGGCAGCGGTCAGGGCACGATCGAGTCGACGTACCCGCCGTCCACCCGGACCGCCGCACCGGTGGTGGCGGAGGCCTGGGTCGAGCTGAGGTAGACCACCAGGTTGGCGATCTCCTCGGGTTCGATGAGGCGCTGGAGCAGTGACTGCGGCCGGTGCAGGCGCATGAACGCGCGCTGCGCCTCGTCCCAGGGCAGGTCCTCGTCCACGAGTTCGTACACGAACTTCTCGACGCCTCCGGTGTGTGTCGGGCCGGCGATCACCGAGTTGACCGTCACCCCGCTTCCCGCCGCCTCCTTGGCGAAGCCCCGGGAGACCGCGAGCAGGGCGGTCTTGGACATCCCGTAGTGGATCATCTCGGCGGGTACGACGAGCGCCGAGTCGCTCGCGATGTTCTGCACCCGGCCCCAGCCCCGGCCGGTCATCCCGGGCAGGTAGCGGCGGATCAGCCGGACCGCGCTGAGGACGTTCGTGTCGAAGTACGTCCGCCATTCCCCGTCGGTGATCTCCAGCGGCGGGCGCGCTCCGAAGATGCCGAGGTTGTTGACGAGCACGTCGGCCTCGGGGACGGCCTGCTGGAGCCGCTCGGCCCCTTCCTCGGTGACCAGGTCGCAGGCGACGCTCTCGACGTCCGCGTCCGCCACCCCGTCCCGCAGGGTCCGCGTCGCCGACTCCAGCCGGTCCGCGTCGCGGCCGGTCAGCACCACCGAGGCGCCCGCGGCGGCGAGGCCGGAGGCGATGGCGAGGCCGATTCCCTGCGACGATCCGGTGACGACGGCCTTCTTGCCCGTCAGGTCGATACGCACCTCGTGGTCCTTTCCGCCGGTTCGGGTGCCGGAGCGGCACCGTGTCCACGGTCGCACCGCGCCGGGCGGACCGCTTCCGGAGCGGGCGGCGCGGTCCCGTACCGGATCGGGCCCGGCGCGTCCGCGCGACAGGGACCGGCGGCGGGCGCGACGATGAACCCCCTTGACCTCAACAATGGTTGAGGTCCTATTTTCCTGTCCACGGGCCCCCTGCGGGCCGTCCGTCGGTCGGAAGAACCCGGAGCCCCTTGTATGGACATGGAATTCACCGCCTGGTCGTCGCTGCACAGTGTGATGAACGCCGAGCGCGACCGCCGGCCGTTCTCCGGGGCGACCCTGCGCCGCATCGCCGGATTCGCCCGCCCGCACCGCCGCCGGCTGGTGCGGTTCCTGGCCGCCAGTGTGGCGGGAGCCCTGCTCGCGGTGGCCACACCGGTCCTCGCGGGCAAGGTGGTCGACGCGATCGTGCAGGGCGGCCAAAGCGACACCGTCGTCCGTCTCGCGCTGCTCATCGCGCTCATCGCGGTGGCCGACGCGGCCCTCGGACTGCTCACCCGCCGGCTGTCGTCCAACCTGGGCGAGGGGCTCATCCTGGACCTGCGGACGGCCGTCTTCGACCACGTCCAGCGGATGCCGGTGGCCTTCTTCACCCGTACGCGTACGGGGGCGCTGGTGAGCCGGCTGAACAGCGACGTCATCGGGGCCCAGCGGGCGTTCAGCAACACCCTCTCGGGCGTGGTCGCCAACGTCGTGACCCTGGTCCTGACGCTCGCCGTGATGCTCGGCATCTCCTGGCGGATCACGCTGCTCGCCCTGGTGCTGCTGCCGGTGTTCGTCGTACCGGCCCGTCGCCGGGGCGCCCGGATGGCGTCGCTGCAGCGGGAGGCCGCCGCGCACAACGCTGCGATGGCGACGCAGATGACCGAGCGCTTCTCGGCGCCGGGCGCCACCCTCGTCAAGCTGTTCGGGCGGCCCGCCGACGAGTCCGCCGAGTTCGCCGCCCGGGCCCTGCGGGTGCGGGACATCGGCGTCCGGACGGCCATGGCGCAGTCCGGCTTCATCACCGCCCTCACCCTGGTCTCCGCGCTGGCGCTCGCGCTGGTCTACGGCCTCGGGGGCCACTACGCCCAGCAGGGCACGCTCGAACCCGGTGCCGTGGTCTCGCTGGCCCTCCTGCTGACCCGCCTGTACGCCCCGCTCACCTCCCTCGCCGGGGCGCGGGTGGAGGTGATGAGCGCCCTGGTCAGTTTCGAGCGCGTCTTCGAGATCCTGGACCTGAAACCTCTGATCGCCGAGAAGCCGGACGCGCGGCGGGTGCCGGACGGGCCGGTCTCGGTGGAGTTCGACGGCGTCTCGTTCGGTTACCCGTCGGCCGACAAGGTCTCCCTCGCCTCGCTGGAGGCGGTCGCCACGCTCGACGACCGGGGCGGCGACCGGGTGCTGCACGACGTGTCCTTCGCGGCGCGGCCGGGCCGGATGGTCGCCCTGGTCGGCTCGTCGGGGGCGGGCAAGTCGACGATCGCGCAGCTGCTCCCCCGGCTGTACGACGCCGACGCGGGGGCGGTCCGGCTGAACGGCGTGGACGTCCGCGACCTGACCGCCGACTCGCTGCGCGAGACGATCGGCATGGTCACCCAGGACGGACACCTGTTCCACGAGTCGGTCCGGGCCAATCTGCTGCTGGCCCGGCCGGAGGCCACCGAGGAGGAGATCTGGGACGCCCTGCGCCGCTCGCGGCTCGACGGGCTGGTGGCCTCGCTCCCGGACGGCCTGGACACGGTGGTCGGGGAGCGCGGCTACCGGCTCTCGGGCGGCGAGCGGCAGCGGCTGACCATCGCCCGGCTGCTGCTGGCCCGTCAGCGCGTGGTGATCCTCGACGAGGCGACCGCGCACCTCGACTCCACCTCGGAGGCGTCGGTCCAGGAGGCGCTGGCCGAAGCCCTGGAGGGCCGGACGGCGCTGGTGATCGCCCACCGGCTCTCGACGGTGCGCGCGGCCGACCAGATCCTGGTCGTCGAGGCCGGGCGGATCGTCGAACGTGGCACCCACGAGGAGCTTCTCGCCGCCGCAGGACGGTACGCGGAGCTGTACCGCACCCAGTTCGAGCGCCCGGACACCGCGCCGCACGCGGTGGGGTGACCGGCGTACGGCGGCGACAGGGTGTCGGACCGCTGCCCCCCGGTGGTACCCCCACCTGAGCGCCGGTCACGGCCCGTTCGCCGCCTCGGACGACGGGGCGGCCGCTCGTCCCCGGTCCGGGGCGAGCGGTCCCCCTCCCAGGGGCCGGCCCCGCGTCAGCCGCGTCCGGCCCGCACCCCGCGTACGCCCCTTGCGGCGCCGCTCACCGAGCGGCCCTCCCCGCTCCGGCGCAGCACCGCACGGCCGCAGCCGCGCCACTGTGAGGGCGGGACCGGGCTGCCGGGTCCGGTGCGGGTGATCAGGGCGTTCACCGAGCTCATCGGATCGCCTGCGGCCACCTTCGCCAGCAGCACGCCGGCGACGAGCGGGAGGAGAGCCCCGGCCAGAGCGGAGCCGGCCACGGTGACGTGGCGGATGCGGGCACGGGGGCGGGGGCGCGACGGGGTGGGCATGGTCCCATCCGACCAGCGGCGCCCGGCCCTCGGATGCGCCGGGCTACTCAGTCCGGGGCATCCGCGTACTCAGCGAGGACACCGGGTGAGACCGTGCCGGGGGCGGCGGCCGGACGCCCCCGGACACCGGGAGGAGAGGTCGGACCACCCCGCTGCCGTGATCGGCGCGCAGCAGCCGCAGGAACCGCAGCTGGGCGAAGTACGCGCCCGCGGGGCGGAAGAAGGTGCTCAGCAGGTAGAAGGCGGCCACCCAGTAGCCCGCCCTGCCGCCGAGGACGAGGGTGGCCGCGAGGACCAGCAGGGCGGTGACGGCGTGGCCGGCCACCGCCGCCCCCAGCGTCATCCGTGCGATCCGTGCCGCCTCGTCGTCCCGGGCCTGGCTGATCACCAGGCCCTCGTCCCGGCTGACGGCGATCTCGGCGAGGACGGAGCGGGCTCGGAAGTAGAGGTTCCAGGGGAGAGTCAGGAGGAGTCGCAGCCAGAGCAGGCAGGCGATCACGGCCCCCACCCCCAGGACGATGGTGAGCGGCACCTCGATGGCGTACGGCAGCGCCACCGAACCCGCCAGAACGGCGACGGCGACGGCCGCGCGCACGACCTTCCCGCCCACGGACTTCACCATGGTGCCCCCCGGTGTGCGTCCACGTCGACGTGATGACCCGTCATGGTCCTGCGGGACACTTCCGTCCGCATGAGTACGGCTACTCAGCGCCCGCGGCCCCGAGGTCGACGTACGCGACGACGGGCAGGTGGTCGCTGCCGGTCGCGGGGAGGGTGCGTATGCCGGTGACGCGGACGGACCGCGCGAGGACCTGGTCGATACGGGCCACCGGGAAGGACGCGGGCCAGCTGAACGCGACTCCGGAGCCGGGGGCGTCCAGGTGTGCGCGGAGCGGGCCCAGTCCCCGGTCGTCCACGGTGCTGTTGAGGTCGCCGAGCAGGAGGAGCCGCTCCAGCGGCTCGTCCCGGATCACGGCGGCGAGAAGGGCGGCGCTCTCGTCCCGGGGGCCGGAGCGCAGGCCGGTCGCGCCGAGGCGGATGGACGGCAGGTGAGCGACGTACACGGCGAGGTCGCCGTCCGGGGTGTGCGCGGTGGCCCTCAGGCCCCGGTTCCAGCCCTCTGCGATGCCGTGCGGCCTGATGTCCACGGGGCGCACGTCCGTCAGGGGGTAGGCCGACCAGAGCCCCACGGTGCCGCTCGCTCCGTGGTACGGGAAACGCGGCGCGAGGGCCCGCGCGTACACCGGCAGGGCCTGCCCGGTGAGTTCCTCCAGCGCGACGATCCGCGCCCCGCTCCGGTTCAGCGCCGCCGCCGTCCCCGCCGGGTCGGCGTTCTCGTCGCTGACGTTGTGCTGGACCACGACCAGGCCGCCGGAGTCCTCCGTCCCCGTGAGGAAGAGGCCGCCGAACCGGATGCCCCAGACGAGGACGGGCAGCAGCGCGGCCATCACGGCCACCGGTGCTCTTCGCAGCAGCCCGGCACAGAGGAGTACCGGCACCGCGAGGCCGAGCCAGGGCAGCAGGGTCTCCAGCAGACTGCCCAGCCGGCCGGGGGTGTTGGGGACCAGCCGGGGCACGGCGAGCAGCGCGGCGGCCACCGCGGCGAGCACCGCCCCCGTCTTCCCGCGTCCGGGGCGGCACCACCTCCGGCGGGCCGGTGCGGACGGGTGGGCCGCCGGAACGCCCGGGGGCGCGGGCGCGGGGGTCTCTGCCGGTTGCATCGTTCTCCTGGGTCGTATCTGACCATGCGCGTCGGATCGCCCGCCCGGCGGGAAGGGGCAGACACGGCCAGGTCCGTACGGGATCGCCGGAGCCCTGAACGTCGCGCGGGTGGCCCGGTCCGGCGTACGACTCCGTCCTCCGGTTCCGGGTCGTACCGGAGGACGACGCGGCCGGACCCCCTCCGGTTCCGCCGGGGGGCCGGCACTCCGTGGTGAACGGTGGAATCGGGACGGCCCTTTCACCGAATCGACGACCGGTCCGTTCGGCCGGAAGGACTGGATTCACGGAACGCCGGGAAGTCACCGGGCGGCCACCGCCACGAATGCGAACGGCGTCCCGCACACGGACCGTTCCCCGCGCCCCCTCCGGCGGAAAAATCCCTGCGCGGAAGGCCCTGCACGGAAAGGCCGGGTGAACAAGCGGAACACCCATCGGGCGAAAGGGTGAGGAAGCATCTCCCCGCACCTCCGGCCGGAACGTTTCCGCGCTTACGGGACCCGGCGCTCGGAGCATGCGTACAGGTCAGCGACGTGTGGCATTCGGGTCCGGCGCGGCTGGTCGCACGAGCGAGTCATCCACACATTCCGGCTGACAGTCTGTCAAAGTGCAGTTCGGTTTAACTCATTTTCCACTCTCGCGCAAAAGCGCGACACGAACAAACCTGCCCGGAAGGGTGAGCGCTCAGCACCGCTCCCCGGAAACCACACAGAACGCATGCGCACACCTTCTCGATCGGTCATACGACTTTTTCGACCGGTCATGCGGGGGTGAGTACGAAGACCGCCGAAGGCGCCGCGAGAACGTCACCCCGGAGCAATTCTGTTGAAGATCCTTCATCTCGTTCAGCCTGTGGAGGGCGGCGTCGCCCGGGTCGTCGTCGATCTCGTGCGGGCGCAGGTCCGCGCCGGACTCCGGCCCGTCGTCGGGTGTCCGCCGAACGGCCCGCTGGCCGCGCTGGCGTCCGCCGCGGGGGCGGAGGTCCACGGCTGGTGGGCCGTACGCGACCCCGGCCTCGGGCTGGCCCGCGAGATCGCCGGAGCCCGCTCCCTGGTCCGGGAGCACCGCCCGCACGTGGTGCACGCGCACAGCGCGAAGGCCGGTCTCGCGGGCCGTATGGCGGTACGCGGCCGGATTCCGACCGTGTTCCAGCCGCACGCCTGGTCGTTCGAGGCGGTACACGGAGGAACCGCCGCTTCCGCGGTGAAGTGGGAGCGTTTCGGCGCCCGTTGGGCGGACCGGGTGCTCTGTGTCAGCGACTGCGAGCGCCGGGCGGGCGAGCGGGCGGGCATCGCGGCCCGCTGGTCGGTGATCCACAACGGCATCGATCTCGGCCACTTCCGGCCGGCCGGGCTCCGGGAGCGGGCCGCCGCCCGGACCGCCCTCGGCCTCCCCGACGGGCCGCCCCTGCTGGTCTGCGTCGGCCGCCTGAGCCGGCAGAAGGGCCAGGACGTCCTGCTGGAGGCGTGGCGCGCGATGCGTCCGGGGACCGGCCGGCTCGCCCTGGTGGGCAGCGGGCCCGAGGAGGCCCGGCTGCGCGAAACGGCCCCGGCCGACGTGCTGTTCGCCGGGTCGGCCGACGACGTCCGCCCCTGGATCCACGCGGCCGACGCCGTCGTCCTGCCCTCGCGGTGGGAGGGCATGGCCCTCGCGCCGCTGGAGGCGATGGCGTGCGGCCGGCCGGTGCTGATGACCGACGTGGCCGGCGCCCGGGAGAGCCTGCCGCCCGGACAGGACGCCCACTGCCTCGTCCCGCCGGACGACCCGGCGGCCCTGGCCGCCGCGCTCACCGCCCTGCTGTCCGACCCCGCGCTCCGTACGGAACTCGGCCGCGCCGCCCAGCTCCACGCCCGTGCGGTCTTCGACGTCCGCAGGACCGCCGCGGAGGTCACCCGCCTCTACCAGGAACTTGTCCACCCGTCCGGCACCACGACGAGAGAGCGCACCGAGCGATGACGACGGAGAGTGCATCACTCCCGGGCACTGCCCGGGCGACCACGCTGTCCCCAGCTTCTTCCACCGTCCATCGACCACGCGGCGGCCCGGTCCGGCGCTACTCCGAGCCGGTCGTCCGGCAGGTCGGCCGGCACCGGCTGACGGTGCTGCTCATGGGTGCCGACGCTCTCGTCGCGACCCTCGCCCCGGCGGTGGGGCCCGCTCCCCGCTGGCCGGTCGCCGTCTTCGCGGTCCAGGCGGCCGCGCAGGTACTGCTCCACTCCTCCCGCGGCCTGTACCGGCCCCGGCTGTCCCGCTCGGCGGCGGCCGAGTTCCCGGCGGTCCTCGGGCTGACGCTGCTCCAGTGGTTCGTGACCGCCGAGACCCTCACCACGCACGACACCCGCTACGCGATCGGCTGGACCACCCTGCTCTGCGCGGTGGGGGTGCAGACGCTCTTCTGCTGTGTCGCGCGCGGTGTGCTGTACCGGGCCGGTGCGCGTGCCGCGGCCCGGCACCCCCGGCCGACCCTCGTCGTGGGATCCGGACCGCTCGCCCGCAGTGCCGCGACCGCCCTCCGCGACCGCACCGAGTACGGCCTGCGGGCCGTGGGCCGGGTGGCGCTGCGCGCGGCGGACGCGGGCCCGGCGGCGGACGACGGAGCGGCGGGCAGGACCCCGGTGCTGCGCACCCGGGAAGAGGTGGGCCGGACCGTCGTGCGCAAGCGGGTGGGGCACGTGCTCTTCACCGAGCACCCGGCGGCGACCCCCGAGGGCACCGAGCTCTTCTCCCTCCTCACCGGACACGGCTGCCGCATGTGGCTGATCGAGCCTCCGGCGACCGGTGCGATGCCGGAGCACCGGCCCGCGCGTCCCGACCATCTGTGGGGGTACTCCGCGCACCGCCTGCTCGCCGCGCACCGGCGCCCCTTCTCCCATGCGGCCAAGCGCGCGATGGACCTCGTCCTCGCCTCCGTCGCCCTGCTGGCCGCCTCCCCCGCGCTGTTGGCCTGCGCGTGCGCGGTACGGCTCTGCGACGGGCCGGGGGTGCTCTTCCGGCAGGAGCGACTCGGCCTGCACGGAAGGCCGTTCACCCTCCTGAAGTTCCGTACGCTCCGGCCCGCCGACGCCCACGAGTCGGCCACCCGGTGGAACGTCGCGGGCGACCGGCGGATGAGCGCGGTCGGCAAGGCGCTCCGCCGTACCTCCCTGGACGAACTGCCGCAGTTGTGGAACGTGCTGCGCGGGGACATGAGCCTGGTCGGACCGCGCCCCGAACGCCCTTTCTTCGCAGCCCAGTTCAGCACCATCCACCCCGGTTACCAGGCGCGCCACCGGATGCCCGTGGGCATCACCGGGCTCGCCCAGGTGAACGGTCTGCGCGGCGACACCTCGATCGAGGACCGCGCCCGCTTCGACAACCGGTACATCGAGACCTGGTCACTCTGGCAGGACGTGTGCGTGCTCGCCCGCACCGTCCTCTCCCTCTTCCGGTGCGGAGGCAGCTGAGCATGACACCCCCCACGACCGAAGCCCCGGTCGCGCCCGCCCCCGTCGCGTCGCGCGTACCCGCCGCGCCACCGGCCCCACCGGCCCCTCCGGTGAAGGCGGCACCACCCGCCGGGGCGCTGGACCTCTGGACCCTGCTGCCGCTGGTGGCGACCGTCCTGCTGCTCGCCCTCCCCGTCCCGGGCGCCGGAACTCCCGACTCCCAAGGGGCGCTTCCGGCCGACCTCGCGTCGGGCGTGGCGGTGCTGTGCTGCCTGGGGCGGCTGCTGGCCCGGCGGGTGCGCCCGCTGCCGACGGGCGCGGTGCTGATCGCCGGTCTCACGGTCACCGGGCTCGCCGTGGCGACCGTCACCGCCTCGGACCCGGTGGCGGCGCTCCCCGGCCTCGTCCGCTACCTCCAGGTATTCGTCCTGGTGCCGCTCGCCGTGTGCCTGACCATCCGGGACGCGCGCGGCTTCCGGCTCCTGACCGCGGCGCTCGTCCTGCTCGCCCTGGTCCAGGGGTTCGTCGGCGTCCGCCAGTTCGCCACCGGCACCGGAGCCTCCTACATGGGCGAGGAGGTCCGCGCGGTGGGGACCTTCGGCCCCGGCGACATCATGGGCATGGCGACGGTCGTCGCGTACGGACTGCTCGCCGCCGTCCCGTACGCGCTCTGCCCGCCCGCCTCCGTCCGCCGCTGGCTGCGCCCCTGCGCGCTCCTCGTCACCGCCGGACTGGTCGTGGCCCTCGCCGTCTCCTTCAGCCGGGGCTCGTGGATCGCGACGGCGCTGGCCGCGCTCACGGTCGTGGTGCTGACCGGGCGGCGCACGGCGACCCGGTCGCTGCTGGTCCTGGGCGCGCTGTCGGTGGTCCTGGTCGGCGGGTTCGGCATCGGCTCCGACATGGTCCGGGAGCGGCTCTCCAGCGTCACCGACGTGGCGCGGGCCCCCGACCGCTCCGTCAACGACCGGTACACCCTGTGGGAGGCCGCCGGGAGCATGTGGCGGGAGCGGCCGGCGACCGGCGTCGGCCTCAAGGGCTTCCCGGAGTTCCGCGACGGCCACGCCTCGATCGGCCTGTCCTCCGGCAGCGACACGGAGGGGGCCGGTCAGGGCTTCCGCAGGCAGACCCTGTTGTCCCCGCACAACATGTATCTGCTGGTCCTCGGGGAGCAGGGGCTGATCGGTTTCGTCACCGTCGTGGGCGGCTGGCTGGCGGTGCTCGTGGCGTCGGTGCGCGCCCTCTTCCTCGCCCGTCGGCGGCGGGCCGGCGCGATCGACTGCGGGCTGGTGGCCGTGGGGCTGGTGGTGTGGCAGACCGTCGACTTCCTGTACGCGGACATCGGCGGGCCCACGACCGTGCTCACGGGCGTCGTGCTGGGGCTGGGAGCGTGGTGGGCGCTGACCGTCCCGGACGAGGTGGCCGACGCGTGAGCGACACCACGACCGGGGCCGGCCCTTCGGCCGGGCCGCCGCCCGGAGCGGAGGGGCCCGGCGTGGCGGCGCCCCGCCGGGCGCCCCACCCCGAGCCGGGGTTGCCGGTGCCCGGGGGGCCGGCGGGTGACACCGTAGCCACCGAAGAGGCGGCGTCCCGCCGTTCCTCCCCGGTGCTGTCGCGGTTCCTGGCCCGCGCCGCCGCGGCGACGGCGGGGCTGACGCTGGTCGGTGCCGTGCTGGGGCTGCTCCGCGACCAGACCGTCGCCCACTTCTTCGGCGCGGGCGGCGACAGCGACGCGTTCCTGGTCGCCTGGACCGTACCGGAGATGGCGGCGACGCTGCTCATCGAGGACGGGATGGCGCTGCTGCTGGTCCCGGCGTTCAGCCAGGTACTGGCCCGCCGGGCGGCCCCGGCCGGGCTCGCCGGGCCGTTCGGTGCCCCCGAGGAGCCGGTCCGCGCGTTCGTGGCGGCGACCCTCCCGAGGCTCTTCACCCTGCTGGCCGGGGGCGCCGCGCTGCTGTTCGCGGGCGCTCCCTGGGTGGTCCGGATGCTGGCCCCCGGGCTGGCGGATCCCCGGCTGGCCGTGGACTGCACCCGGCTGACCGCCGTCACGGTGCTCACCTTCGGGGTCACCGGATACTTCAGCGCGGCGCTGCGGGCGCACGGGAGTTTCGGCCCTCCGGCCGCCGTCTACGTCGCGTACAACGTCGGCATCATCGCGACGACCCTGGGTCTGCACGCGGTGTGGGGGGTGCGGGCGGCGGCGGTGGGGGTGGCGGCGGGCAGCGTACTGATGGTCCTGGTGCAGATCCCCTCCTTCTGCTCCCGGGTCCTCACCCGCGAGCGCGGCGGGCGCGCGAAGCTCCCGGAGCTCCCGGAGCTCCTGGAGGCCGACGCCACCGCCGTATCCGGCGCGCCGCGCTCCGCCCCACGGCTGCCCGGTGCCGCCGTGCTCGCGCCCGTGCTGCTCTTCGTGGTTTGCCGTCAGGCGCAGGTCCTGGTGGAACGGTTCCTCGCCTCCACGCTGCCCGCCGGTTCCATCTCGCACCTGAACTACGCGCAGAAGGTCGCGCAGATGCCGATGGTGTTGTCGTTGATGATCTGCACGGTGACCTTCCCCGTGGTCGCGCAGGCGATGGCGGACGGCGACCGGGAGAGCGCCCGGCTGCGGGTCGAGCGCGATCTGGCGCTGGCCGCGCTGGTGGTCCTGCTCGGCACCGCGATGGTCGTCGGGTACGCCCCGCAGATCATCGAAGTCCTCTTCCAGCGCGGGGCGTTCGGCGCGGAGGACACCCGGGCCACCGCCGGGGTGATGCGGGTCTACGCGCTCGGTCTCCTCGGCCACTGCCTGGTCGGCGCGCTCGGCCGGCCGTTCTTCTCCTCCGGGCGCCCCACCTGGTACCCCGGCTTCGCGATGGCGACCGGGCTGGTCGTCACGACCGGTACCGGCTTCGCCGTGACGTACTCCTACGGCGTTCTCGGCATCGCCGCCGCGAACGCGGTGGGGATCACCGTCACGGCGGCGCTCCTCCTCCAGGGGCTCGGTTCCCGGGTGGTCGCCATCGAGGTACGGGCCGTGAGCCTCTCCCTCCTCCGCCTGGCGGTGCCGGCCGCCGTCGCCGCCGCGGCCGGCTGGGGATCGGCGGGCGTGGTCACCGATCCCCTCCTGGGCCTCGCGGCGGGATGCGTCCTCGTGCCTTCCGTCTTCCTCCTCACCGGACGCGTGTGCCGGGTTCCCGAAGTCGTCCATCTGCTGGCCCTGACCCGACAGAGGTTTCTCCATGGCAACTGACCCGTCGGCGCGAGTCGCCGCACCCCGCTCCGCCCGTCCTCGCCCGGCCGCCGCCCGGCCGTGGATCTGGACCTACCACTCGGTGGGCGACCCCACGGACGACCCGTACGGGATCACCGTCTCCCCCGAACGCCTGGACGCCCAACTGGCCTGGCTGCGAGGCCGCCGGCTGACGGGAGTGGCGGTGGGGACCCTGCTGCGCGCGCACGCCGGGGGCAGGCGCGGCCTGGTGGGCCTGACCTTCGACGACGGTTACGCGGACTTCGTGGACGAGGCCCTGCCGGTGCTTCGCCGGTACGGCTTCACCGCCACCGTCTTCGTCCTGCCGGGCCGCGACGGCGGAACCAACGAGTGGGACCCGAAGGGCCCGCGCAAGCCGCTCCTCACCCACGCGCAGATCGGCCGGCTCGCGCGCGCCGGAATGGAGATCGGTTCCCACGGCCTCTGTCACCGGGACCTGACGGCGCTGCCCGACGAGGAGCTCCACGCGGAGACCCGGCGCAGCCGCGAGCTGGTCCGGGAGTTCACCGGGACCTCCCCGGAGGGCTTCTGCCACCCGTACGGCTACGCCGACCAGCGGGTGCTCGACTCGGTGCGCGAGGCGGGGTACGCGTACGGCTGCGCCCTGCAACCCGGCACTCTCGTGGGCGAGTTCGCGCTTCCGCGTACCCATGTCAGCCACGCCGACCAGGGCTTGCGGCTGCGCGCGAAGGAGCTGCGGCACCACATGCGCCACCGGGCGGGCCGCACGCCTTCGGGGCCGGTGCCCTCGGGTCCGCTCGCGGAGGCCCGCCGGTGAAAGTCCTGCATGTCATCACGGGCCTGGGAATCGGCGGTGCGGAACAGCAACTGCGCCTGATGATCCGTCACCTGCCGGTCTCCTGCGACGTGGTGACGCTCACCAACCCCGGAGCGGTGGCCGAAGGGCTGCGCGCCGACGGGGTGCGCGTCACCCATCTCGGCATGGCGGGAAACCGCGACCTGCGGGCGGTGGGCCGGCTCACCCGGCTCGTGCGCCGGGGAGCGTACGACCTCGTGCACACCCATCTCTACCGGGCCTGCGTCTACGGCAGGATCGCCGCGAGACTGGCCGGGGTCCGCGCCGGTGTGTCCACCGAACACTCCCTGGGGCACGCGGAGATCGAGGGCCGCCCGCTCACCGCCGGTACCCGCGCGCTCTACCTGGGCACGGAGCGGCTGGGGTCCGCGACGGTCGCGGTCTCCCCCACCGTGGCCGGCCGGCTGCGGGAGTGGGGCGTGCCCGAGGAGCGCATCCACCTGGTGCCGAACGGCATCGACGCGCGGGCGTTCCGGTTCGACGCGGAGTCCCGGCGCGCCACCCGTGCCCTCCTCGGCCTCCCCCAGGACGCCTTCGTGGTCGGGGGCGTGGGGCGGCTGGTCCCGGGCAAGCGGTTCGACGTCCTCGTGCGGGCCGTCGCGGCGCTGCCCGGCGTGCGGCTGGTGCTCGCCGGGGAGGGGCCGGAGCTCGCGTCGCTGCGAGCTCTGGCCGGGCGGCTCGGCGCGGCGGACCGCGTCCGGTTCCTCGGAGCGTGCGACGCCTCGGGGCCCGGCCCCGACGTGCCCGCGGTGCTGGGCGCGGTCGACGTGTTCGTCTCGGCCTCCCGCGAGGAGTCGTTCGGGCTGGCCGTCGTGGAGGCGCTCGCGTCCGGACTGCACGTGCTGCACCAGGCCTGTCCCGCGCTCGACGACCTGCCCGCCGGCAGCTCCCCCGGCGCCCGCCGGATCTCCGGCGATCCCACCGAACTCGCCTCCTCCTTGCGGAGTCTGGCGGATCTCGGCCCTCCGCGTCTTCCCCCGCCCACCGCCGTCGCCGCGTACGACATCCGGCGCAGCAGCCACCACCTCATGGACGTGTACCGCCACGTCCTCGCCACGTCCCGTCCCCTGGAAAGAGCAGAGTCATGACCGAAACCCCCGCCCAGAACCAGGCCGCTCCCGGACGGGCCCGCAGGCTCCGCTCCGCTCTCCGCCCGCCCGTCTGGTGGCCGCTGCCCGCCTGCGCCCTGCTGGGCGCCGCCTGCGGGATCTCCTACGGCCTGCTCGCGCCGAAGAGTTACGAGGCCACCGGGTACGCGATGACCGTCGCGGCGACGAAGACCACCGATCCGACGGCGGCGCTCGGGTACGCGCAGTCGTACGGCCGGCTGGCGACCGGCGACGCGACCCTCGGCTACGCGCAGGGTGCCGCGGGCGAACCGCTGCGCAAGCTGCGCGGCCACGTCCGGGCGGAGACCTCCCCCGACTCGCCGATGATCGCGGTCACCGGCACGGCCCGCCGGCCCCGGCAGGCGGCGGAGATCGCGGACGCGGTCGTCGAGGCGCTCATCGTCAGCGGAGGCCACGTCTCCAAGGACACCGGGGTGAAACTGATCCAGTTCACCCACGCCGTCGCGCCGAGCGACCCGGCCTCGCCCTCCGTGCCGCTCTCGGCCGCCGTGGGCGGCAGCGCGGGCGGGCTCGTCGGCGGGCTGCTGCTCCTCGTCCGCCGCCGCCCCGAGGAGCACCCGGCCCCGGCTCCGGCCGCCCCGGTCCCCGGGCCCGCGCACGAGGCCGAGTCCCTGGTGCCCGAGGAGCGGGAGCCCGCGCGATGACACCCGTACCAAAGGGCCCCCTGAGCGTCACGCTCTGCCGGGACGGCCGGGAGTTCGCCGCGCTCGCGCCCGAGTGGGACGCCCTGCACCGGCGCTGCTCGTCGGCCACACCGTTCCAGAGTCATGCCTGGCTGCACTCCTGGTGGCTGTCGTACGGGCAGGACGCGAATCTCCGGGTCGTCCTGGTGCGGCGCGGCGGGCGGCTGGCCGGCGCCGCGGCGCTGCTCCTCACCCACCGGCCGATGCCGGTGCTGATGCCCATGGGCGGGGCGATCTCGGACTTCTTCGACGTCCTCGTCGACGAGGAGTACGGGGAGGCGGAGACCGGGGCGGTGGTCGACGCGCTGGCGCGCGGCCTGCACCGCGCCGCGGGCTCCAGTGTGATCGACCTGCGCGAGGTACGCCCCGACGCCCTGGCGCAGCGGCTCTTCGCCGGCTGGACCGGGCCACGCGTCCGGTTCGCGGACTCCACCTGCATGGAGCTGCCGGCCGCGCCACTCGCCACGCTGGCCCAGGAGATGTCGGGCTCCCGTGCCCAGCGGGTGCGGGCCAAGCTCCGGAAGGTGGAGGCGCTGGGCGTCGTGTGCCGGGAGGTCCCGGTCGAGCGGGTGCCGGCGACCGTGGGCGATCTGCTGCGGCTGCACGCGTTGCAGTGGAGCGGGCGGGGCGTCAACCCCGAGCATCTGCGTCCCCGCTTCGCGGCCCATCTGACGCACGCCGCGGGGCGGATGGTCCGCGACGGCGGGGCGACGCTCACGGAGTTCCTGCTGGACGGGGAGGTGCTGGCGGCGAACCTGTCGCTGCACGCGGGCCCGCTGACCGGCTGCTACCTGTACGGCGCGCACCCTCTGCTGCGGGAGCGGAAGGTGGACGTGGCGACCCTGCTGCTGCGCGAGGTCTCCCGGCAGGCGGCTGCCGACGGGCGGCGGACGCTGAGTCTGCTGCGCGGCGCGGAGCAGTACAAGAGCTACTGGCAGCCGGTCTCGGTGGTCAACCAGCGGCTGCTGCTGTCCCGGCCGGGGCTCGCACCGGTGCTGCGGCTGCGGGCGGCGCAGGTGGCCGCGCGGGACCGGGCGGCCAGGACGGTGAAGGCGCGCTTCCCCGCGGCGCGGGACTGGCACGAGCGGTTCAGCGCTCTGACAGGGGCGGCGCGCTGAGCCATCCGGCGGAGCCGTACCCAGAACTTCCGCACTGATCCGTTACCGCCCACCGTTCCCCGCGTTTGTCAGTCAGTGCGGGGCCGGAAGGCACCGCAGCTCCACAACGAAACGTTCTTCCATAGGAGTTCTTGATGTCGCGTATCACGAAGGTCGCCGCCGTCCTGGCGGGAACCGGCGCCCTCATCGCCGGCGGCGCCGGCCTCGCCTCGGCCGACGCCGGGGCCGGTGCGGTCGCCGCGGGCTCCCCCGGTCTCGTCTCGGGCAACATCATCTCGGTGCCCGTGCACGTCCCGGTCAACGTCTGCGGCAACACGATCAACGTCGTCGGCCTGCTGAACCCGGCCTTCGGCAACACCTGCGTCAACGGCTCGGCCCAGCCGCAGCCCGTCGACCACGAGGACGCCTACGAGGGCGACCACGACGCGTACGGTCACTGACCGCATTCGTACACGGCGGCCGGTCCCCCCTCCTCATCCCCGGAGGGGAGACCGGCCGCCGTGCCGTCCGGCGCCGCCCGCCGGAGACCGTACGGGTCAGGCGTAGCGGTAGACGCGGCTGTGGTCGAGCAGCCCGGACGGCGCGATCCCCCAGGGCGGCAGTGGCTCGTTGCGGGCGAACACCCGGCCGCGTTGCGGATCGTCGCCGGTGAGTTCCCGGGCGGGCAGGTAGCCGGAGCCCGGGTGGGCCTTCTGCCAGCGGTCCCAGAGCCGGTCGATGAACGCGTGGTGCAGCCAGAAGACCGGGTCGTTCGGGGAACCGGCCCCCGCCATCGCGCCGCCGACCCAGCGGTGCACCTGGTTGTGGTTGCTGATCGCACGCGCCCCCCTGATGCCCCATCCCTCCACCCGGTTGCGGAAGCCGGTGCGGCTGACGCTGTTCCACGGCTCGGCGTCGTACAGCGGGTCGTTCAGCGCTCCCCGCACGTCGTTCGCGGTGGGCAGGGCCACCGGATCCGCCGGCCGGCCGAGGTCACGGGTCAGGAACAGGTCGTCGGTGACGCCGTTGCTGATGGGCCAGTTCCCCTCCTGGTACGCGAAGGGGCCCGTGGTGACCTGCCGGTCGCCTTCCCGCCCGTTGCCACCGAGGAAGTCCGGCGTCCACGGCGCTCCCCCCGGCGAGCGGTCCAGGGTCCAGTCCCAGTACGGCACGGAGACCGTCGGGTCGGCCTCCCGCAGAGCCCGCTCGAACTCCAGCAGGTACTGGCGGTGCCAGGGGAAGAACGACGGGGTCATGTGTGCCGCGCGCGGCCGGTCCTCCCCGTCGGTGACGTAGAACTCGCGGTGCGTCGCAACGAAGTCGTCGTACCGCCCGGACCGCTTGAGCGTGAGCACGGCGTCGACGAACCGCTTCCGTTCGGTCCGGGTGAGGTCGCGCTGGTTCTTTCGCGTGTACACCTTCCACCTGTCCTTCGGTCAGATGCTGTGGGGCGCGGCGGACAGCCGGGCGGGGCCCAGGACGTCGACCGCGGCGCGCGCGGCCGCGAGGGGCGTCGGGTGCGACTCGTAGTGGGTGACCGCGCTGAGGCAGCTCCCGTCGGCCCGGCGCATGAGGTGCAGGGGAGCGCCGTCGATGCTGGCCTCGGGGTGGAGACCGGCGCTCGCGGTCCGCACGCCGGGCCCGGCGGTGCCGTTCGGGGAGGCGTCCGCGCGCACCCGGATCGTCCGCCCCCGGTACGTCTCGGTGATCTCCCCCGGCCGCGGGGGTTCGGTGGCGCCGGTGCCGCCGGGGCTCTCCGGGCCGCGGGCGACGATCGGCTCCCAGGCCGCCCCGGTTCCGGCCACGACCCCGACGGCGAAGACGGTACGCAGCACCCCCCTGCGGGTGGCCGCGCTCCTTCCGCCCACGGCGCCCCGGGCCTTCCTGCTCAAACCCATCTGCGTCCGCCTCTCTGTCATTCCGGTGAGCTTGTCGGTGAAGCCGCTTGTCGGTGAAGCCGCTTGTCGGTGCGGCTGGTATCGACGCCCATCAGACGGTGTGCGCCTGCCTCTTGCCCGTAACGGCTCGCCGTACCGCCGGTCAATCCCTCAACCGTGGGAAATCCGGGCCGTTCGCGGCCGCGTCGGGCCTCGGGTGTGCATGGCCGGGCCAGCATGGGAGTCCCGACTGCCGAAGGTGGTGGACATGAGCGTTCCCGGACAGGTCCCCGGCGTACGTACGGAGCGGCCGAGGGACGTCGATCTGGCGGACCCGGCGTTCTGGCGGCTGCCGCGCACCGAGCGGCTGCGGGCGTTCGAGATGCTGCGCGAGCTCGACGCTCCGGTGCGGTTCACCGCGCGCAGCGGCCGGGAGGCGGGGCTCTCCTTCTACGCCCTGGTGAAGCACGCGGACGTGAAGGCGGCGAGCCGCCGGGCGGACGTCTTCGCGAGCGCCCCGGGGGTCACCGTCCCGGAGCCCGCCCGCTGGGCGAAGGCCGTCTTCGGCAACTCCATGGTCAACATGGACGGCGCCGACCACGCGGGGCTCCGCCGGATCGTCTCCCGCGCCTTCACCCCCCGGCTGCTCGGTGAGGCCGAGGAGAACATCTCCCGGGTCACGCGCCGGCTGGTGGACGAGGCGGTGGCCGGCCGTTCCACCGACTTCATGCGGTCGGCGCCCGCGCGCCTGCCGTTCGAGGTCATCTGCGACCTGATGGGCATTCCGGGGACGTACCGGCCGTGGATCGCCGCCCAGATCGACCACGCGTCGAGCCACGTCGGGGTGGAGCGGCGCGGACTGGCCCGGATCCGGGTGCCCGGCCGGGGGCTGCGTTCGCTCGCCCGGATGCAGCTCGTGATGGCGCGCATCGCCCACGAGCGCCGCCGCCGGCCCACCGGTGACCTGATCTCGGCCCTGGTCCGGGCCGACGTGGACGGGCAGTCGCTCGGCGCCCGCGAACTCGGCGCCTTCTTCTCGCTGCTGCTGGTCGCGGGGGTCGAGACGACCAGGAACGCGCTCGCGCACGGGATGGCGCTGCTGTCCCGGTTCCCGGAGCAGCGCACGCTGCTGGTGTCCGACCTCGACCGGTACGTCGACGGGGCGATGGAGGAGATCGTCCGGCACTCGACGCCGATCATCCAGTTCCGGCGGACCGTCACCACCGAGCACGAGCTCGGCGGGCGCGTCTTCCGGCCGGGCGACAAGGCCGTGCTCTTCTACGCCTCCGCCAACCGCGACGCCTCCGTGTTCGCGGAACCGGACCGCTTCGACATCACCCGCTCGCCCAACCCGCATCTGGGGTACGGGGGAGGCGGCCCGCACCACTGCCTCGGGGCGCACCTGGCCCGCCTGGAGATGCGGGCGCTCTTCACGGAGGTGCTCACCCGGACCGACACCGCGCGGGCGCTCGGCGAACCGGAGCTGGTGGACTCCAACTTCGACAACCGGGTCCGCGGTCTGGCACTGACCTTCGACTCCGTCCCGACGCCGTAGGTGGTGACCGCCCGTGGGGCCGAGCCGCCGCCGGACCGGCCGGACGTCCACCGATACCGAGGAGCAGCCGTGTCCCGTAGTCGCCGTATCGTCAATCTCTGTGTGGGCACGGTCGCGGCCGGTGTGCTCGCCGTCAGTGGTGCCTCCGGTTTCCGGGTCACCGGGACGGGTTCGGCCGACAGTGCCGGACCGCATGTCGATCCACGCAGCACGGCGGTCGGCGCCTATCTGGACTACGGCCCCGACGGCGTGGCGCGCATGACGGAGATGTCCCGGTGGCTCGGCGGGAAGGAGCTGCGCGTCGGGCACAGCTACCTCCCCGGGGACCTCTGGGTGAACATCGAGGGCTCGGTCGACTTCCTGGGCGCGTGGGCGCAGTGGCGGCAGGCGCAGAACGACCGGATGTTCGTCCTCAACACGCCGATGCTGGAGCGGAACGAGGTGCGGGTCTCGGACGCCACCGTGCGCCTGCGGCTGCGGTCGGGTGCGGCGGGCCTGTACGACCGGCATTTCCGCAAGCTCGCCGAGCGGCTGGTGGGGCTGGGCATCCCGGACACCGTGATCGTGCTCGGCTGGGAGATGAACGGCACCACCTACGCCCACCGGTGCGGGCCGGACCCGGCGGCCTGGAAGGCGTACTGGCAGCGGATCGTCACCGCCATGCGCTCGGTCGAGGGCCAGCGGTTCCGCTTCGACTTCGCGCCGAGCCGGGGGCGGGACGCGGTTCCCTGGACCGACTGCTATCCCGGTGACGACTTCGTGGACATCGTCGGCATGGACTCCTACGACCAGCCGCCGGGCGAGAACTTCGACGACCAGGTGTACGGCGAGTACGGGCTGCAGAAGCACGTGGACTTCGCCGCCGAGCACGGGAAGCCGATCTCGTACCCGGAGTGGGGCCTCTTCCGCAACGGCGACAACCCCGAGTACATGCGCCGGATGCTCGAATGGATGGATCTCCACCCGCCCGTCTACCAGACGATCACGGACTACTGCCCGCACGGGGTGTGGCGGTGCGGCGGGAATCCGGCGGCGTCGAAGCTCTACCGGTCCTTCCTCAGTGACGAGAACCGGCCGCTCCCGGTGGAAACGACCTCCACGCCGGGACCGGCCGAATGGTGCTTCCCGCTGTCACTGAGCGACTGGTTCACCGACTGGGCGAAGAGCCGGCGGATCTGTGTGAAGCTCTGATCCCGCCGGCTCAGCCGAGGTCGTCGCTCGCGGCGGCCCGGAACCAGGTGGGGCCGTCGGTGAGGGACTGCTTGATCCGGAAACGCGCGAACTCGGCCAGCGGCGGCAGCGCGTCCAGGGCGAACCAGGCGACCTCCAGCGACTCGTCGTCGTTGACGCGCGGCTCACCGCCGGTGGCCCGGCACCGGAAGGTGATGTCGAGGTACTGGCAGTGGTCCCCGTTCGGGTACTCCACGGGCTTCAGCGCCTCGGTGAGCACCACGCGTTCGGCCACGCAGTGCACGGCCGTCTCCTCGTACACCTCGCGCACAGCGGTCCGCGCGGGCTCCTCGCCGGGTTCGGGGATGCCGCCGATGACCGACCACTTGCCGGTGTCGGCCCGCTTGCCGAGGAGGACCCGGCCGTCCTCGTCGAAGACGACCGCGCTCACCCCCGGCAGCAGAAGCAGCTGGTGGCCGGCGGTGGCCCTGATCGTACGGATGAAGTCGGGAGTAGCCATGCGGATGAGCCTAACGTGATCTTCAGGCGGTCCGGCGGGCCCGACGGGAGCGGCGGGAGCGGACGGCGACGAGGACGAGGCCGGCGGTGGCGAAGAGGGCGATGATCCCTTCCGGGAGTGCGCCCATCCGGGTGGCGGGGGTCAGGGAGGACCGCAGGGGCACCTCGTCCACCAGGGCCGCGGGGGTGAAGAACCCGGACTTCTCCACGATCGTGCCGTCCGGGCGGATGACGGCGCTGACCCCGCTGGTGACCGGTACGACGACGGCGCGGCCGTGCTCCACCGCCCGCACCCGGGACATCGCGAGCTGCTGGTAGGTCATCTCGGTGCGCCCGAACGTGGCGTTGTTGCTCGGTACGGCGATCAGCTGACCACCGGCCTTCACGGTGTCGCGCACGGCGTCGTCGAACGCGGCTTCGTAGCAGGTGACGAAGCCGACCTTCGTACCTGCCAGGTCGAACACACCGACCTTGGTGCCGGAGCCGAAGTCACGCTGGACACGGTCGACGTCCTTGCTGAAGACGCGGGCGACCGAGCGCATCGGCATGTACTCGCCGAACGGCTGGATGTGCCGCTTGTCGTACGTGTCGAGGGGGCCCTTCTCCGGGTCCCACTGGATCAGCGTGTTGCGCAGCTTGCCGGTGTCGGGTTCGACGACCGCGCCGACCACGGTGGGGACGCCGATGGCCCGGACCGCCTGGTCGATGACGTCCCAGGCGTCGGCGTTGCGGTAGGGGTCGAGGTCGGAGGAGTTCTCCGGCCAGAGGACGAAGTCGGGCTGGGGCTCCTTGCCCGCCTTCACGTCCGCCGCGAGCTGCTCCGTGACCCGGACGTGGTTGTCGAGCACGGCGCGCCGCTGGGAGTTGAAGTCCAGGCCGAGGCGCGGCACGTTGCCCTGGATCGCGGCGACGGTCGCGGTGCCGTCCTCCGGGGAGTTGTCGACCAGCGGGAGCGAGCCGAGGGCGCCCGCGACGGGGACCAGCACCGCCGCGGCGGCCATCGCGGCCGCCGCGCGCGGGAGCTCTCCGGTCGAGCGGTACGCGCGGACCCGCCGGACCACCTCGAAGAGGCCGAATCCGCAGAGGACCACCGCGAAGGAGAGGAGCGGTGTACCGCCGAGGGCGGCGATCGGCAGGAAGACGCTGTCGGCCTGGCCGAAGGCGATCTTGCCCCAGGGGAACCCGCCGAACGGCACACGGGCCCGGACCGCCTCGTCGAGGGTCCAGACGGCCGCCGCCCAGAACGGCCAGTACGCCAGCCTGGTCACGGCGGCGATACCGACGCAGCCCACCGCGACGAAGAGCGCCTCGGCCACGGCCAGCGCCAGCCACGGGACCGGGCCGACGTCCTCGCCGGTCCAGTGCAGCAGCGGCAGCAGGAAGCCGAGCCCGGCCAGCAGGCCCAGGCCGAACGCGGCGCGCGGGCGGCGTTCGAACAGGACCCAGCCCAGCAGGGCGAAGCCGGGCAGCACCAGCCACCACAGGGGCCGGGGCGGGAAGCTCACGTACAGCAGCGCTCCGGAGAGCACGGCCGCGGCCGGTCGGGCCCAGGTGAGCCACCGCCCCCGGGAACGTGACTCGGGAACGGGCGACGGATCATCGACGGAGGTGATGGTGGCGCTCACCTGCGGGAGTCTACGGGCGGCTGCTGTGCGCGCGGCAGCGGGGAGAGTCAGGTGGCCGGGGCGGGTGTCCGGGGACGCCTCGTCGTGGAGCACCGGCCCGCGGCCGGGTCCCGGGGTCAGGCTTCGGAGGGCCTGCCGGCCGCCGGGAGGCGGAGCCGGTCGCGGATGAACCGTACGGCGGCCTCCGCGTTGTCGACGGTGACGGTGAACGACATGCCGTCGCCGAGCCGGAGCAGCAGCGCCTCGCCCCGGCGCACCACGACGGCGGTGCCCTGTTCGGGGCGCCAGCGGTAGCCCCACCCGCCCCACTGGCGCGGGGTCACGCGGGGGACGAACTCGGCGCCCACGACGTGGGTGAGCAGGATGCGGCGGCGCGGCAGCCCCATGTGGCCGCAGCGGACCTCGAGTGCGTCGCCGTCCACCTTCACCGCGACATGGACGAAGGCGAGGGTGCCGTAGAGCATCAGGAGTCCGGCGGCGACGCAGCCGACCACCGACATAACCAGGGGGGCGACGCCGGAGGTCCAGTTGGAATCGAGGGCGATCTCGACCCCGAGGGCCAAGCACGCCGCTCCCACGAAGGCCAGCAGCCACTGGGCGCGGTTGGTCGCCTTGCCGGTCCACACGGTGGACGGCGCCTGGGTCGAGCCGTGCGCCGCACGGCCGGGGTGGTCCGTCATGCTCAGCAGCGTACCCATGACCCGCACCCGCGGGGCGGGTGTCACAAGGCCGATCGGGCGGTGGCCGCGGTCAGCGGGAGGCGCCCACGCCCCGCAGCAGCCTGCCCTCGGCGTAGGTGAGAGCGGCGTCCGGCAGGTCGGCCTCGCGCCCGCTGAGGAGGACGGTGAGAGAACCGGTCGGTTCGGCCGACGGAGCGGGTTCGGCGCCGATGCGGCGGAGCGCCTGGGCGGCCACGGCCCCGGCGGAGCCGTGCAGGACCACCGGGGGGTGGCCCGGCCGCCGCAGGGCGTCGGCGACGCGGTCGGCGACCAGCTCGTAGTGGGTGCAGCCGAGGACCACCGTGCGGACATCGGCGGGGGTGAGTGCGGCGGCGGCGGCCACGGCGCGGTCGATCGCGGCCTCGTCGGCGTACTCGATGGCGTCGGCCAGGCCCGGGCAGGGGACCTCGGTGACGTCCACGTCTGCCGCGAACTCCCGGATCAGCCCGCGCTGGTAGGGGCTGCCGGTGGTGGCGGGGGTGGCCCAGATGGCGAACGGACCGCCGGGGGCGGCCGCGGGCTTGATCGCCGGTACGGTGCCGATGACCGGCAGCGCGGGCTCCAGCTCGGCGCGCAGCGCGGGCAGCGCGCGCACGGACGCCGTGTTGCAGGCGACGACCAGCGCGTCCGGCCGCCGCGCCGCGGCGGCGCGGGCCACGGCGAGCGCGAGCACGGTGACCTCCTCGGGCCCGCGCGGCCCCCAGGGCATGGTGCCGGGGTCCGAGGAGAGCACCAGATCGGCGTCGGGGCGCAGTCTGCGCACCTCGGCGGCGGCCGCCAGCAGTCCGATTCCTGAGTCCATGAGCGCGATCTTCACCCGGTCACCTTATGCCACCCCCCTCCGCGGCCGGTCGGAGTGGGGCAGACTCGGCGGATGAGCGCCGTTGCCTGGATCGCCGTGGGTTCCCTGATCGCGTGGATGTGGCTGCTGCTCGGCCAGGGGTTCTACTGGCGGACGGACCAGCGGTTGCCGGTACGGTCCGAGCCGGCGCGCTGGCCCTCGGTCGCCGTCGTCGTACCGGCCCGGGACGAGGCGCCGATCCTGCCGGTGAGCCTTCCCTCGCTGCTGGCGCAGGACTACCCGGGGGAGGTCTTCGTCGTCCTCGTCGACGACTGCAGTTCGGACGGCACCGGGGAACTCGCGCGGGAGCTGGCCGACCGGTGCGGCGGGCTGGAGCTCCAGGTCGTCTCCCCGGGCGAACCGGAACCGGGATGGACGGGCAAGCTGTGGGCGGTGCGGCACGGGATCGCGGTGGCGCGGCAGCGCGGCCCGGAGTTCCTGCTGCTGACCGACGCGGACATCGCCCATGAGCCGGACAGTCTGCGGGAGCTGGTGGCGGCGGCCGGGCCGGCGGGCCCGGACGGTTACGCCCTGGTCTCCCAGATGGCCCGGCTCCGGGTGGAGAGCTGCTGGGAGCGGCTCGTGGTGCCCGCCTTCGTCTACTTCTTCGGGCAGCTCTTCCCCTTCCGCCGGGTGAACCGGGCGGGCTCCCGGACCGCCGCGGCCGCCGGGGGCTGCGTGCTGCTGCGCGACGAGGCCGCGGTACGGGCCGGGATCCCGGAGTCCATCCGGCAGGCGGTGATCGACGACGTGTCGCTGGCGCGGGTGGTCAAGCGCACCGGCGGCCGGATCTGGCTGGGGCTCGCGGAGCGGGTGGACAGCGTCCGCCCCTACCCGGGGCTCGGGGAGCTGTGGCGGATGGTCTCGCGGAGCGCGTACGCGCAGTTGCGGCACAGTCCGCTGCTGCTCGCGGGGACGGTGCCGGGTCTCGCCCTCGTCTATCTCGCGCCGCCGGTGACGCTGGTGACGGGTTCGGCCCTGGTCGATCCGGCGGCCTCGTGGGCCGGGGGGCTGGCGTGGACGGTGATGACGGTGACGTACCTGCCGATGCTGACGTACTACCGCCAGTCGCTCTGGCTCGCGCCGCTGCTCCCCTTCACCGCCCTGCTCTATCTGCTGATGACCGTCGACTCGGCGGTCCAGCACCACCGGGGGCGGGGCGCCGCCTGGAAGGGGCGCACCTATCCCCGTCCGGAGACCGCGCCGGAGCGGTGAGGCGGAAACGGGGGCGGGCCGGGGCGGTGAGGCGGACGGGGGTCGTGCCGGGACACCTCGGCCCGGCACACCCCGTTCCGGGGCGGGCACCCGAGGGGCTGTCCGCATCCACCCAAACCGGGACGCGGCAGGACCTCACGACCGCCCGACATGACGCCCTTTACACGATCACTACACACCACGGTGACCCTTTATGGGAAGTTCGCTCGCATTGGTGAACTCAGCTGGCACACAACTAGGGAAACAACCTTCTGGGCGGCCTCCCCAACTCGCACATCGTGGGCTTAACTTAGGTGGCATGACCTCCCCCCGCTCCAGCTACGGAAGCGGCTACTACGCCGCACCGTCGTTCGCCGACACTCCGATCTACGACTCCCTGGTCGCGGAGCGAGGCACGCCTCAGATCGCGCCGATCCGAGTGCCCGCCGCCTACGAGACCGGCAACAGCTATCTCCCCGCGCTGCCGTCCTCGCTGCCGGCCCTTCCCGCTGCTCCTTCCCAGCCCGTCGGCTCCTATGGCTACCAGCAGCCGATGGCGCAGCCGTACCAGCCGCAGGCTCCGATGCAGCCCGGGCAGACGCAGCCCGCACAGCTGCAGCACGCCCCCGCGCCGTACATCCCGCAGCAGCCCTCCCCCGCGCGGGGATACCCGCAACAGCAGACGCCCGCCCGGGGGTTCCCGGCGCAGCAGACCCCGCCGCGGGGCTTCCCCCAGCAGCAGGCTCCGATGCGCGGCGGCTACCCGCAGCAGCAACAGCCGCCGCGGCCCGCGCCCGCCACCGGCTACGAGGCGATGCGGCCGGCGGCACCCCGCCCCGCGCCGGCGCCTTCGCCGTACGAGGACCCGTACGACCAGCCGTACCAGGGCCGGGGGTACTGACGGGCGCCGACCGCACCCGGCCCAGGGAGAACGGCCCTGGTCGTGGCCGCGGGCGGGTGCGTGCGGGGGCCTCGGAGGGCGCTGACAAAATGGGCGGATGGTTCATCCCGTTCTGTGCTCCCTCCACCTCCATCCCGTCAAGTCGCTGGCGGCACTGACCGTCGCCGGCGCCGTCGTCGAGCCGTGGGGACTCGCCGGCGACCGTCGCTGGATGCTGGTGGACGAGGCGGCCACAGCGGTCACACAGCGTCAGGAACCGCGTCTGACGGGGATCTCCGCGACGACGCTGCCCGACGGCGGGGTGGAGCTGTCCGCGCCCGGCAGGCCGCCGCTGGCGGTGGCGGTGCCGCAGCGGGCGGACACGGCCGTCGTGGAGCTGTTCGGCAAGAGGTTCGAGGTGGTCGAGGCGGCACCGGCCGCGCATGCCTGGCTGAGCGGGTTTCTCGGTAGGGAGGTCCGGCTCGTCCATCAGGACGAGCCGTCGTTCCGGAGGCCCGTCAACCCGAAGTACGCGCGGCCCGGGGAGACGGTCAGCCTCGCGGACGGTTACCCGCTGCTGCTGACCACCGTCGCCTCGCTGGACGCCCTCAACGCGCTGATCGCGAGCGGCGATCACCCGCAGGAGGGCCCGCTGCCGATGAACCGGTTCCGGCCCAACGCCGTGGTGGACGGCACCGGTGCCTGGGAGGAGGACGGCTGGCGGCGGGTCGCGATCGGCCCGGTGGCCTTCCGCGTGGCGAAGCCGTGCCGGAGATGCGCGATCACCACCATCGACCAGTCGACGGCACGGCGCGGCAGGGAACCGCTGCGCACGCTCGCCCTGCACCGCAGGACGGGGGCGGAGCTGCTGTTCGGCATGCACCTCGTGCCCGAGGGCACGGGGGCCGTCCGGGTCGGGGACCCGGTCCGCGTTCTGGAGTGAGCCCCACCCCGCGGCGGCGGCCCCGCGGCCGGCCGGGAACGGTCGGGGGGCGGATGGGCGTTGGGGGTGGTGAGGCCGCCCCCCGCGCTCCCCCGGGTGCGTGCACGGGCGCTCGGACGGGTGCGTGCGCTCCGAGCGGGCGGGCGCACGGGGAGACAGGCGAGGGGGCGACAGCTGTGCGAGCGGTCTCGGGGGTCTGGCGCTGGCGGCACAATCCACTGTGCCGGGTCACCGACCGCCGCGAGGCGTGGCTGGCTCTGTGGGCACTCGTCCTCGTGCTGGTCGTCGCGCCCGCCGTCGGCTGTCTCTGCGGCCTGTTCGCCGACTCCAGCCTGCGCGACGCGATCCGCGAGCAGCAGGCCCACCGCCATCGGGTGAGCGCGGTCGTGGTGAGCGTGTCCGCGCGCCCGGCCGCGTTCCCCGGCGACCCCGAGGGCGGGGCCGGCCCCGCGACCTGGCAGTCGGTGACGGCGAGGTGGAAGGCGCAGGACGGCCGCGAGCGGCACGGCACGGTGCCGGCCTCGGCGCGCGTGCACAAGCCCGGTGAGCGGGTGCGGATATGGACCGACGACCGGGGCGGTCTCGCCCCGCGCCCCATGGACGCGGCCACCGCGGCCATCCACTCGGGCCTGGCCGGTGCGGGCGCGTTCCTGCTGACGGCCGGAGCCGTGGAGGCGGCGCGGCGGACCGGCGTGCGGTTCATGGTGCGGCGGCGGTACGAACGGCTGGACCGGGCGTGGGCGGCGGTGGGCCCGGACTGGGGCAGAACCGGAGCGGGTCCCTGAACGCGATCGCGAACGCGGTCCTGAACGCGTCCCGAACGTCATCGCGAACGCCGCACCGGGGCCGTGCGGCACGGGTTCCCGGGCGTCCCGCGGCACCCTGCCGAGCGGGCCGACGGCCTTGTGCGGGGCCCCACTTCGGGGAGGTCGGGGCGGGAGTCGTCAACTCCCGCGCCCGGCGCGCGCTACGGTGGACCGGCCCGCCCTTCCCCTCGGCAGGGCGGACCCGCCCGCGCCGTCGTCGGAAGGCCGACGGCATCCCGCGGTCGCACGACTGTGCGTACGGGTACGAGGGATCGCACACAGCACGAGGTGGGGGCAGAACAGCGCCATGGCACAGGGCACGGTCCAGGTGACGCACACCGGCACATCGCGATGGCGGCGCCGCACCGGCGAGTACCCCTCGCTCGGCGCGGCCCTGGAAGCGGCGGCCGAGGGCGATGTCCTCACGATCGCTCCGGGAACGTACCGGGAGAATCTCGTCGTCCAGCGGGCGGTCACGCTGCGTGGTCCCGAAGGGGCCGTCGGCTCGGTGCGGATCGCCCCGGTGGACGGCGTGCCGCTCACCGTCCGGGCCTCCGCGATCATCCAGGACCTGCACGTGGAGGGCCAGGACTCGGCGGCCCCCGCGGTGCTGGTGGAGGGCGGTGCCCCCGACCTCGTGGACCTGCGGATAGTGACCCGTTCGGCCGCCGGGATCGAGGTCCGCGGCGCCGGCCGTCCCACCGTGCGACGGTGCACCGTCGACAATCCGGCGGGGGTCGGGATCGCCGTCCTGGACGGCGCGGGCGGCGTGTTCGAGGAGTGCGAGGTCGTTTCGGCGGGTCAGTCCGGCGTGTCGGTGCGCGACGGCGCCCACCCCCGGCTCGACCGGTGCCGGGTCCACCACTCCTCCGGCTCGGGGCTGAGCGTGACCGGCGAGGGCAGCGGGCTGGAGGCCGTGGGCTGCGAGGTGTACGAGGTCAAGGGCAGCGGGGTCCAGGTGACCGCACGCGCCTCGGCCCATCTCACCGACTGCACCGTGCACCGCACCTCCGGCGACGGCATCACGCTGGACACCGACGCCGTGCTGACGCTCGCCGACTGCGACATCCACGACATCCCGGAGAACGCGATCGACCTGCGCTCCCGCTCGGTGCTGACACTGACCCGGTCGACGGTCCGCCGGTTCGGCCGCAACGGTCTCTCGGTGTGGGACCCCGGCACCCGGGTCGACGCCAACCAGTGCGAGATCCACGACAGCACGGGTGACTACCCGGCCGTCTGGGTCAGCGACGGTGCCACGGTGATACTGGACGCCTGCCGCGTCCACGACGTGCCCGACGCCCTGTTCGTGCTCGACCGGGGCTCCCGCGCCGACGTGGTGGACAGCGATCTCACCCAGATCCGCAACACCGCCGTCTCGGTGAGCGACGGGGCCACCGCGCAGCTGGACGACTGCCGTATCCGAGAGGCGTCCACCGGCGCCTGGTTCCGCGACCACGGCAGTGGCGGCACGCTCAACAACTGCACCATCGACGCGGCACAGACCGGGGTCATCGTCACCAAGGGCGCCGATCCCATCATCGAACGCTGCACGGTCACCTCCCCGGCCGAGGCCGGGTTCTACGTCTCCGCCGAGGGCCGGGGCACCTTCCACGGCTGCCGGGTGACCGGCAGCGAGGGGTACGGCTTCCACGTGATGGACGGGTGCCGCACCACCCTCACCCGGTGCCGTACCGAGCGCTGCGCGCGGGGCGGTTACGAGTTCCCCGAGGGCGCCTCCCAGGACGGATCGGGCGGCGCGGGACCGGTCGTGGAGGACTGCACCAGCGACGAGAGCGCCCTGCGCGGGACCCCCGCCGCGCCTGCCGCACCCGTGCTCACCGCGACCCAGGCGGCGCCGGGGCTGCTCGGCTCGCTGCCCGCGCAGCGCGCCGCGGCGCCCTCAGCCGTGCCCGTGCCCGACGCGCCGGCCGAAGCGGCCCGCGACTCCGACGCCGTCCTCGGCGAACTGGACGCGCTGGTGGGGCTGGAGAGCGTCAAACGGGAGGTCCGGGCGCTGACCGACATGATCGAGGTGGGGCGCCGGCGGCAGCGGGCGGGCCTGAAGGCCGCCTCCGTCCGCCGCCATCTCGTCTTCACCGGCTCCCCGGGCACCGGCAAGACCACGGTGGCCCGGCTGTACGGCGAGATCCTGGCCTCTCTGGGCGTGCTGGAGCGCGGCCATCTGGTCGAGGTCTCCCGGGTGGACCTGGTCGGCGAGCACATCGGCTCGACCGCCATCCGTACCCAGGAGGCGTTCGACCGCGCCCGGGGCGGAGTCCTCTTCGTGGACGAGGCGTACGCCCTCTCGCCGGAGGACTCCGGCCGGGACTTCGGGCGGGAGGCCATCGACACCCTGGTGAAGCTGATGGAGGACCACCGCGAGGCCGTGGTGGTGATCGTGGCCGGCTACACCCACGAGATGGAGCGGTTCCTCACCGTCAACCCCGGTGTGGCGTCGCGCTTCTCGCGGACCATCACCTTCGGCGACTACCAGCCGGACGAACTCCTGCGGATCGTCCGGCAGCAGGCCGAGGAGCACGAGTACACCCTTGCCGAGGGCACCGGCGAGGCGCTCACGAAGTACTTCACGGAGCTGCCCAAGGGGCCCGCCTTCGGCAACGGCCGTACCGCGCGCCAGACCTTCGAGTCGATGGTGGAACGGCACGCGGGCCGGGTCGCCCAGCTCGCCGAGACGAGCACGGACGACCTGACCCTGCTCTACCCCGAGGACCTGCCCGAACTCCCCTGACCCTCGGTGCTCGGGTGCCCGGCCCCGTCGCCCTGCCGGGGCAGTACGGGGCCGAGCTCGGCGAGCAGCGCGGCGCGTTCCCTGGCGAACGCCGGGTCGGCCTGGTAGTCGGAGTGGCCCAGGATGGGCTCGGGCAGGGGCAGTTCGGCGGTGCGGCCGTGCACCAGCGGGTCCTTCAGCGGTCCGCGGTCGACCTCGGGGCGTCCGGTCGCCCCGTCGACCCGGACGGGTCCTCCTATCGGGTCGGTGGCTCGCCACAGGTTGCGCCAGCAGTGCACCGATCCGTGCAGCCCGCGCAGCGCGGCGGGACCGAAGTAGGCCGGGAACCAGCGACCGTACAGGCGCTCGACGGGTGATCCGTAGGTGAGGAGAGCGACCCGGCGGCGGGTGACGGCCGGGAGCTGCCAGACCGCGGAGGCCGCGAGGACGCTGCCCTGCGAGTGGCCCGAGATGACGAGCCGGCCGCCGGTCCTGGCCGTCCAGGCGGACATCCGGGACGCGAGGTCGGGCACGGCCCGCTCCGCGTAGCAGGGCGGCGCGAAGGGATGGGCGGCGCGCGGCCAGTACGTGCCGACGTCCCAGAGGATGCCGATGGTCCGCCGGGCCGAGGCGTCGCGGTAGGCGCGCCGGCCTGAGGCGACGAACAGTATGAAACCGAAGCCGACCATCCAGGACCCCGTCGACTGCGCGGCTTCGGCGGCGGATTCGACGAAGGGGCCGGTTCCGTCCATGGCCCGGCCGGGCACCTGCCCGGTGGCCCAGGAGCCCACCAGGGCCGCGGCCCCCAGCACCAGGGTGGCCCCGGCGACCAGTCCGATGATCCAGGACGCCTCGTCGGTGAGCCGGGCGGTGGCCAGCACCCGTGCGATCTGCCGGGTGCGCCCGCGCTCGGGCGTACGGCCCCCGTACTCCGGCGCGTACTCGGCGGCGACGACCGGCTCGGTGCGGCGGGCCAGGCGGGCGGTGCGGACGAGGAGCACGCCCACGGGCACCAGGAGGACGAGGAGCAGCACCGGGAGCACCGACGCCTGCCAGCTCAGCATGACGGGCGGGCCTCCTATGGCCGAGCCCGCTCCCATGCCGGGGGTGCCCGGGCCGTCGAGCCAGTCGGCGACCCGCTGGGCGAGCCCGCCGGTCATCACCCCGCCCAGCGCGCACGCCAGCATGGCGATCGCCGGGCCACCCAGCCCGTACAGCGAGGTGCGGGCGTCGGGGGCGTGGCGGTGGAGGGTCAGGGCGACGGCGGCGAGCGCGACCACGAGGAGGCCCTGGCCGACGGTGAGCGCCCGGAAGGTGTCCTCGCCCGCGACGAGCACGCCCGAGGAGGTCCAGCCGGGCCGTGACCAGGCCGCGTGGACGAGGGAGACCGCCAGCAGGACGAGGGCGGCGGACGGGAGGAAGTTGATGACCGCGCCGTCCAGGCGGTGGTCGAGGCGACGCTCGCTGCGGCCCCGGCGGCAGACGACGGCGAGGACGAGGAGGGCGCCGAGCGCCAGCGCGGTGGTCAGCAGCCGGCCGAGGAGTACGGGCCCGGGGCCGGAGTGGGCCCCGTCGTAGTCGGCGGCGGCCCGCTCGACGAAGACGGCGACGGTGAGGAGCCCTGCGGCGGTGTGCGCGGCGCGCAGCCGGGCGACCAGACGGCGCCCGTACCAGAAGCCGGGGCGGCCGAGGGCGGGGCGCCTTGCGTGCACCGGCTCCGGCGGGTCGCCGGGAGGCGGCGCGGCGTGGGGAGCCGGCATGTCGTCGGGGGCCGGCGTGGCGTGGGGGGTGCGGGCCTTCGGCTCCGGCGTGTCGCCGTGCGGGTCGCCGCCGTCCAGGTCGCCGTCCGGGCCGCCGCGCGAGTCGCCCCGCGAGTCGGTGCCGAGGAAGGGGCGCTGGGACTCGTACGCGCTCCAGGTGCGGTTGGACAGGTACCAGAGCAGGGTGACGAGGGCGGTGGGCAGTACGGCCGCGAGGGCGAGCCGCCTGCCGGGCTGGGACCACCAGCCGCCCTGCTCGGCGGAGAGGAAGCCGAGCCAGGACCGCCGGTCCGAGCAGGCGGGCACGCCGGCGCACTGCCAGGCCACGAGGTCGAGCGCCACCTCGCAGGCCGCCGCGGTCAGCAGCACGGTGAGGCTGAGCGCGAGGACCCGGACCAGCACGCCGTAGAACCGGACCGCGCGGCTCCGTCCGGTCGCCGCCGGTCGCATCCAGTGCGCGAGGTTGACGACCATGAACGGGAGGAGCAGCAGCCACAGGGCGCGGGAGCCGTTGCCGGAGGTCAGATTGGACCAGCAGTAGGCCTCCTCGACGGGCTGGTCGCGGTAGCGCTCGGGGTGTTCCTCCGCGTCCACGTCCTCGGGGCGCCGGTACATCGCGGCGGTGAGGTCGCCGGTCACGCGCACCGTGCGCGGATCGCCGAGCATCTCCTGCGGCGTGGTGCCGCCGACTCCGTGGACGAGCAGTTCGAGCGCGATCCCGGAGGACCGGGAAACCTGGGGGGCGGGGGCCAAGGGAGTACTCGCTCTCCGGTCTGCCCGGCCGTCCGGCGGGCGTGGAAGGGGTGGTACCGGGCGGCTCGGAGAGGACCGGCGCGCCCGCGCCACCAGAATCGCCGAGATCGACGTCGTGTGACGGCCTCTCACGGAATCTCCCCACGTCCGGACCTCGGTGAACCTACCGGTGAGGCGCGTGGGAGAATCGGGCGGGCGTTCCGCGGTGCCGCGGAGCCGTACGGCCGCAGGAGAGGACGGACACCGCGTTGAGCGAGAATCAGAATCTGCTCGCGGAGCAGCGGCGTGCCCTGATCCTCGACGAGGTCCGCAAGCGCGGCGGGGTCCGTGTCAACGAGCTGACCCGCCGCCTCAACGTGTCCGACATGACGATCCGGCGGGATCTCGACGCGCTGGCCCGCCAGGGCGTCATCGAGAAGGTGCACGGCGGTGCGGTGCCGGTGGTCGGGACGAGCACCCACGAGCCCGGTTTTGAGGCGAAATCGGCCCTGGAGCCGGGCGCCAAGGAGGACATCGCGCGGGCCGCGGCGGCGATGGCCGCGCCGGGCAGCGCCATCGCGCTCTCCGGGGGCACGACGACCTACGCGCTGGCGCGGCGGCTGGTGGACGTACCGGACCTGACCGTGGTGACCAACTCGGTGCGGGTGGCCGACGTGTTCCACGACGCCCACCGCCCGTCCTCCTCCGGCGCGACCCATGCGGGCGCGGCCACGGTGGTGCTGACGGGCGGGGTTCGGACCCCCTCCGACTCGCTCGTGGGGCCGGTGGCGGACCGCGCCATCGGCTCGCTCCACTTCGACGTGCTCTTCCTCGGGGTGCATGGCATCTCCGAGGAGGCGGGGCTCTCCACGCCGAATCTGGCGGAGGCGGAGACGAACCGGCAGTTCGTGTCGGCCGCACGCCGGGTCGTGGTGGTGGCCGACCACACCAAGTGGGGGACGGTCGGGTTGAGTTCCTTCGCGACGCTCGACGAGGTGGACACCTTCGTGACGGACGCGGGGCTGCCGGCGCAGGCGCGGGCGGAGATCGAGGAACTGCTGCCGGGCGGCCTGCTGGTCGCGGGCCGGGCCGGTGCGCCGGAACCCGACGAGGGGCCGGCCCCCGCCTGAGATCCGGACCCGCTCACACGGCCGGGACCCCGGATCGGACGGGTGTACGAACGGGGTCGCGGCTCGTCGCGGGAGATTCCGTTACGCGTCGCATCCGGCGGCCCACCTCCTTAGGATCGGATGGTGGCCGTCTTCCGGATCGAACGATTCACGTCCCTTCCCCCCACCGAGGCCTGGCGCCGGGTGACCGACTGGGAACGGCACGGTGCGCATGTGCCGCTCACCTCGGTCCTCGTCCCGGCCGGCACGCGGACCGGCGTCGGCACGGTGTTCGTCGCGCGGACCGGAGTGGGGCCGCTCACCTTCGACGACCCCATGGAAGTGGTCCGCTGGACGCCGCCCGAGGCGGGCCGTGCGGGGCTCTGCCGTCTGGAGAAGCGCGGGCGGACGGTCCGGGGGCGGGCGTCGATCGACGTGGTACCGACCCAGACCGGATCGCACGTGGTGTGGGTGGAGGACGTGCGGCTGTTCCTTCCGGGCCGCTGGATCGATCCCCTGCTCACGGCGGCGGGACGGCGGATGTTCGGGCGAGTGCTCGACGGCCTCCTCGAAGCCCCGGCCCGCGCGCCGCGAGGGGTGTAGCAGCGTCGCGGCGGGGCCGGGGGGCGACCGGCCGCCACCGCCTCCAGGCGTCAGGCGTCAGGCGTCAGGCGTCAGGCGTCAGGCGTCAGGCGTCAGGCGTCAGGCGTCAGGCGTCAGGCGTCAGGCGTCAGGCGTCAGGCGTCAGGCGTCAGGCGTCAGGCGGGCCAGCCTCCGGTACGCAGGAAGGTGTCGAGCGCGGCGGCGTAGGGGGCGATGTCGAGTCCCTGCCGGCTCAGCCAGGCGTCGGAGTAGTACTTGTCCAGGTAGCGGTCGCCGGAGTCGCAGATCAGCGTGACGACGCTGCCCTGCTCGCCGCGCTCCACCATCTCGGCGATGATCTTGAAAGCGCTCCAGAGCCCGGTGCCGGTGGAGCCGCCCGCGCGTCGGCCCATCACCCGCTCCAGGGCGCGTACCGCCGCGATACTCGCCGCGTCCGGCACCTTCATCATCCGGTCGATGGCCCCGGGGACGAAGCTCGGCTCCATCCGGGGCCGGCCGATGCCCTCGATGCGTGAGCCGCAGTCGCTGCTCGCCAGCGGGTCGTGCCGCGTCCAGCCGTCGAAGAAGCAGGAGTTCTCGGGGTCGGGGACGCAGATGCGGGTGTCGTGCTGCATGTAGTGGACGTACCGGGCGATGGTCGCCGAGGTGCCGCCGGTACCCGCCGTGGCGACGATCCACGCGGGGTCCGGGTAGCGCTCCAGCCGGAGTTGCTGGTAGATCGACTCGGCGATGTTGTTGTTGCCGCGCCAGTCTGTGGCCCGTTCCGCGTAGGTGAACTGGTCCATGTAGTGGCCGCCGGTCTCCCTGGCGAGCGCGGCCGACTCCTCGTACATCGCCCGGGGGTCGTCGACGAAGTGGCAGCGGCCACCGTGGAATTCGATCAGTCGGCACTTCTCGGGGCTGGTCGTGCGGGGCATCACCGCGACGAAGGGCACCCCGATCAGCTTGGCGAAGTACGCCTCGGAGACGGCCGTCGAACCGCTGGACGCCTCGATGACCGGTTTCCCCGGGCGGATCCAGCCGTTGCAGAGCCCGTAGAGGAAGAGCGACCTGGCGAGGCGGTGCTTGAGGCTGCCGGTCGGGTGGGTGGACTCGTCCTTGAGATACAGGTCGATGCCCCACTCCTCGGGCAGCGGGAAGCGCAACAGGTGGGTGTCGGCGGACCGGTTGGCGTCGGCCTGCACCTTGCGCACGGCCTCTTTGAGCCACGACCGGTACGCGGAGTCACTGCGGTCGACGTCGATCGTCGCGACGGGCCCTTCGTCGCGTCCGTGCTCGCTGATGCCCATCGCTGATCCTCCTGGTGGAGCCTGTGGAACCTGTGGTGCCTTCCTCCCACGATATTCCCCCCACCTGCGCAAACAGGGACTTGGAGTTCCCCCAGGAATCGCTTGGGTACGGAGCCCGGAGTACGAGGCAGTCCTGGGCGACACACGTCGCCCGGCGTCACCTTGCGTACACGCGATTCAGTCCGACACGCGCACGTGAAGGGGTGCCGGGACGGGAAGACTTCCTTCCAGGAGTCGATGTGCGAAGGGGGGCGACCGAGCGGTGGACGACGTGGAGTTCAGCGCACGAGGGGTACGGATCGAACGATGGGCTCGCTCGCTCACCCGGGCCGGGCAGGTGATCGTCAAGGACGGCCGGGTCGCTCTTCTCACGAGCAACGGCCGGGAGATCGACAGCGCCCCGGTGGGGGCGGTCAGCGCGTGGAAGTGGTGGTTCTCCCAGACGGACTCGGCCGTCGCCCGGGTCAACGGTGTGCGTTACCGGCTCACCATGGGGCAACGCGGCCGACGGCCGGACGGGACGGCCCCGATACATCACTTCCTGGAGGTGCTGCGCAGCGCGGGCTGCCGTCACCGCTGACCCGGCCGCGTGCAGCCACTCCGACACAGGCGCGGGACACCGCCGCATCGGCGTTCCGGGGCTCGCCCGTCTCCCGCGCTCATCCGCAGGCCGGCTGTCCGGCGACCTCGCAGCGTCTCCGGACGGATTCCGCCGGTGAACGCGTCCGGCAGCTCTCCCAGCTCTCCTCGGGCCTCTCCTCGGCCCATGAGCGCGGCCCTCGGCCGCGAGTTGCGGAGCGGGTCGCCCTGAGCGACGCTGAACTTACGTCACGGACGGTTCAACGAAGGTCACCCTGCGACTGAAGGTGCCGGACCGCCGCGACGGACCACAGCAGACCAGAAACATCAGCCAGCCACATGCTGGATCCGTTCCTCCGTCTTCTTCCGGACCTCTTTCGGGGAGTCGCAGCCGTGATCAGCGAGCCAAGCAGGCACTGCACGGTGGAGCTCCAGGCACTGCCGTCGCGGATCGGTCAGGTCCGCAGAATCATCTCGGCGCAACTGCGCTACTGGCATCTCGATCTTCTGATCGACCATGCGGCCCTGGGCGTCACCGAGCTTCTCACCAATGTCCACCGCCATGCGGAACCGGACAAGTCGTGCACCGTCGACATCGAGCTGCTGCTCGACCGCCTGACGGTCTCCGTCCACGACCACGATCCACGCTTGCCCTCCGTGAACGTGGCGGACACCTTCGCCACGTCCGGGCGCGGACTGGCCCTCATCGCCGCCGTCAGCGAGAGCTGGGGTGTCCGCCCCGGCGACGGGGCGGGCAAGGTCGTCTGGTTCACCTTGCCCACTCCGTCCATCCCGACGAGGGCGCTGCCACCGCTCGCGGTCTACGGATCGATGACCGACGGCCCGTTCGGGGGGCGGTACGCGGGGGCGGTGGAGGCCTCTGCGCAGTTCCCCAGCCGATCGGCCGCCCTCGGCTGACGCACACTCAACAACGTTTGGTTGCAAGGCATTTGACCCCGCGACCGGTGTCCGAGAACCGCGCTTGGCTCTCCGGGCACCGGCCGCCCCGCGTGACGCGGGAGGGATCTTCGGCTCACGGGTCAGGCGAGGACGGTCAGCGGGTCGTCGAGCACCGGCTGCCAGGCCAGTTCGGCCGCGCCCACCAGGCTGTCGTGCGCCAGCGTGCACGGCAGGATCGGCACACTGCCGCTGCGCCCCCACAGGCTGCGGTCGGCGACGACGGCCCGCAGCCGCTCGGGGTCGGCCTGGAGCAGATCCCGGTGCAGGCCGCCGAGGATGACCCGGTCGGGGTTGAGGATGTTGACGAGCCCCGCGAGCCCCAGCCCCAGCCTGTCGATGAGGGCCTCGGCGGCGCGGCGTACGCCCCCTTCCCCGTACTCCGTACGCAGCAGATCGCCGGCCTGCTTGAGCAGCGACTCCTCCGGGCCGGGCGTCCGGCCCGCCGCGAGGAGGAAGGCGAGCGGGTCCGCCTCGACGTCCAGGCAGCCGCGGCCCCCGCAGTGGCACGCACGGCCCTCGGGGTTCACCGTGAGGTGACCCACCTCGAGTGCGAGCCCTGAACTCCCGCTGTGCAGGCGGCCGTCGAGGACCAGCGCGCCGCCGACGCCCCGGTGGCCGGTGGCCACGCAGAGCAGGTGCTGGGCGCCACGTCCGGAGCCGTGCCGATGTTCGGCCAGCGCCGCGAGGTTGACGTCGTTTCCGGTGAACACCGCTCCCTCGATGCCCGCTTCACGCACGCAGGTGCGGAAGATCTCGCGTACCGGAGCGCCGGCGGGCCATGCGATGTGCATCGGGTTCAGGGCCGTTCCCTCCGGTTCGGCCACGGCCGAGGGGACGGCGAGCCCGGCGCCCACGCAGCGCAGCCCACTGCCGCGCAGCAACTGCGCGCCCGCCTCCACCACCTCGCCGAGTACCTGGGCGGGGTCGGCCATGACGGTGCCGCAGCCGGGTGCGGTGGCGACGATCCGGCCCCCGAGGCCGACCAGCGCGGCACGGAATCCGTCGGTGTGCACCTGGGCGGCGAGTACGACGGGCCCGGTCTCGCTCACCGACAGCCGGTGCGAGGGGCGGCCCTGCGAGCCGGCGGCCGAACCGGGGCTGGAATCGACCCTGATGAGTCCCAGCGCCTCCAGCTCGGCCGCGACCGCGCCCGCGGTGGCGCGGGTGACACCCAGTTCCGAGGTGAGCACGGCACGGGTGGGCGCGCGCCCCGTGTGCACCAGTTCCAGGGCCGGCCCGAGCGCGCTGCGGCCCCTCTCCAGCTTTGTCCGCGTGGTGGACACCTTGCCGTTCATGGGGGCGAGTCTCCCACGATCCGGAGGTGCCTCTGACGCTTCGGCACCAGGTCACGACGTGCTGCGAGTCACGTTCGCACGCGTCTTGTGCCCGTCCCCGGCGCGCCCCTATGCTGAATTTGTGCCGCACCTAAACAAACTGCGGACGGTCCGAACGGGGGGGCCTGGCGGAGACACCGCCCCACCCTCCGCGGTCCGGCTCCGCACCGCGCTGACCGCGTTCTTCGCCCTTGACGGCTTCCTCTTCGCAGGCTGGGTCGTCCGCATCCCGGCCATCAAGCACCACATCGGCGCCTCCGCCTCCTCGCTCGGGCTCGCCCTGCTCGGGGTCTCGGCGGGCGCGGTGATCACGATGGTCCTCACCGGCCGACTCTGCCACCGCTTCGGCAGCGACCGGGTCGCCGTCGGGTGCGGCATCCTGCTCTCCCTGAGCATCGCCCTGCCCGCGCACGCCGGTTCGGCGCTGACGCTCGGACTGCTGCTGCTGGTCTTCGGCGCCGCCTACGGCGGGATGAACGTCGCGATGAACAGCGCGGCGGTGGACCTCGTCGCCGCCATCCGTCGGCCCGTACTGCCCAGCTTCCACGCCGCGTTCAGCTTCGGCGGCATGGCCGGTGCGGGGATCGGCGGAGTCGCCGCCGGCCACCTCTCCCCCGTCACCCACCTGACCCTGCTCGCCGCGACCGGCCTGCTGTTCACCGTGGTCGCCGGGCCGGTCATGCTCCGGAACACCCCGGGCACGGCGTCCCCTTCCACCGCGCCCTCCGCCCCCACCGCGCCCTCCGCCTCCACCGCGCCGGACTCCCGAGCCGCGTCCCCCCGCATGAGCCCGGCCGTCCGCCGCGTGGTCGCCCTGTTCGGCGTGATCGCGCTCTGCACCGCGTACGGCGAGGGCGCGCTCGCGGAGTGGAGTGCGCTGCACCTCGCCCAGGATCTGCACGCGACGCCGGGCACCGCGGCCGCCGGCTACTCACTGTTCGCCCTGGCGATGGGAGTCGGCCGCCTCACCGGTACCGCTCTGCTGGAACGTTTCGGCCAGACCCGGACACTGGTGTTCGGCGGCGGCGCCGCGGCGGTGGGCATGCTGCTGGGCTCGCTCGCCCCCACGGTCCCCCTGACGCTCGCCGGCTTCGCCGTGGCAGGGCTCGGACTGGCCAACATCTTCCCGGTCGCGGTCGGCAGGGCCGGCGCGCTGGCGGGCCCCGGCGGGGTGGCCGCCGCCTCCACCCTCGGCTACGGCGGCATGCTGATGGGGCCGCCCGTCATCGGTTTCCTCGCCGACTGGTTCTCGCTGCCGATGGCCCTGACCACCGTGGCCCTGCTCGCCGCCGCGGCTGCCGTGCTCGGGTACGTCTCCCGCACCGCGTCGCCGGACGCCGCCTGAGGGTCCGGTCGCGCTACCGCGCCGTGCTACGCCTCGCTGTACCGGGCCGCAGTACCGCATCGCGGCACCGGGCCGCGGAGGAATTCCTCCGCGGCCCGGTGCCGCATCCCGCGCGGAGTCCCCTCGATTCCACCAGGCGAGAAGGCCGCCGTCCTCGCCCCCGGCCCTGCCAGAATCTGCGCCATGGACATGTCCGAACAGATCACACAGCTCGGCGACGAAGGCCGGTTGCTCGTCGCGGCGGCGGAGCGGGCGGGGACGGACGCCCCCGTGCCGACCTGCCCGGGCTGGCGGGTGCGCGACCTGCTGCGCCACACCGGCATGGTGCACCGGTGGGCGACGGCGTTCGTCGCCGAAGGCCACACCGAGTACGTCGATGACGCGGGCGAACCCGACCTGGACAAAAGGGAGTTGCTGGACTGGTTCGCCGACGGGCACCGCGGCCTGGTGGCGGCGCTCAAGGCCGCTCCCCGCGACCTCGCCTGCTGGACGTTCATGCCGGCGGCCTCGGGGTCGGCGTTCTGGGCCCGCCGTCAGTTGCACGAGACGACGGTCCATCGGGTGGACGCCGAATCGGCGCTCGGAGCTCCGTACTCACCGGTGGGCACGGCCCGCGCGCTCGACGGTATCGACGAGCTGCTGACCGGTTTCCACGCCCGCGCCAAGAGCCGGGTACGCACCGACGACCCGCGCGTTCTGCGGGTGCACGCGGTCGACGCGGGCGCCGCCTGGACGGTCCGCCTCTCGGCCGAACCGCCGCGGGCGGTACGCGACGACGGCTGCGGGGCCGGCGCCGACTGTGTGGTGAGCGGCAGCGCGGAGTCCCTCTATCTGGCCCTGTGGAACCGCCTGCCGCTCTCCTCGGTCGCTCTCGACGGCGACGAGACCCTGGCGCGGCTCTGGACGGAGAAGTCCGCCATCACCTGGTGAGGCGGGCGTGGGGCCTTCCCGGCGTCCGGACCGGACGCCTGCTCCGGGAAGGCCCCGACCGGTCAGCCGACGGTCAGGTTCTGCGCGACGGTGTTCGCCGCGAAACCGTTCACGCCGAACAGCCCGCTAGGGTAGGCGTCGTCGGTCGCGTCGATGACGGGATCGGCACCACCACCGAACCAGACCCGGATACGGGTGCCGTCCGTCCGCACCTTGAGGTGGTAGGTACGGCCCTCGACGACGGGGGTGGCGTAGGTGGCGATGTCCTTGCCGGGGCGCCAGAGTTTGACCACGCCGCTGGTGTCGATGTTCGCCGTGTAGCCGGCGCCGCCGGCGTTCGCGCGGAACGTCAGGCCGGTGGCGGTGCCGTTGGTGACGGACAGGTCTCCCTCGTAGGTGAAGTCGGTGCCGGCGCGGTCGCTGAGGTAGAAGCCGTTCTGTACGGAGGCCCCTCTCAGTCCGGCGAGGGTGACCGTCCAGTTGCCGCCGTGCGGTGTCCAGCTTCCCGCCGGGAAGCTGGAGAAGCCCGCCGTGCCGGTGTTCAGGTTCTGCACCGTCGCCGTGCCGTTGTACACGTTCACGCCGAACAGGCCGCTGGTGTACGTGGTGTCGGTGGCGTCGATGACGGGGTCGGTGGCGTTGTCGAGCCATACCCGGATGCGGGAGCCGTCGGTCCGCACCTTCAGGTGGTAGGTGCGGCCGGCGGAGATCGGTGCCGTGTGGACGGCGATGTCCTTGCCGGGGCGCCAGAGTTTGACCACGCCGCTGGTGTCGAGGGTCGCCGTGTAGCCGGCGCCCGCTGCGTTCGCGCGGAAGGTCAGGCCACCGGCGTGTGCGGTGTCCAGCGAGATGTCGCCCTGGTAGACCGCGTCGCCGCCGCTCTGCGCGCTCAGGTAGAAGCCGTCACCACTGGTGGTGGCGCGCTTGCCCGCGCCGGCGTCGCTCCAGGCGCCGCCGGCCGCGTGCCAGGGACCCTTCAGGTTGCTGAGAAGGGTCGACTGGTCCGTGCCCCAGCTGGTGTTGAGGCGGGTGAAGGTCGCGCTGTCCAGTTTCACCTTGCCGCCGGCGGCGAAGAGCCGGATGCCCTGGCTGTCGGCCGCGGAGTCGAAGTCGGCGTTGTCGGACAGGGAGTACCGTCCGCCGTCGGCGAACGTCTCCAACTGGCCCCGGTCCACGAGGAGTCGCATGGTGACCTTGCCGTTCACCGGCTTGAGCGGCTTGCCCTGGAGGGTCTGCGCCTTGGTGTCGTAGACCACGCTGCGGTCGGCGGTGCCGTCGGCCCGGGCGTGCAGGTCGAAGCCGAACCGGTCCGCGCTCGCCCCCTTCACGTCGAACTGCGCGGTGATCTCGTAGGTGTCGGCCTTGACGTCCCCGAAGAGGTTGCCGGTCTTGCCCGCGTCGACCGTCTCGTTCTTCCAGCTCCTGGTCTCGGAGGCCAGCGAGGCGAGTTCGGCGACCGGGGTACGGGTGATCCGGGGCCCGTCCGCCGTGCTGACCAGGGCGAGTGACACCGGGAAGGTCGCGTTGCCGGTCCAGGTGCTGCCGCGGTTGCCGCCCTGCCAGGCCATCTGCACCGTGCGGCCGTCCGGTGTGCCGGTGAAGGTCTGCGCGGCGTAGAAGCTGCCGCCGGCGTACGTCGTACCCAGGTCCATCTGCTGAGGGCCGGTCCAGTCGGTGCTGAACGTCGTGCCGTCGAAGGATCCGACGACGTACTGGCTGGAGGCCGAGGTCAGCACCCAGCGCTGCCCGTCGGACTTGCCGTCGAGGGCCAGCGGGTACATGTCGGGGCATTCGAAGAGCCAGGGAGCCTTGAAGCGGCTGGCGAAGGTCCACTTCAGCAGGTTCGGCGAGGTGTAGATGCTCACCCCGTTGCCGCCCTCGTTCGACCAGACGACCATCGCCCAGCGGTGGCGGGCCGCGTCCCAGAAGACCTTGGGGTCGCGGCTCTCGTCGGGTATCCGGATCTGCTTGCGGCCCTTGTCGTACGCCTGGAAGGTCTGGCCGTTGTCGTTGCTGTAGAACACGCTGACGCCGTCGGTGTTGGAGAACACCACGATCGGATCGAGGGCTCCGGTCTTCAGCCCCGAGGTGTTGTCCTTGTCGACGACCCCGCCACCGGAGAAGAGCGTGCCGGGGTGCACGTCGGGCTCCAGCGCGATCGGCTTCTGGGTCCAGTGCACCAGGTCGGGGCTGGTGGCGTGCCCCCAGTGCATGGTGTCCCAGGCCAGACCGTGCGGGTTGTGCTGGTAGAAGAAGTGGTAGACCCCGTTCGCGTACACCAGTCCGTTCGGGTCGTTCATCCAGCCCGACTGCGAGCTGAAGTGGAACTGGCCGCGCAGCGGCTCGCTGTACGTCGTCGTCGGATACGGGAACTCGGGATAGTCCCCGGTGGTCCCGGCGGCCGCAGGGGCGCTCGGAACCAACACGACCAGGCCGGCGGCCAGGCTCGTCAACAGCGCGACGAACAGCGCCCCGACTCTTCGGCGCATGTGAACCCACTCTCTCTCTGCAGGGAGGCGCATGGGTGTCATCGTTGACATCTGTCATCGATGACACCCGGTCGATGACAGATGATGGGCCCCGGCCGGGAGCCCGTCAACGCTCCGAACAGGATTCGTTCCGGCCCGTCATGAGAGGCTCCCGGCCCGCGTGGCGCCGGGCTCCGGTTCCATCTGGTGGGCCCACGGCGGGTTGGGACCGGCGGCGGCGCAGGTCAGGGCCGCCACCCGGACCGCGTACGCACAGGCCGCCGCGAGCCCTTCCGGGGTCAGCCGTTCGAGCCGGCCGCCCAGCAGGCCGCGCTCCCCGAGGTGGTGCAGAAGCCCCGCGGTGAAGGCGTCCCCGGCGCCGACCGTGTCGACCACCCGGGTGGGCACACCGGGTACGGAGACCCGCCGGCCTTCGAGCGAGGCGAAGGCTCCGCGCGCGCCGAGGGTGACCACCACCAGCCGGGCGCCCGCCGCGTGGAAGCCGTCGCAGGCCGCTTCGACCGTGACGTCCGGGGCGACCGCGTCGAGGTCGTCCTGGCTCAGCCGCAGGATGTCCGCCACCGCGCACCAGCCGGGGATCCGGTCGCGGTACACCTGCGGATCGACCAGTGCCGGCCGGACGTTGGGGTCGATGCTCACCGTGGTGTGGGGTCGCGCTCCGGCGAGCAGCTCCTCCACCAGGAGGCCGCCGGGTTCACGTACCAGCGCGAGCGAACCGGTGTGCACACAGGCCGAGTCGCGCGGATCACCGGCGGCCAGCTCCGCGCGCGTCCACTGCCAGTCCGCGGTGCCCTCGGCGTGGAAGGAGTATGCGGCCGCCCCGCCCGCGTCGATGTCGGCGACCGCCAGTGTGCTCGGCTCGGCGGCGGCCTGCGCGCCCGACAGATCGACCCCCGACTCCAGCAGGCGGGCCCGGAACAGCCGGCCGAAGACATCGCCGGACAGCCGGGCCATCAACCGGGTCGGTGTGCCGAGACGGGCCAGCCCCACGGCGGTGTTGGCGGGACCGCCGCCCGGCAGGACGCGCAGGGTCATGCCCTGCTGATGCGACGCGGGGCTCGGCGTGCCGGTGTGCGGGAGGGCGGTTCGGGGGTCGGCGAAGAGGTCGGCGACACACTCTCCCAGCACGGTGACCTGACGCGGTGTCTGCATGGGGTGAACCTCCAGGTGGGACGGGGAATCGGGGGTCGCGCGACGGCGTCCGCCGCGCGATCCCCCGCCGGGGTCCGGGGGCGCGGCGCCGTGGATCGGCCTTCTGTTCGGCCAACTCGCTTTTCGGCGCAAGGCATTGACGTTGCCGGACCGGGAGTCCATCATCCTCCGCATGCGGTGTCAACGATGACATGTGTCAACGATGACACCGCGACGAGAGCGTCTCCCGGCACCACTCGGCTGCCGACGCCCACCGCCTCCCCAGGAGTCTCACCATGTTCCGTAGAGCCCAACCGGCCCTCGCCATCGGCGCCGTCGGCCTCGCCCTGTCCCTGGCCGCGTGCGGATCCGGTTCCGGGACCGGATCCGCCGGCGGTTCCTCGTCGGGGGGAAAGGTGAAGGTCGGGCTGATCACGAAGACGGACACGAACCCGTACTTCGTGAAGATGAAGCAGGGCGCCGAGCAGGCGGCCACGAGCGCGAACGCCGAACTGAGCACCGCTGCAGGGAAGTTCGACGGGGACAACGCGGGGCAGATCACCGCGCTGGAGAACATGGTCGCCTCCGGGGTCAAGGGAGTGCTGATCACCCCGAACGACTCCAAGGCCATCGTCCCCGCGATCGCGAAGGCCCGGGCCAAGGGGGTGCTCGTCATCGCCCTGGACACGCCGCCCGAGCCGCAGTCCTCCGTCGACGCGCTGTTCGCCACCGACAACGTGAAGGCCGGTGAGCTGATCGGCGCCTACGCCAAGGCCGCGATGGGCGGCAAGCCGGTGAAGATCGCCACGATGGACCTGGCCCCCGGTGTGTCGGTCGGCGTCCAGCGGCACGACGGATTCGTCAAGGGCTTCGGCATCGACGCCGCCGACCCTTCGATCGTGTGCTCCCAGGACACCGGCGGCGACCAGGCCAAGGGCCAGACCGCCATGGAGACGTGCCTGCAGAAGGCGCCCGACATCAATCTGGTGTACGCGATCAACGAACCGGCCGCGCTCGGCGCGTACACCGCCGTCAAGGCCAAGGGCCGCGAGAACGACGTCATGATCGTCGCGATCGACGGCGGCTGCACCGGAGTGCGGGCGGTCAAGGACGGCAAGATCGCGGCCACTTCCCAGCAGTACCCCCTGAAAATGGCCGCCGACGGCGTGAAGGCGATCGCCGAGTACGCCAAGACCGGCAAGAAGGCCGCCGGTTACACCGACACCGGTGTCCAGCTCATCACCGACGAGCCGCAGTCCGGCGCCGAGTCCGAGGACACCGGTTTCGGCCTCGAGAACTGCTGGGGCTGAGCCGCGGTGACCACGTCCACTCCGCTCGCCGTCCGTGCCGACGGGCCGGCCGCACTGCGCCGGCTCCTCACCTCACCGGCCGCGGGGCCCCTCGCGGCCCTCGTCCTCGCGTCGGTGTTCTTCTCCACGGCCACCGACCAGTTCCTGTCCGGCGGCAACTTCTCGCTGATCCTTCAACAGGTCATGGTGGTCGGCATCCTCGCCATCGGGCAGACGCTGATCATCCTCACCGCCGGGATCGACCTCTCCTGCGGCGCCGTGATGGCGTTCGGCGGCATCCTCATCGCCAAACTCGCCGTGAGCGGGCCGCTGCCGCCGCTGCTCGCCATCGCCCTCGGAATCCTGGCCTGTGCGGGGTTCGGCCTGCTCAACGGGGTGCTGGTGCGCGTCGTGCCGCTGCCGCCGTTCATCGTGACGCTGGGGATGCTCAATGTCGCCTTCGCCCTGACCCACATCTACTCCGAGGAGCAGACGGTCACCGATCTTCCCGGACCGCTCACCGTACTGGGCCGGACCTTTCCGCTCGGCCGGACGGACGTCACCTACGGTTCGCTGGTCACCATCGCGCTCTTCCTCGGTTTCGCCTACGCGCTGAGCAGTACCGCCTGGGGAAGGCACCTCTACGCCCTCGGCAACAGCGCCGAGAGCGCCCGGCTCAGCGGCATCCGCGTGTCCCGGCTCACCGTGGGCGTCTACACGATCGCCGGTCTGGTCTACGGGATCGCGGCCCTGCTGCTGGTGTCCCGTACCGGTGTCGGCGATCCGCAGGCGGGCCAGACCGACAACCTCGACAGCATCACCGCGGTCGTGCTCGGCGGGACGAGCCTGTTCGGCGGCCGGGGCACGGTGCTCGGCACTCTGGTCGGCGTCCTCATCGTCGGTGTGTTCCGCAACGGCCTCCAGCTGATGGGCGTCTCGTCCGTCTACCAGACCCTGGTCACCGGTGTGCTGGTGATCCTCGCGGTCACCGTCGACCAGCTCTCGCGCAAGGGGAACCGATGACCCACCCGGACTCGCCCCAAGACCCGGCGGCGCACAAGGCGGACGCCGGCTCGCGGCCTGCCGCGCCCGCACCGGACGGCGGCCCCACTCCCGTGCTCAGCGCACGCGGGCTGGTCAAGCGCTACGGGCACGTGACCGCCATCGACGAGGCCGACTTCGAGCTCATGCCCGGTGAGGTACTGGCCGTCATCGGTGACAACGGCGCCGGCAAGACGAGCCTGATCAAGGCGCTCACCGGCGCCCTGGTGCCCGACGCCGGGGAGATCCGGCTCCACGGAGAGCCGATCAGGTTCGCCGGACCGCAGGACGCGCGGGCGCGCGGCATCGAGACGGTGTATCAGGATCTCGCCGTCGCCGCGTCCATGGACATCGCCTCCAACATGTTCCTCGGCCGGGAGATCCGTCGTCCGGGCGCGCTCGGTTCGGTGCTCCGCATGCTCGACAAGAAGGCGATGCGCCGGGAGGCGGCCGCGCACCTCGCCGAACTCAAGGTCAAGATCGGCTCGCTGTCCCAGCCCGTGGAGACGCTCTCAGGAGGTCAGCGGCAGGCCGTGGCCGTCGCCCGGGCCGCCGCCTGGGCCCGCAGTGTCGTGGTGATGGACGAGCCGACGGCCGCGCTGGGGGTGAAGGAGTCGGGGCAGGTGCTCGATCTGATCCGCCGGGTCCGCGACAAGGGGGTGCCGGTGATCCTCATCAGCCACAACATGCCGCACGTCTTCGAGATCGCCGACCGGGTGCACGTCCACCGGCTCGGCCGGCGCGAGGCCGTGATCAGGCCTTCGGACTACTCCATGGCGGAAGTCGTGGCCATCATGACCGGCGCGCTCGGCGTGCGTCCGGACGGGGGTACGGTCGTGGCGGACAGTGACGCCGCCTCGGCAGCCGGAGTGCGGGGGAGCTGACCCGCCGTCCCCGGCGTCCGAGGGGACGCCCTCCAGAAAAAGGTGGTCCATGGCATCGTCGTCCCGCAGACCGACCCTCGCGGACGTCGCCCGTGAGGTCGGCGTCAGTGCCAAAACGGTCTCCCGGGTCCTCAACGAGGACGGCCCCAGCTCCCCGGAGACCAGGAAGCGCGTCCTGGCCGCCGTGGCGATGCTCGGCTTCCAGCCCAACCTGATGGCCAGGAGCATCCGGGTGGGCGGCCCCGACACCACCGTCGGGCTGGTCGTGCCGGACCTCGGCAACCCGTTCTTCGGCGCGGTCGCGGGGGGCATCGAGGAGGCCGTGCGTGGCCGCGGGCTGACGCTCCTGATGGGTTCGTCCGACGACGACCCGGAGCGCGAACACGCCCTGATCCGTACGTTCCTGGCCCGCAGGGTCAGCGTCCTCATGGTCGCGCCGGCGGTGGGAGCCGACCACTCCCACCTCAAGACGCACCGGGCGGCCGGGATGCCCGTCGTCTTCCTCGACCGGCCCGGCAGCGGCCTCACCGCCGATACGGTGGTCAGCTCCAACCGCTCCGGTACGCGGGAGGGCGTCGCCCACCTGATCGCCCGGGGCCACCGCCGGATCGGCTTCATCGGCGATCTGCCGGCCCGCCTGTACACCCGCCGCGAACGAATAGCCGGATACCGCGCGGCGCTCGCCGAGGCGGGTCTGCCCCACGACCGGGCGCTGGTGGCCGACGCCCACGACCCGGAGGGGGCGGCCGCGGCGACGGCCCGGCTGCTCGCCCTTCCCGACCCGCCGACCGCGCTGCTGTCGGGCAACAACGTCATGACGATCGGCGTGCTGACCGAGGTGTCGCGCAGCCTCCGCAAGGACGTCGCGGTCGTCGCCTTCGACGACGTGCCCATGGCCGCCATCCTCGATCCCGGGCTCACGGTCGTCGCCCAGAACCCGGCGGCCATGGGCGAGTTGGCGGGGGCCCTCGCCATCGAACGCCTCGACGGGGACCGCTCCCGGGGGCGCACCGTGATGGTCGAGACCCGTCTCGTGCCCCGCGGATCCGGCGAGCTTCCCGCTCCTCCCCGCGGGTGATCCGGCCGGGCGCTCACCCTTCGGAGAGCTCTCCGGGGACCGTGAGGCCGACCGAGCGCGCGAGTCCGTCGGCCGCCTGACGGAACAGCGCCTCCCGGTCCTCCACCACCCCGGTGAACTGGCCGAAGAGCTCGAAGGAGACGAGCCCGAAGAGCTGGGCCCAGGCGATGACGAGCGCGGCGACGTTGGCCGGCGGGAGGTCCGGGGCGAGTTCGGCCGCCATCCGGGCCGCTTCGGGGCGCAGCGCCACGGAGAGCGGCGGTGCGGTGACCCCCTCGCCCCGGTGGGCCTCGCGGATCAGGCCGATGAGGACCATGCCGACCCGGGAGGCCGGGCCGACGGTGTCCTGGGGTGCCACGTAGCCGGGTACGGGCGAGCCGTGGATCAGGGCGTACTCGTGCGGGTGGGCGAGGGCCCATTCCCGTACGGCGCAGGCGACGGCCGTCCAGGCGGTGGGGGGCGAGCCGTCCGGGGAGGCGGTGGCGTCGCGGCCCGCCTTCTCGGCGGCTTCACCGATGGCGTCGTAGGCGTCGATGATCAGTGCCGTCAGCAGCTCGTCGCGGCTGGGGAAGTAGCGGTAGAGGGCCGAGGAGACCATGCCCAGCTCGCGGGCGACGGCGCGCAGGGAGAGCCTGGCAGCGCCCTCCGCCGCGAGCTGCGCCCTCGCCTCGTCCTTGATGGCGGCGGTGATCTCGGTGCGGGCGCGTTCCCGGGCTCCTCTGATGGCACTCATGGTGCACATTCTGCCACGCTGGCGGATCAGCGAACAGAAACGAGAGCGGTGCTCTTGCCAAGCCGTCCCCGCTGGAGCACACTGATCTCAACAGAGAGCACCGCTCTCGAAGAAGCCCTGCGAAGACGGACCACTTCGCGCTCAGGGACTTTCCGCGCTCAGGAACCGGGGACACCATGTCGCAGGCACAGCCGTACTACTTCAGAGCCGGTGCGATCAGCACCCGTTTCAACAACGCGGTCGGGTGGCTCGCCCGCCACGGCTTCAGCCTCATGGGCTCGGCGGAGATGTCCGTACGGGGGCGCAAGAGCGGCAAGATGCAGCGCGTGCCGGTGAATCCGCACGTCCACGACGGCGAGCAGTACCTGGTCTCGGCCCGCGGACACTCCCAGTGGGTGCGCAACATGCGGGCGGCGGGCGGTGGTGAGCTGCGGGTCGGGCGCCGGACGCGGACCTTCACCGCGGTGGAGATCGCGGACGACGCGCAGAAGGTGCGCGTCGTCCGCGCCTACCTGAAGCGCTGGGGCTGGGAAGTGAACCAGTACTTCCAGGGCGTCACCGCCACGTCGACCGACGCGGAACTGCTGGCGGCCTGCCCCGACCACCCGGTCTTCCGGATCACGGTGGAGGAGCGGGGCGCCCGGTAGGGGCGTTCGTCCGGATCACGCCGCGTCCGGCGCCGCCCCGGTGGGCTGCGACGGACGCCCGCCCGCCGGTTCGGTTCGGTCCGCTCCGGTCGGCGGCGGTCCGCCGACGCTGCTCGGCCAGGGACCGTGCGGAGTGTCCGGCACTCCGATTCCGGCCTCGGCCACGAGGTATAAGAGGTCGAACGGCTATCCGTCGTACGAACCCCCATGGCCCGGACGTACGCATCCCGGCCACCTCCGGGAGGCCTGCCCCGTGCTGCATCTGCGTCTGATCGTTCCGCCCGCACGCACGGACGAGGTGGTGAGGCTGCTCGACGACAGCGTGGGAACCGCCCATCTCGTCGTGCTGCCGGGCGCCGCCCGCTCGCCCGCCGGCGACCTGGTGCTCTGCGACGTCGCCCGGGAGGCGGGTGACGAACTGATCGGTCGGCTGCGCCGGCTCGGTATCGACCGCACGGGCTCCATCACCGTGGAGAATCTGGACCTGACGCTCTCCGAGCATGCCGACCGGGCCGAGGAACAAGCACCGGGCGAGGGTGCCGACGCGGTGCTGTGGGAGGAGCTGACGGAGGTCACGCACGAGGAGTCGACGTTCAGCGTCACCTACGTCGCTTTCCTGACGATCGCCACCATGCTCGCCGCGGTCGGCGTGATGCTGGACAACGCGATCCTGATCGTCGGCGCGATGGTCGTGGGCCCGGAGTTCGGACCGCTGGCCGGTGTCTCCACCGCTCTGGTGCAGCGGGCGCCCCGGCTGGTGGCACGCTCGCTGGCCGCGCTCGTCGGCGGGTTCGCGGCGGCGATGGTGATGACCGCCGGGTTCGCCTGGCTCATGGACGCCTGCGGGCTGTTCACGAGGTCGATGGTCGAGGCGGACCGGCCGAACACCTCGTTCATCTGGCAGCCGGACCGGATGTCGTTCGTCGTGGCGTTCCTCGCGGGGATCGCGGGGACCCTGTCGCTCACCTCGTCGAAGTCGGCCGCGCTGATCGGGGTGACGATCTCGGTGACGACGGTCCCGGCGGCGGCCAACGCGGCGGTGGCGTTCAGCTACTCCGACTACACGCAAACCACGGGTTCCTCGCAGCAACTCCTCGCCAACCTCGGCGGCATCGTGCTCGCCGGCACCCTCACCCTCCTCGCCCAGAAGGCTCTCTGGGCGCTCCAGCTGCGCCGGCCCGCCCGCCGGAGCGGGGCGGGCGGGGGTCGTGACTGACCGGGCCGCCGCCGCTCGGGCGGGAGCCGGTCAGCCGTTCTCGGCCGACCGGCGGTCCATCACGGAGAGCGCGCGGTGCGCCAGCGGGTGGGTACGGACCAGTTCGGCCAGCGAGGTCGTTCCCCGGGTGATTCCGGCGAACGCCTTCCAGGCCGGCCGGAAGGTCGTGAGCACCGCGTGCAGGACACCGGGGCGGCGCTCGAAGAGCTTGAGCATCCGGCGTCCGACGTTCATCTCGACACCGAGTCCGGCCTTGATGGCGAAGGCGTAGTTGAGCGCCTGGCGCCGGGCGTCCACCGCGTCGCGGGCCTCGGCGATGCGTACCGCCCACTCCCCCGCCAGCCGGCCGGAGCGGAGCGCGAAGGAGATGCCCTCGCGGGTCCAGGGCTCCAGGAGGCCCGCCGCGTCACCGCAGACCACGACCCGGCCCCGGGAGAGCGGCGAGTCCTCGCTGCGGCAGCGGGTGAGGTGGCCCGAGGAGATCTTCGGCTCGAACCCGGCCAGCCCGAGACGGGCGACGAAGTCCTCCAGGTACCGCTTGGTCCCGGCGCCGTCACCCCGGGCGGAGATCACCCCGACCGTCAGCGTGTCGCCCTTGGGGAAGACCCAGCCGTAACTGCCGGGCATCGGGCCCCAGTCGATGAGCACCCGTCCGGCCCAGTCCTCGGCGACCGTCTCGGGGACGGGGATCTCCGCCTCCAGGCCGAGGTCCACCTGATCGAGCTTCACCCCGACGTGGGCGCCTATGCGTCCGGCACTGCCGTCCGCCCCGACGACGGCCCGTGCGAGCACCGTCTCGCCGCCGGCCAGCACCACCGCGACGGTGCGCCGGTCCGGTACGGACGAGCCGTGCTGCTCGACCCGCGCGACGGAGGCACCCGTACGCAGTTCCGCGCCGGCCTTCTGCGCCTCCTCGACGAGCTGGGCGTCGAACTCGGGCCGGTTGATGAGGCCGAAGAGCATGCGCTTCGACTTGCGGGTACGCGCCAGCTTTCCGTTGAGGGAGAAGGTGACGGCGTGCACGCGGTCCCGCAGGGGCAGTTCGAATCCCGGCGGAAGCGAATCGCGCGAATATCCGATGATCCCGCCGCCGCATGTCTTGTAGCGGGGCAGCTCCGCCTTCTCCAGCAGCAGGACCCGGCGGCCCGCGACGGCTGCCGCGTATGCCGCGGAGGCACCGGCCGGCCCTGCACCGACTACCACGACGTCCCACACCGACGACTCTTCGTGCTCACGCCCGGCGTCTGCGTTCTCGCTGCTCACGATGTGCTTCTGCTCCCGATCCGACCAGTTGCCCCAGCTACTGACGGCATCCTACGGCGCGATCCGGCCAGGGTCCGCTGTGGGAGGATCGGCAGTGTTTTCGTCGTACGGACAACGCAGGACAAACGGCGTCGTCCACGGCCGTGCACGCCTCGCACGACCACCCAGCACCGCACTCACAAGGAGCGTTCCCATGACCGCCCGTCCGATCCCCGAAACCGTTGCCTCGCTGATGCCCCGTGCCAAGGCGGAGCTGAGCGAGCTGGTGGCGTTCCAGTCGGTGGCGGATCCCGCGCAGTTCCCGAAGAGCGAGTGCGAGGCGGCGGCCGGCTGGGTCGCCGACGCGCTCACCGCGGAGGGATTCCAGGACGTCGCGCTGCTGGACACCCCCGACGGCACCCAGTCCGTCTACGGCTACCTCCCCGGCCCGGCCGGAGCCCCGACCGTGCTGCTGTACGCCCACTACGACGTGCAGCCGCCGCTCGACGAGTCGGCCTGGCTCTCCCCGCCGTTCGAACTGACCGAGCGGAACGGCCGCTGGTACGGCCGCGGGACGGCGGACTGCAAGGGCGGTCTGATCATGCATCTGCTCGCGCTGCGCGCCCTCAAGGCCGACGGCGGCGTGCCGGTCGGCGTGAAGGTGGTCGCGGAGGGGTCCGAGGAGCAGGGCACCGGCGGGCTGGAGCGGTACGCCGAGGAGCACCCGGAGCTGCTCGTCGCGGACGCGATCGTCATCGGCGACGCGGGCAACTTCCGGGTCGGCCTGCCGACCGTCACCGCGACCCTGCGCGGCATGACGATGCTGCGCGTGACGCTCAACACCCTTGAGGGGAACCTGCATTCCGGCCAGTTCGGCGGCGCCGTCCCGGACGCGCTCGCCGCGATGATCCAGCTGCTCGCCTCGCTGCGGTCCGAGGACGGTACGACGACGGTGGACGGGCTGGCCGGGGACGCCTCCTGGGAGGGGCTGCAGTACCCGGAGGAGGAGTTCCGCAGGGACGCCAAGGTGCTGGACGGGGTGGAGCTGATCGGCGCGGGTACGGTCGCGGACCGCATCTGGGCGCGGCCCGCGGTGACCGTGATCGGGATCGACTGCCCGCCGGTCGTCGGCGCCACGCCGTCCGTGCAGGCGAGCGCGCGGGCCCAGGTCAGCCTGCGGGTACCGCCGGGCCAGGACGCCGTCGAGGCGACGAAGCTGCTGACCGCGCACCTGGAGTCGCACGCCCCGTGGGGAGCGCGTGTCACGGTCGAACAGGTGGGCCAGGGCCAGCCGTTCCGCGCGGACGTGACCAGCCCGGCGTACACCTCGATGGCGGCGGCGATGCGGGTCGCGTACCCGGGCGAGGAGATGCAGACGGCGGGCATGGGCGGATCGATCCCGCTCTGCAACACGCTGGCGCAGCTGTACCCGGAGTCGGAGATCCTGCTCATCGGGCTGAGCGAGCCCGAGGCGCAGATCCACGCGGTGAACGAGAGCGTCTCGCCCGAGGAGCTGGAGCGCCTCGCGGTCGCGGAGGCGCTGTTCCTCCGGAACTACGCGGAGTCCCGGCAGGGCTGACGGGCAGCCGGAGGGGAGGTCTGCGAGGCCTGGTGGGGCCGAGGGGGCCTGCTGGGGGCCGGTGCGGCCGGTGCGGGCGGCCGGTGCGGTGCGGCCCGTGCGGTGCGGCCCGTGCGGTGCGGCCCGTGCGGTGCGGCCCGTGCGGTGCGGCCCGTGCGGTGCGGCCCGTGCGGTGCGGCCCGTGCGGTGCGGCCCGTGCGGTGCGGCCCGTGCGGGCGGCTCGCGGCCTCGCCCCCGGGTCCGCCGGCTCCGCCCGGCTCTCTCAGCCGACCGGCACCCCTGCCTCCAGATTGAGGACGGTGGAGCGCTCGCGGGCCCGGAGCGCCCATCTCAGCCGGGTCCAGCGGGTCGGCGGGAGAAGCCGGGCGGCCTCCTCCTCGGTGACGAAACGCCATTCCCGCAGCTCGGAGTTCTGGAGCCGCAGCCCCGCCGTGTCCTCGTCCCGCAGGAGGCCCCCGTCGAAGAGGAACCGCAGGCCGCCGTAGCCGGGCGGGCGGGGCGCCTCCCAGTCGACCACCAGCAGCCTGGGCTCGGTGGCCAGGACCAGGCCGATCTCCTCGGCGACCTCCCGGACTCCCGCCCGTGCCGGTGCTTCGCCCGCCTCGACGATCCCGCCGGGAAACTCCCAGCCCGCCTTGTAGGTGGGATCGACGAGGAGGACCCGGCCGTGTTCGTCGAAGAGGAGGACGCCGGAGGCGACCGTCTCGGCGGTCGGGGAGGGGTTCTGGACGATCCCGCACTCCCGGGCGGCGCCGGTGCGTACCGCTTCCTCGATCCGCAGCGCGGTCTCGCGCGGGGTGAGGGCGCCGGTGTCGATGACGTGGGCGTCGGCGGTGAGCCACGGGAGGGCCGCGCGGTAGGGCTCGATGTGTTCGAGGCACCAGCGGCGGCCGCGCCGGCTCCGCTCGGGGTCCTCAAGGCCCCCGGGGTCCTGAAGACCTTCGGGGGACGCGTGCCGTTGCGAGATCCGCTGGCGCAGGATCGTTTCCTCTGGGAGGAGCAGCACGTGGTGGACGGGGATGCGGCGGGAGGCGAGTCCGCCGAATATCTCGTCCCGGTACTCCTGGCGCAGCAGCGTCATCGGGACCACGAGCGTGCCCGGGACCTCGGCGAGCAGCGCCGCCGCGGTGTCGACGACCAGGCGCCGCCAGATGGGCAGGTCCTGGAAGTCGGTCACCTCCGCCAGCCGCTTCCGGGGCAGCAGTCCACGCAGCGCGGCGCCGGTCAGCCCGGGGTCGTACAGCGTGCTGTTCGGGATCAGATCGAGCAGCTCGCAGGCCGCGCTGGTCTTGCCCGCACTGAACGCACCGTTGACCCAGACGATCACGGCTCCCCCTTCGCCAGGCATCTCTTCCGGTCCGTGCCGCGCTCGCGCCCCACCGCCGTGCCGCCCGGCGCCGAGCCCGGCCCGTGCCGCACGGCCGCCCTGCCCGAGGTCCGCGCCGCGGGTCCCGTCCTTCGGCGCGGCCGGGTCGTCCGGAGGGGCTCCAGCCTTCTGTGGCTTGCCCTGAACACCCTGTGGCGAAAACCCGGTGCGACGAACCTGTTGTACGGAGCCGTGGACGGGGTACCCGTCGGCGGACGCCCCGACGTACCGGCCACGCGGAACCGGTGGCCCGGCGGAAGGCGGCGGGCCGTCACGGGAGCACGCGATCGGGCGGTCCGGCGAGACCGCGCACAACGGCAGAGGGGGCACACCATGCGTCGGACGGTGCTCAAGCAGTTTCCCGCCGGCGGGCCGCGCGGCAGCTGGCCCGCGGAGGAGTTCGCGGCCGCGCGCCGCGGCGAGGGGCTCGCGGTGGAGGTCGTGATGGACCTCGACCGGGACGCCTTCCTCGTGGTGGTCGCCGGGTCATCGGCCGACCGCGCCGGCTGAGCCGCCGGGGCCACCGCCCGCCGGCTTCGTCATCGAACAGTTGGCCGTCGGCGGGCCGCCCGGCAGCCTGCCCCGGGCGCGCCGGGGTCCGGCGACGGCCCGGGTACGTCGTCAGCGCACGGTGGCCGCGGCGGCCGCTCCCACGAGTCCGGCGTCGTTGCCCATCACCGCGGGGGTCACCGTGAGGTTGCGCACGAAGGAGAGCGTGGCGTAGTCGGCCAGGGCCCGCCGCAGCGGGGCGAAGAGCACGTCGCCGGCCCCGGCCACTCCCCCGCCGATCACCGCGATGTCGATCTCGACCAGGGTCGCCGTGGCGGCGATCCCGGCGGCGAGCGCCTGGGCCGCGCGGTCGAAGGACGCCTGGGCCACGGGGTCTCCCGCCTTCGCGGCGGCGGCCACGGCGCGGGCCGTGGCGTCTTGGTCGGGTCCGGGCAGCCAGCCGCTCTCCAGGGCCCGGCGCGCGATGTTGGGGCCGCTGGCGATCCGCTCGACGCAGCCGCGCGCCCCGCACGGGCAGGGGTCGCCGTCCAGGTCGACGCTGATGTGACCGATGTGGCCGGAGTTGCCGGTGGGTCCGGGGTGAAGCCTGCCGCCCAGCACGAGTCCGCCGCCGACTCCGGTCGACACGACCATGCAGAGCGCGTTGTCGTGGCCCCGGGCCGCTCCCTGCCAGTGCTCGGCCGCGGTCATCGCCACGCCGTCGCCGACCAGGGTGACCGGCAGTCCGCCGATCGTCTTGCCCACCCGGTCGACCAACGGGAAGTCGCGCCAGCCGGGAACGTTGACCGGGCTGACCGTGCCCGCCGAGGCGTCCACCGGGCCGGCGCTGCCGATGCCCAGCGCACAGGCGCGCTCCCAGAGCGGTGAGGCCATCAGCTCGGAGAGGACTCCGTCCACCGCCCCCATGACCGACTCGCCGGACTCCTTGGCGGGCGTCGGCCGCTGCGCGCGGACGAGCAGCGTGCCGTCGTCGCCCACCAGCGCGCCGGCGATCTTGGTGCCGCCGATATCGAGGGCTGCGACGAGGTCGGTATGCATGGGCCTTGGCTCTCCGGATGAGTAGAAGGGCGGACCTGCTGGTTCCGTCCTTGTGGTCTGCACAGTCTGTATTGCCATGACAACGTTGTCCAGGGCCTATGCTCGACGCCACAGCCCCGATCCCCCGTGGCGTTGACACCGGTGTCGACGCACCCTACGACAGGACAGCGCACTGTGGCCGAGACCGCCCGTCATTCCGAGCCCCGCTACGGCAACCGGCCCACCATGAAAGACGTGGCCGCGCGGGCCGGAGTAGGGCTCAAGACGGTCTCCCGGGTGGTGAACGGCGAGGCCGGCGTCACGCCCGACACCGAGCGCCGGGTGCAGGAGGCGATCGACGCCCTCGGCTTCCGCCGCAACGACAGCGCCCGCGTTCTGCGTAAGGGCCGTACGGCATCCATCGGTCTGGTCCTGGAGGATCTGGCGGACCCGTTCTACGGTCCGCTGAGCCGCGCCGTGGAAGAGGTCGCCCGCTCGCACGGGGCGCTGCTCATCAACGGCTCCAGCGCCGAGGACCCGGTGCGCGAACAGGAGTTGGTGCTCGCGCTCTGCGCGCGACGGGTGGACGGGCTGATCGTGATCCCGGCGGGCGACGACCACCGGTATCTGGAGCCGGAGATCAGGGCCGGGGTGGCGACCGTCTTCGTGGACCGCCCGGCGGGTCTCGTGGACGCCGACACCATCCTCTCCGACAGTTTCGGCGGCGCCCGGCAGGGCGTGGCCCACCTGATCGCCCACGGCCACCGCCGGATCGGCTTCATCGGCGACCAGCCGCGCATCCACACGACGACGGAGCGGCTGCGCGGCTACCACGCGGCGATGGCGGACGCGGGCATCGCCGTCGACGACCGGTGGGTCTCCCTCGGGGTCACCGCCCCGGAGCGGGTGCGCGCCGCCGCCGAGGAGATGCTCTCGGGACCGGAGCCGGTGACCGCGGTCTTCGCGGGCAACAACCGGGTGACGGTGACCGCCGTGCGGGTGCTCGCCGACCGCGAACGACCGGTCGCACTGGTCGGGTTCGACGACATCGAGCTGGCCGACCTGCTCGGCATCACGGTGATCGCGCAGGACGCGGCGGCCGTGGGGCGCACCGCGGCGGAGCACCTCTTCCGCCGGTTGGAGGGCGGCGGACACGCCACCGCCCGGGTGGAGCTGCCGACGACCCTGGTGCCCCGCGGCTCCGGCGAGCTGCCCCCGGCCTGAGCCACGGAGAACGCGCGGCGGCCGGGGGAAGGCACGGCGGCGGCCGTGCTCAGCCGGCCGCGGCGCCGTGGCCGGTTCGCGCGTACGCGTCCAGCTCGTGGCGGCCGAGCCCGGTCAGCCGGGTGACCTCCTCGGCGTCCAGGGCCCCGCAGTCGATCCCGCGCAGCAGATGGCCGCTGAGCGCCTTGGCGGTGGCGGGTTCGTCCATGACGTCCCCGGCGGACTTGGCGACGTACCCGGCGAGGCGGGCCGCCGCCTGGTCCAGACCCTCGCGGTAGAAGGCGTAGACGGCCGCGTAACGGGTCGGCAGATGCGCCGGGTGCATATCCCAGCCCTGGTAGTACGCGCGGGCCAGAGCGCGGCGGGTGAGGCCGTAGTGGAGCCGCCAGGCCCGGTGGACGCGGTCGGTGGAGCCGACGGGCAGCACGTTGGTGGAGCCGTCCGAGACCCGTACGCCGGTGCCGGCGGCGGCGACCTGCATGACCGCCTTGGCGTGGTCCGCGGCGGGGTGGTCGCTCGCCTGGTGGGCGGGGCTGACGCCCACGCTCGCGCTGTAGTCGAAAGTGCCGTAGTGCAGTCCGGTGGCCCGGCCCCGCGCGGCGTCGATCATCCTGGCCACGGCGGCCGTACCGTCCGCGGCGAGGATCGACTGGCTGGTCTCGATCTGGATCTCGAAGCGCAGCCGCCCCTCGTCCAGGCCGTGCGTCCGCTCGAACGCGTCGAGCAGCCGGACGAAGGCGGCGACCTGCTGCGGGTAGGTGACCTTCGGCAGGGTGAGCACCAGTCCGTCGGGCAGCCCGCCGGAGCGTACGAGCCCGGTGAGGAACACGTCCGTGGTGCGGATCCCCCGCGCGCGCACGGACGCCTCCATGCACTTCATCCGGATACCGGTGTACGGGGGCGCGCCGCCGTCCGCGTACGCCTGCTGGAGCAGGTCCGCGGCGCGGGCGGCGGCCTGGTCCTCCTCGGCGTCCGGACGTCTGCCGTAGCCGTCCTCGAAGTCCACCCGCAGGTCCTCCACGGGCTCGCGCTCCAGCTTGGCGCGCACCCGGTCGTGGACGGGTACGGCGAGCTCCTCGGGGAGGCCGAGGACGGCGGCGAAGGACTCGGCGTCCGGGGCGTGTTCGTCGAGCGCGGCGAGCGCCCGGCCGCCCCAGGAGCGTACGGTCGCGGCGTCGAATGCGTCGGCCGGTACGTACACCGTGTGCACGGGCTGGCGGGTGCCCGGGTCACCGGGGTAGCGGCGCGCGAGTTCGGCGTCCACCTCGGCGAGGGACGCGCCGATCTCCTCGCCCACCGCGTCGTCGAGGCTCGTCGCCGCTTCAGCCCGTCGGCCCATGACCGTACCCTCCACGCTCTCGATACGTCCGCTTGCCCGAACTTCCGCCGACCGGAATCGATGATCCGCATGGCGAAGCTATAAGCGCGGCCGGACACGCGTCAACGGTGGACGGCGACGGGCCGGGTCCGTGCGGGGGTGTCCGCGTGGTCCCGGCCCGTCGCCGTCCGCTTCCCGCTCATGTCGTGACGGGGAGGGGGGTGTCCGGTTCTTGCGTCGTTCAGTTCTTGCGGGTGTTGATCTCTTCGGTGAGCTGGGGCACGACGTCGAAGAGGTCGCCGACGACACCGAAGTCGACGAGTTCGAAGATCGGGGCCTCGGCGTCCTTGTTGACCGCGACGATCGTCTTCGAGGTCTGCATACCCGCCCGGTGCTGGATCGCACCCGAGATACCCGACGCGATGTACAGCTGCGGGGAGACCGACTTACCGGTCTGGCCGACCTGGTTGGTGTGCGGGTACCAGCCCGCGTCGACCGCCGCCCGCGACGCGCCGACCGCCGCACCCAGCGAGTCCGCGAGCGCCTCGATCACCGCGAAGTTCTCCGCACCGTTGACACCCCGCCCACCCGAGACCACGATCGCGGCCTCCGTCAGCTCCGGACGCCCCGTCGACGCACGCGGCGTCCGCGACAGCACCTTCGTCCCCGTCGCCGCGGCCGAGAACTCCACCGCCAGCTCCTCCACCGCACCCGCCGCGGCAACCGGCTCCACCGGCGCCGAGTTCGGCTTCACCGTGATCACCGGCACCCCCCGCGACACCCGCGACTTCACCGAGAACGACGCCGCGAACGCCGACTGCGTCGCCACCGGACCCGACTCACCCGCCTCCACGTCCACCGCGTCCGTGATGATCCCCGAACCGATCCGCACCGCCAGACGCGCCGCGACCTCCTTGCCCTCCGCCGACGACGGCACCAAAACCGCCACCGGCGACACCACCGCGACCGCCGCCGCCAACGCGTCGACCTTCGGCACCACCAGGTACTCCCCGAACTCCGACGCCTCCGACGCCAAAACCCGCACCGCACCGTGCTCACCGAGCACACCCGCCGTGCCCACCGCACCCGCACCCAACGCCACCGCGACCGGCTCACCCAGACGCCGCGCCAACGTCAGCAGTTCCAGCGTGGGCTTACGGACCGCACCGTCCACGTGATCGACAAAAACCAGAACCTCAGCCATGGAACATCCACTTCCCGCGAAACCAGAGATCAAAGAGAAGGGCAGAGGACCTGTCCGGCCCACGCCCGGGACAACGCCGCCACGCGACGCCGCAAGGGGGTCAGATGAACTTCTGGCCCACGAGGAACTCGGCCAGCTTCCGCCCGCCCTCACCCTCGTCCTTCACGATCGTGCCCGCCGTGCGCGCCGGACGCTCCACCGCCGCGTCGACGACCGTCCACGCACCCGCCAGACCGACCTCGTCCGCACCGATCTCCAGATCGTCCAGATCCAGCGCCTCGACCGGCTTCTTCTTCGCCGCCATGATCCCCTTGAACGACGGGTAACGCGCCTCACCCGACTGGTCGGTCACCGACACCACCGCCGGCAACGACGCCTCCAGCTGCTCCGACGCCGTGTCACCGTCACGCCGCCCCGTCACCGTGCCCTCCGACACCGACACCTCCGACAGCAACGTCACCTGCGGCACACCCAGACGCTCCGCCAGCACCGCCGGCAGCACCCCCATCGTGCCGTCCGTCGACGCCATCCCGCAGACCACCAGGTCGTAACCCGACTTCTCGATCGCCTTCGCCAGCACCAACGACGTCCCCATCACGTCACTGCCGTGCAACGCGTCGTCCTCGACGTGCACCGCCTTGTCCGCACCCATCGACAACGCCTTGCGCAACGCGTCCTTCGCATCCTCCGGACCCACCGTCACCACGGTGACCTCCGCGTCGTCCGCCGCGTCCGCGATCTGCAACGCCTGCTCGACCGCGTACTCGTCCAGCTCCGACAGCAGACCGTCCACGTCCTCACGGTCCACCGTCAGATCATCGGCGAACCCCCGGTCACCGGTCGCGTCGGGCACGTACTTCACAGGGACAACGATCCTCAAGCTCACGCCGGCTCTCCTACTGCATCGTGAATTCTGGGCTGCCTCGGTCGGTCGCAGCATAGGCGCCCGGGGAGACGGTTTCCCGGTCAGGGCGACCGGCACACCGAGCGAAATATTACTCGCCAGTACACCCTTCACGTGCCCGGTAAGCAAGCGCTTGGAACTGTGATGTGGCCAACGCGGCGGGCCCGGAGAGGGCGGCCGCGGGCGGGGCCGGAGCAGGCCGGCCCAAGGGGCCCGGCGTCGGGAACGGCCCCGCGACAGCGCCTCGGTTCAGTCCCGCAGCGCGGTGAAGCGGCCCTCGTGGTAGACGAGCGGGCGGCCCCCGCCTGCGGGGTCGCCGACCTCGACCTGCGCGATGACGATGCAGTGGTCGCCCGCGGGAACCCGGGCCACCACACGGCAGACCAGCCACGCCACCACCCCGCCGAGCACCGGTACACCCTCGGGCCCGTGGTGCCAGTCGGTGTCCGGGCCGAAGCGGTCGGCCCCGGAGCGGGCGAAGGTGGCGGCCAGTTCGGCCTGGCCCTCGGCGAGTATGTGCACGCCTATGTGCGCGGCCTCGGCGACCACGGGCCAGCTGGAGGACGTGGTGGAGACGCCGAAGGAGATCAGCGGCGGCTCGGCGGCGACGGAGTTGAGTGAGGTGGCGGTGAATCCGACGGGCTTCCCACCGGAGGCGGTGATCACGGCGACCCCTGCGGCGTGCTGCCGGAAGACGGAGCGCAGCAGCTGGGGGGAGGCGGGCACGGCGGTGCGGAGCTCGGGCGAAACCGTCATGGAATTGTCCTTCTGCGAGTCGGGCGTACGGGGCCGTAGGTGCTCAGGCACCCGGACAGCGCGCACTCGCGTTGCGTGCCAGGTCGACGTGGACCCGGCCGTAGAGAAGGATTTCCGGCGGCATAACGTCAGACTGACGATGCGTGACCGCTACCGTCAAGTGCGTATCGCCATGTGGGAGCGGTGTCACGGCCCGTCACACCGCCTGACCGAGTGCGGCTACGACGTCGACGGTGCGCGGCTGCCCGGCCGCGCGGCGGACGACCGTGCCGCGGGCGTCGAGGACGAGGACGGTCGGTGTGCTGCGGATGCCGAGCCGGCGGACGAGCGCGAGGTGGGCCTCGGCGTCGATCTCGACGTGGGCGACGCCCTCGACCATGGCCGCGACCTCGGCGAGGGTGCGGCGAGTGGCGCGGCAGGGCTGGCAGAAGGCGGTGGAGAACTGCACCAGCGTCGCCCGTTCGCCCAGTTCCGCGCCGAGTTGGGACGCGTCCAGCCGCTGCGCACTCGTGGTCCTGTCCACCGTCGTCCTTCCGTCGGAGTTCCTCGCAGGACGTCAGCGTCGGGGGACGGCGGCGCATTCCCGGCCGGGGCACGTGATGAGAATCTCGCCGCCCGGCCCCATCGGGACTGGCCACCGCGTCGCACATGGGGCACCATCGCCACAATGCCGAAAACCTACGGCCGCGTAACTTCCGCCGGGAGAACCCCCCAGGCGCAGAAGAAGGAGTCTTCTCCAGATGGCAGAACTCGTCTATCGACCGGTCATCGGCGCCGCTCGCACCATGTTCAAGGCGCTGGACCTGAAGATCGACACTCAGGGTTCGGAGAACATCCCGAGAACCGGTGGCGCGGTGCTGGTCAGCAACCACATCAGTTATCTCGACTTCATCTTCTCCGGCCTGGCCGCCCTTCCGCAGAAGCGCCTCGTCCGGTTCATGGCCAAGGAGTCGGTGTTCCGGCACAAGGTGTCCGGTCCGCTGATGCGCGGCATGAAGCACATCCCGGTCGACCGCAAGCAGGGTGAGGACGCCTACGCGCACGCGCTGGCCTCGTTGCGGTCCGGCGAGATCGTCGGGGTGTTCCCCGAGGCGACCATCTCCTCGTCCTTCACCCTGAAGAGCTTCAAGTCGGGTGCCGCCCGGCTGGCCCAGGAGGCGGGGGTTCCGCTGATCCCGATGGCGCTGTGGGGTACCCAGCGGATCTGGACCAAGGGCCACCCGCGCAACTTCCGGCGGAACCACATCCCGGTGACCATAAGGGTCGGCGCCCCGGTCGAGGCCCCGGTGGACCAGTACGCGGGGGCCATCACCCGCCGGCTGCGCGAGCGGGTCCAGGAGCTCCTGGAAGCGGCGCAGCGCGCCTATCCGGTACGGCCGAAGGACGCGGGCGACACCTGGTGGGTGCCCTCCCACCTCGGCGGTACGGCTCCGACGGCGGCGGAGGTCCGCGAGCGCGGCTGATCCGGGCGACCGGGCCGGGTGAGTCGGCCCGCGCGGGTCGACTCAGGCGGGTCGACCCAGGCGGTCGACTCACGCGGGCCCGGCCGCGCGCGGTGGCTTCAGAGCGCGCCGGGCAGCATCTCCCACAGCTCCTGCCGGTCACGCGCCCGCCGGAGCGCGGCCAGCACCTCGGGACGGGGCGCCGCGTACAGCACGGGGTAGTCCGCTTCCCCCGAGGCGGGGCGCACCGGCCAGGCCAGCCGTTCGTGGTCGAGGGAGAACCGCGCGTCGACGCCGGGCTTGTTGCCGCGCGCGTCGACGCGGGCCCAGCGGTCCCGCCCCGGGAGCCGCAGGGCGACGAGCCCGTGCAGCATGGGGGCGCTTCCGTCGTCGTCCAGGAGTCTCTGGTAGCAGAGCGCGGCGGGAATGCCCGCGGCGCGCAGCAGCGCGGCCAGGGCGTGGGACTTGGCGTGGCAGATGCCGTTCCGGGTCGCGAGGACGTCGGAGGCCCGCCAGGTGACCAGCGGGTTCCCCGAGTCGGCGGAGTGCGGGATGGCGTCGCGGACGAAGGTGAACGCGGCCTCGGCGTATGTGTATGCGTCGCTGGTCCCGGCGCCGAGGCGCTGCGCGGTCTCGGCTACGTACGGGTGCTGGTGGTCGATCGCTTCGTCCGCCGCGAGATAGGCGTTGAGGTCCGGGCTCTCCTGGATCAGTTCCATGTGCGCCGACCCTAGGAGTGCGGCCGACCGGAGGCAAATACTTTTCCGGTCGGCCGCATTTCCATGCACGGGGGTGTGGCTACTCCGCCGCCTTCAGCTCTTCAGCTCTTCGGCGAGTGCCTCGACGAAGGCGTCCACGTCGCTCTCGCGCGTGTCGAATGCGCACATCCAGCGGACGTCTCCCGCTGCCTCGTCCCAGAAGTAGAAGCGGAAGCGCTTCTGGAGCCGTTCGGCGACCTCGTGCGGGAGCCGGGCGAAGACGCCGTTGGACTGGACGGGGTAGAGGATCTCCACTCCGTCCAGCGCGCGGACGCCCTCGGCGAGGCGCTGGGCCATCGCGTTGGCGTGCCGGGCGTTGCGCAGCCAGAGGTCACCCGCGAACAGGGCCTCCAGCTGCACGGAGACGAAGCGCATCTTGGAGGCGAGCTGCATCGACGTCTTGCGCAGGCGCTTCATCGCGCGGACCGCGTCGGGGTCGAGCACCACGACGGCCTCGCCGAAGACCGCGCCGTTCTTGGTGCCGCCGAGGGAGACCACGTCGACGCCCGCGTCGGTGGTGAAGGCGCGCATCGGCAGGTCCAGGGAGGCCGCCGCGTTGGCGATCCTGGAGCCGTCGAGGTGGACCTTCATCCCGAGTCCGTGGGCGTGGTCGCAGATCTCGCGGATCTCCTCGGGGGTGTACAGGGTGCCGAGCTCGGTGCTCTGGGTGATCGAGACCACCTGGGGCATCGCGCGGTGCTCGTCGTCGAAGCCGTACGCCTGGCGGTCGATGAGCGCGGGCGTCAGCTTGCCGTCCTCGGCCGGGACGGTGAGCAGTTTCAGCCCGCCCACGCGCTCGGGGGCACCGCCTTCGTCCATGTTGACGTGCGCGGACTCCGCGCAGATCACCGCGCCCCAGCGGTCCGCCAGGGCCTGGAGGGACAGCACGTTGGCCCCGGTTCCGTTGAAGACCGGGTAGGCCTCGGCGGCCTCGCCGAAGTGGCCGCGTACGACGTCCTGGAGGTGGTCCGTGTACGCGTCCCCGCCGTAGGCGACCTGGTGGCCGTCGTTGGCGAGGGCGAGGGCCGCCAGGATCTCCGGGTGGGTGCCTGCGTAGTTGTCACTGGCGAAGCCGCGTATCTCCGGGTCGTGATGACGACGCGCGTCGGTCGTTACGGTTGCGGGGTCAGCCACAGGCGCTTTCCGTTCACATCGGGTGCGGGACGTTCCCAGACGCCGGCGATGGCCTCCGCCAGTTCCGTCACGTCGGTGAATCCCGCGAATTTCGCAGTCGGGCGCTCGGCGCGCATCGCGTCGTGCACCAGTGCCTTCACGATCAGGATCGCAGCCGCGGTCCTGGGCCCTTCCTCGCCCCCCGCCTTGCGGAAGGCGTCGGCGAGGGCGAGGGTCCACGCCTCGGCGGCGGCCTTCGCCGCCGCGTACGCCGCGTTTCCCGCAGTGGGCCGGGTGGCGCCGGAGGCGCTGATCAGGACGTAACGGCCCCGGTCGCTGCGCTGCAGGCCCGCCTGGAAGGCGAGCGAGGTGGACTGCACGGTGCGGATGAGCAGCTTCTCCAGCGCGTCCCAGTCGGAGAGATTGGTGTCGGCGAAGTTCGCACTGCCGCGCCAGCCGCCGACGAGGTGGACCAGGCCGTCGATCCGGCCGAACTCCGTCTCCGTCTTGTCCGCCCACTCGCGGGCGGCGTCCGGGTCCAGCAGGTCGACGGTCTCGCCGGTGACGCTGGCTCCGCCGTGCGCGTACCGTGCGGCGTCCACCGCTTCGGCGAGCCGCTCCGGGTGGGCGTCGGCCCCGACGACGGTCGCACCGGCCTCGGCCAGGCGGAGCAGCGTGGCCCGGCCCGCCGGGCCGGCCGCGCCGGCCACCGCGATCACCGCGCCTTCGAGTGGGCCGGTTTTGTTACGGACACCGTTCATGGCCACCGCCTCCTTGGGACCCTCGCTCACGCGGCCACCTGCTCGGCGCTCGCCGCGGTGATCCCCACCGTGGACGCGATCACGTGCTTCAGCTTCTTGGAGAGCGCCTCATAGAACATGCTCAGGGGAAACTCGTCCGGAAGCACGTCGTCCACGAGTTTGCGCGGCGGAAGTGTCAGGTCCAGCGCGTCGGGACCCTTCGCCCAGCGCGAGCCCGGGTGCGGGGCGAGATACTCCGCGACCAGGTCGTACGCGGCGAACCAGTGGACGAGCTTGGGGCGGTCGATGCCGTCGCGGTAGAGCTTCTCGATCTCGCCGCAGAGCTGGTTGGTGATCTGCGGGGCGCGGTCCCAGTCGATCTTCAGGGTGTTGTCCGTCCAGCGGACCACGTCGTGCTTGTGGAGGTAGGCGAAGAGCAGCTGGCCGCCGAGGCCGTCGTAGTTGCGCACCCGCTCACCGGTGACGGGGAAGCGGAACATGCGGTCGAAGAGCACGGCGTACTGGACGTCGCGGCCCTGCGGGAAGCCGTCGGCCTCCAGCTTCACGGCCTCCTTGAAGGCGGTGAGGTCGCACCGCAGCTCCTCCAGCCCGTACATCCAGAACGGCTGGCGCTGCTTGATCATGAAGGGGTCGAACGGCAGGTCGCCGTGGCTGTGGGTGCGGTCGTGGACCATGTCCCAGAGCACGAAGGCCTGCTCGCAGCGCCGCTGGTCGCCGACCATCGCCTGGATGTCCGCGGGAAGCTCCAGGCCGAGCAGGTCGACGGCCGCCGCGGTGACCCGGCGGAAGCGGGCGGCCTCGCGGTCGCAGAAGATGCCGCCCCAGCTGAAGCGCTCGGGGGCCTCGCGCACGGCGATGGTCTCCGGGAAGAGCACCGCGGAGTTGGTGTCGTACCCGGAGGTGAAGTCCTCGAAGGTGATGCCGCAGAACAGCGGGTTGTCGTAGCGGGTGGCCTCCAGGTCGGCGAGCCACTCGGGCCAGACCATGCGGAGCACGACCGCTTCGAGGTTGCGGTCGGGGTTGCCGTTCTGCGTGTACATCGCGAAGACGACGAGGTGCTGGAGGCCGTCCGCCCGGTTCTTGGCCGGCTGGAAGGCGAGCAGGGAGTCCAGGAAGTCCGGCACCCCGAAGCCGCCATCGGCCCAGCGGCGCAGGTCGCCGACGAGGGCGCGGTGGTAGGCGGCATCGTGCGGCAGGAGGGGGGAGAGCTCCTCCACCGCTCCGACGATCCGGTCGAGGGTGGCGCCCACGACGGCGGCCGTGGGGGCGTCCTCGGCCCCGAAGTCGATCGAGCCGTCCTTGGACTGCCAGGGCCTGATCTCCTCCACGGCGTTCCTGAGCACGGGCCACGCAGAGTGGTCGACCACCCGCCCGGCCGCGACCACGCCGCTGCCGGGGGCGTCGTGTACCAGAATTTCCGTCATAACCGTTTCCTCCACAGGGCCTCGCGTTCGGCGAGCGTATCCGGGCACGGTTCCCCAGGACAAGTGAGATCCAATAAATTATCCTGCCCCACCCCCATGGTCACCGCTGATTTTCCTGCAACCACCTAGAACCACGTTACTTCCGTCACCCGTGTCGTGCCGCGTCGGAGGCTGGGTAGGTACGCCCCCGGCAGCCGGGGCGGGGCGAGGAACGCGCCGGGCCACGTGAGCGATCAGGAGAGTGCCTTGTCCTTCGTCACCATCGGTCATCGCGGGCTCATGGGCGTCGAGCCCGAGAACACCCTGCGGTCCTTCGTCCGGGCGGAGCGGGCGGGAGTGGACGCCATCGAGCTGGACCTGCATCTGAGCAAGGACGGCGCGCTCGTGGTGATGCACGACGCGGAGGTGGACCGCACGACCGACGGCACGGGCCGGATCGCGGACAAGACGCTGGCGGAGCTGCGCGAGCTGGACGCCGGACAGGGAGAGCGGGTGCCCCTCTTCGAGGAGGTGCTCGACGCGGTGGGCTCACCGGTCCAGGCGGAGATCAAGGATGTCGCGGCGGCCCGGGCGCTGGCCGAGGTGATCACCCGGCGGGGTCTGGTGGGCCGGGTCGAGGTGTCGTCCTTCCACGACGAGGCGGTCGCGGAGATCGCCGAGCTGCTGCCGGGCCTGCCGACCGTGCTGATCGCGAGCCGCTGGGGCCCGGACGTGGTGGAACGGGCGCGGGCGGCGGGCGCGGCCACGCTGGCGCTCAACATCCGGCGGCTGACGCTGGAGACCGTGGAGCAGGCGCGCGCGGCCGGGCTGCGGGTCATCGCCTGGGTGGTGAACACGCCCGAACAGCTCGCTCTGGTGCGGGCGTTCGGGCTCGACGGCGCGACGACCGACCGACCGGAGATCCTCGGGGCCTGAGCGTCGCGGGGCGGGGCGGGCGAAGAACGGGTGAAGGACCCTGCCGTACTGCGGGGTCCTTCACCCGTGCGGGAAGACCGACCGCTCCGCCTACCGGAGCGCCTTGACCAGCAGCTCGAACTCCAGGTCGTCGCGGAGCGGGACGCCGAAGCGCTCGTCGCCGTACGGGAAGGGGCTCATCCGGCCCGTACGGCTGTACCCGCGGCGCTCGTAGAAGGCGATCAGCTCGGCACGCACGGAGATCACCGTCATCTGCATCTCGGTGGCGCCCCACTCCTCGCGGGCCACCCGCTCCGCCTCGGCGATGACGGTCTTGCCCAGCCCGGCTCCCTGACGGCCCGGCCGGACCGAGAACATGCCGAAGTAAGCGGCCTCGCCCCGGTGTTCGAGCTGGCAGCACGCGACGATCACGCCGTCCTGCTCGGCCACGAGCAGGCGTCCGCCGGAGGTCGCGATGATCCCGCGCACCTCCGCGTCGTCGGTCCGCCGGCCTTCGAGAATGTGCGACTCGGTGGTCCAGCCCGTGCGGCTGGACTCTCCCCGGTAGGCGGACTCCACCAGCTCCACGAGCGCCGGCACGTCGTCCTCGGCCGCGTCGCGGAAGGTGAGCCGGTGCGTGACGCGCGGCGGGGCGATCTCCATGGAACGGTCTCCGTTTCTCCGCCGGCGCGGCAGGGGCCCTCGGGCCCGCCCGCCGGGCGGTGCTCTGCTCCGGCGCCGGACCTCTGCTCCGGCGCCGCGCACGAGGGTAACCCGATCGCCCGAGCCCACCGCGAACCCGATCACTCCCCCTTGTGCACCCCGCGCGCCACCGTGCGCCGGGTTGTCCCGGCGGCACGCCGGGAATCGAGTACGGGACAGCTTTGGCACACCGGAGGGGGAGGTGCGCTGTGCACGGACCGGCGCTGTCCGGCTGGCTGCTCATGGTGCTGTGCGCGGCCACGGGCGCCTACTGCCTGCTGCGGGCGCGCGCCGGGTCCGGGGAGGAGCGGAGAGCCGCTCACGCCGAGGCGCTCATGGGGTTCGGCATGGCCGCGATGGCCGTTCCGGCCGCCCTGCTCACGCCCCCGGGGTGGGCCTGGGCGGCGTACACCGTGCTCTTCGGCGGGGCCGCCCTGCGTTCGGCCTGGGCTGCGCGCCGGGGCGGACACCATCTCCACCATCTGGTCGGCTCCCTGGCGATGGTCTACATGGCCGTGACCATGGGGCCCTCCATGGCGCCCGGAGCGGGCGGCGGTCCGCACGCCGGACACGCCGGGGCGGGTACGGCGGCGGGCCTGCCCCTGCTCACCGGTGCGCTCCTCGTCTACTACGCGCTCTACGTGCTGGGCGCCGCCGGGCGTCTGATACCGGTCGCCGCGGGTGCCGGTGCGGGCACAGGTGCGGGTACGGCCGCGGTGACCGGGGGCCGGCGCGCCCGGCCCGAACTGGCGCTCGCCTGCCGGGTGACGATGGGCCTGGCCATGCTCGCGATGCTGGCGGGCCTCTGACGCGACGCCGGGCGGGGTTCTCGTGTGCCTCACCCGGTCCCCCGCGCCATGCGCTCCCATGCGTCCGTGCGCCGTGGCGTACGTCACTTGACCGTCGGAGCCGTATCGGCGCCTTCCGTGCGCTCATAGGCTGACCGCATGTTGGTCTCCCTCGCCCTGCTGTCGCTCGGCGCACTGACCGCCGTGGTGGCTCCCCGCCTGATGGCGCGGGCCCGGTGGCCGGAGCGCGAGCCCGTGGTGGCGCTGTGGGTCTGGCAGTGCGTCGTCGCGGGTGTGCTGGTCTCCTTCGCCCTGTCGATGACGTTCAGCGCGGCGGCGGCGTGGCAGGCGGTCCGGGGCCATGTCTTCGCACCGGCCCCGCGCGCGGTGGTCGAGGCGTACGCACTGGCCGGGTACGGCCCCTGGTCGGCGGTGGTGGCCGTGGCGCTGGCTTGCGGGGGCGTGTGGAGCGGCGCGATGCTGCTCCGCGAGGTGCGCCGCGCGCGCACCCGTCGGCGTCTGCGCCGCGCCGAACTCCTGGTCCGGTCACCGCTGTTGAACGGCGAGGAGCCCGGAGACGAGCGGCTGGTGATCCTGGAGGGCCCGCGTCCGGATGCCTGGTGGCTGCCCGGACCGGCCCCGCGGCTCGTCATCACCACCGCCGCGCTGGGTCGTCTGAAGGGCCGTCAGCTGGACGCGGTCCTCGCCCATGAGCAGGGGCACGCCCGGGCCCGGCACGACTGGCTGCTGCACTGCTCGGCCGCGTTGGCCAACGGATTCCCGCAGGTGCCGGTCTTCGCCGCGTTCCGCGACGAGATGCACCGGCTGGTCGAGCTGGCCGCGGATGACATGGCGTCCCGGCGCTTCGGCCGGCTGACGACCGCCCTCGCGCTGGTCGGGCTCAACGAGGACCGGGGCGTGTTCGATCCCTGCCGCGCCCAGGACGGACAGGTGCCGCGCCGCGTCAACAGGCTGCTGGAGCCGGGGGAACGGCTCACCGCAGGGCACCGGCTCCGGCTCACCGCCGCGGCCTCGCTGGTCCCGGTCGTTCCACTGCTGGTGGCGTTCGTACCGGCGATCGGCGCGCTGCGACCGTAAAGCGAGTTGCGAAGGTCCCGCCTGACCGGCGGTGTCTGGCACGCACGCTTTGAGTTCGGTCCCGTAAGCCCTGGTGGATGCGCGACGAAGCCACGGCACCTGGGCCGTGTCCGGCTGGATCCCGCCGTTCGGTGCGGGGCCGCGTCCGCCGGAAAGCAGGCGGTTTCGGCGAGGATCGGCACATGTCCTCTCCCGCCCGTCCCCCGGCGCGGCCTTCCAGGCCGGCGACGGTCACGCGCGCCGTGCGGACCGGGGCGGTCTGCGGCGCGCTCGCCCTCGTGCTGCTGGTCATGGTGGCCACGGCCTGGACACCGCTGACGACGCTGGACCACGCCGTCGCCGAAGGACTCCACCGCCGTGCCGTCACCCGCCCCGGGGAGGTCCGGGTCGCCCGGGTGCTGACGGACTGGGTGTGGGATCCGTGGACCGCGCGCGCCCTGATCGCGGTCGCCGTCGTGGCGCTGTGGTGGCGCGGGGCCCGGATGCTCGCCGGCTGGATCGCGGCGGCCATGCTCTTCTCCGCCCTCCTCCAGCAGGGCATCAAGGCGGCCGTGGGCCGGGACCGCCCGCACTGGCAGGACCCGGTGGACTCCGCGCAGTACGCGGCGTTCCCATCGGGCCACGCGATGTCGGTGACGGTGGCGGGCGGCCTGCTGCTGTGGCTGCTCTGGCGGGCGCGGCCGGCAGCGGTGCTCCGCGACGCCGCGGTCCCGGTGGCCCGCGTCTCCTGGGCGTGCGTCGCTCTGGCGGCGGTCTCGGTGGTGGGCGTCTCCTTCACCCGCGTCTACCTGGGGGTGCACTGGCTCTCGGACGTGGTGGCCGGGGTGCTGCTCGGGGTGAGCGTGGTGGCGTTCTCGGTCGCGGGTCACACGGTGGTCCGCGCCCGGTCGGGCGGCGGCCGGGACCGGGCGGGGAATTTGTCACACCGATCCTGAGCGCGGCAGGATCGGCCCCATGACGATCAAGGGCGTGCTCTTCGACTTCTCCGGGACCCTCTTCCGCATCGAGTCGGTCTCCTCCTGGCTCCGCGCGGTCTTCGACGAGCAGGGCACGAAGACCGACGAGGAGAGCTTCGACCGGTACGTGCGGGAGCTGGCGGAGGCCGGAGCACTGCCGGGCGGGCCGAGCCCCGTGCGCGTACCGGCCGCGCTGGCCGAGGCGTACGCGGCGCGCGACGAGAGCGCCGCGCTGCACCGCGCCGCGTACTCGGGGCTTGCGCGCGAGGTCGAGCTGCCCGGCGAGGGGACGCACGACGCCCTCTACGCGCGCCACATGTCGCCGGACGCCTGGCTCCCCTACCCGGACGCGGCCGAGGTGCTGCGCGGTCTGCGGGCGAACGGCACGGCGGTCGGGGTGGTCAGCAACATCGGCTGGGACCTGCGCCCGGTCTTCCGGGCCCACGGGCTGGACGAGTTGGTGGACACGTACGTCCTCTCCTTCGAGCACGGTGTGCAGAAGCCGGACGTGCGGCTCTTCCGTACCGCCTGCGAGCGCCTCTCCCTGCGTCCCGAGGAGGTGGTGATGGTCGGTGACGACCGTCACGCGGACGGCGGCGCCGCCGCGCTGGGGTGCGGGGTGCGCTTCGTGGACCACCTGCCGGTGACCGAGCGGCCGGACGGGCTGCGGCGTCTGGGGCTGGTGGCACAGGCGGGTGGCGAAGCGGTGTGAGGCACGTCGGGTGTGAGGTGCGCCGGGGTGTGAGATGTCCCGCCCGCTCTGCGGCCGGATCGCCGGATTCGGGCCCGTAGCCTGGTGGACATGTCCCGTCCTTTCACTCCGTCCCGTTCCGTCCGTCCTGCCGCGGTGATCAACCAGGAGATCCGCGATCTGCTGCAGCGCTCGGACGGCCCCGTGCTGTCCGCCTCGGACGAGGCGACGTACCAGGGGCTGCTGGTCGAATGGGCCGCCGCGACGGGGACGAGCGCCCGGCGGACGGCGGCCTGAGCCGTCGGCCGGGCCCGGGCGCACCCCCACGTCGGGCCTGCTGCGATGATTCCGGGATGAACGACCGGCCTGCTCTCCGCACCCTGCGCCTCCCCGGCGCCGAAGTCTCCGCCGCTCACGGCCTCACCGCCCTCCTCACCGCCTACCATCTGCGCACGGAGGAGGAGAAGGGTCTGGAGGTCACGCGTCCGGAGGACCTTCCCGAGCGGTATCTCTCCGAGATCCGGTCACCGGCCACCGCGTTCGCCGGTGACCTCGTCCTGCTGGCCCTCGACGACGAGACCGCCGTGGGGTGCGCGATCCTGACCGCCCCCGACGGCGACGGGCGCTCGGAGATCAAGCGGCTGTGGGTCGGCCCCGCCTTCCGTGGCGGCGGTGTGGCGTCCGGTCTGCTCCGGGAGGCGCTCGCCGCGGCCGAGGGGAACGGCGTCCGCGCGGTGCGGCTCTCCGTCTGGAACTGGCGGGCCGGCGCGATCGCGTTGTACGTCCGCCACGGCTTCGCCGCCGTCGAGTCCTGGGAGGACCGGCGCGAGCTCGTCTGCATGGAGCATCCCCTGAGCTCCGGAAGCTGATCTGACTCCGGCGATCCCCTGCGCCGCCGGAATCAGCGGGTCCAGCATCGCCCCGCACCGCTCACCGGTCAACGCATTACTCCGTCCCCGCCGCGTGCCGGGCGACGCGGTGCGGTCCGCCGGGTCTGGACCCGGCGGACCGCGTGACGGCTGCTTCTCCTGTGCGCCACCGATGTGGCGGCAGGTCAGCGGGCGAAGTAGTCGGGCTGTGTCTGGACGTTCAGCTCGTCGGTCCGGACCCGCTTCGCGGGGTCGGTCCGACGGTCGTGCAGGGCGAGGACGTCCAGGCCCTTCGCGATGTCGTTGGAGTAGATGTAGCCGTTGTAGTAGTACGCCGACCAGGGTCCTGCCGTGGTGACGGCGTCGAGGTTGACGGGGCCGCGCTCGAAGTAGGCGATCTCCTCGGGCTTGCTGGAGTCGGTGAAGTCCCAGACGGAGATGCCGCCCTGGTACCACGCCTGGACCATCAGGTCCCGGCCCTTGACCGGGATGATCGAGCCGTTGTGGGCGACGCAGACCTCGACGTCGGCCTGGTAGCGGCCGATCTTGAAGTAGTTGCGGAAGACGAGCTTGCGCTGGTCGCCCTTGCCGACGATGTCGTAGATGCCGTCGGCGCCCCGGTTGGGTCCGGTCCGCTCGTTGCAGGTGGCCGCGCCGCCGCCGCCGAGCTCGTCGGTGAAGACGACCTTGTCGGCGTCCTGGTTGAAGGTGGCCGAGTGCCAGAACGCGAAGTTCACGTTGTCCTGCACCCGGTCGATGATCTTCGGGTTGGCCGGGTCCTTGAGGGAGAACAGCAGGCCGTCACCCATGCACGCGCCCGCCGCGAGGTCCTCGGAAGGCAGCACGGTGATGTCGTGGCAGCCGGTGGTCTTGGCGACACCGGGGTTCGCCGGGGCCCCCGGGTTGCCGCCGTCCGGGAAGAGCACCGGGAAGTTGACGATCCGGGCCTCCTCGGGCGCCTTGCGCGGCACCTTGATGACGGAGATGCCGTCGTGCGGCGGTTGGCAGTCCGGGAACGCCTCGTTGGGCGAGTACGAGGACACGTACACGTACACGTCGTTGCGCTTCGGCACGATGGTGTGGGTGTGCGAGCCGCAGGCCGTCTCGACGGAGGCGACGTACTCCGGGTGGCGCTTGTCGCTGATGTCGAAGACCTTGATGCCCTCCCACGAGGATTTCTCGGTGGCGGGCTGGGTGGTGCTGGCACAGGAGTTGTCGTTGCGCGAGGAGTCGGTGGAGAGGAAGAGCAGGTCCCCGGAGACCGAGATGTCGTTCTGCGAGCCGGGGCAGAGCACCTGGGCGACGGTCTTCGGCTTCTTCGGGTTGCTGATGTCGAAGATGCGGAAGCCGTCGAAGTTGCCGGCGAAGGCGTACTTGCCCTGGAAGGCCAGGTCCGTATTGATGCCCTGCAGCGCGTCCTTCGGCACGTTGACGAGGTGCTCGATGTTGTCGCTGTGGACGATCTCGTCGACGCCGGGTATGTCGCCGCTCGCGATGGCCGCCTCGGCCTGGGCGCGGGTGTCGGACGACACGGTCGCGGCCGCGCTCGTGGTGGTGTCGCCGGGTTCGGGTGACGCGACGGCGCTGGTGGCTGTCAACAGCGTCGCGAGGAGTCCGGCCGTGGCGGCTGCCACGCCCAGTCGTCTCCGTCGCACGCGGGTGGTGTGCAACAAGGTCACTTCTTCCTCCCTTGATGCCGTTCGGGGTCGAACGGTTCTCGGTCCCCCGGAAGTATGGCTTATTCCATGTACACATCAACAGTTGGCAACAGAGACGTAATGAATGATTTTGATCAACGTGGCGCGGAAGCATGCTAGTTGTTGGTCATCAACACTCCCCCGGGCAACGGAGGCCGCCGTGCTGTTCGACCGACAGACGTTCCGCCCGCGCACGGCGGCCCTGGCCGTGGCCGTGATCGCCGCCGTGTCCGTACTCGCCCTCTCCTCGTGCGACGCGGACGACGACACGTCGTCCCGCAAGACCACGGGCCAGAGCGTCGTCGCCCCCGGGAAGCCCGGCGAGAAGGCCAGAACCCTCACGGCGGAGGAAGCACGGAAGGAGGCGGTCACCGACACCCCGAACTCCGCCGACTTCCAGTACGTGCAGAGGATGATCCACCACCACCAACAGGCCCTCGTGATGACGGATCTGGCCGCGCAGCATGCCACTTCGCCCTCGGTGCGCCGGCTCGCGGAGCGCATCTCGGCCGGGCAGAAGCCGGAGATCGAGGCCATGCGAGGTTGGCTGAAAGACAACGACGGCGAAGAGCGTGCGGCACACGATCACGCCGCGATGCCCGGCATGGCGACCGAAGCGCAGCTGGCGCGCCTGAAAGCCGCGCGGGGCAAGGCGTTCGACCAGCTCTTCCTCACCCTGATGATCACCCACCACCAGGGGGCCATCACGATGGCCACGGCGGCTCTCACCGACGGCAACAACGTCCGGGTGGAGGAGATGGCCACCGACGTCGCCGCACAGCAGGCCGCGGAGATCGACCGGATGCGGGCGCTGCAGGCCTGACCCGGCGCCGGGAGGAGAGTGCTCGCGCCCGCCGTGCGCCCTACCGTGCCGGTCGGGGACCCGGAAGTCGTGCGGCTTCCTCGCCGGCCGCCCGCAGGACGCTGTCGAGCAGGCCGGGGAAGAGCTTCTCCAGGTCGTCGGCGCGCAGTTCGTTCAGCTTCGCGGTGCCCCGGTAGATCTGGTGGATGACTCCGCTCTCCCGCAGCACACGGAAGTGGTGCGTCAGGGTGGACTTGGCGACCGGGAGTTCGAAGTACGAGCAGGCCAGCCCGGCCGAGGCGACGGCCATCTGCCGGACGATGCGGAGCCGTATCGGATCGGACAGAGCGTGCAGCACGTGTTCGAGCCGGATGTCGTCCAGCGCGGGATGGGCGAGCACACGGGCACCGCCGGCCGCCGTAAGGCGCCCCCGGGTGAGGGAGGCGGCAGGGACGACGGTGTCGCTGGCGGGGGTCACGGTGGGCTCCACTTCGTCCGAAGGTCTCCATGGTACGAAAGCCGCGGGGGCGGCCACGCGGTGCGGGTCATCGCGCGGTGGCCACCACGAGCCGGGCCCGTGGGCTGCCGTCCGGGCGCGTGCCCAGGTCCGTCAGGGGGCTCAGGCGCACCGAGAATCCGGTGGCCGCGAGGTCGGTGAGCACGTCGGGCAGCCGGAACGTGCGGTAGTACATGACGAAGCGCGGGCGCCACAGGGCGTTGCGCACGCGCATCGCCGCATCGAACCCGAGGAGCGTCCAGTACGCGCGCGAGCCCAGGGCGGGCGGGGCGCCCACCGGGAAGACGAACTGTCCGCCGGGCCGGAGCGAGGCGTGCACCTGGGCGAAGAGCGCGGGGCGTTCACGCGGCAGGAAGTGGCCGAACGCGCCGAGGCTCAGCGCGAGATCGAAGGCCGGCGCGAAGGGCAGGGCCCTGGCGTCGGCCCGCACCCAGTCGACCACGGGGCCGGGCTTGACTGCCGGGGCCTCCGTTGCTCCTGCCTGGGCCTCCACACCTCCTGCCTGGGCCTCCGCGCCTCCCGCCGGGGTCTGGCTCGCTCCGGCCGCGGCCTCGGTCCTTCCGCCCGGGTCCGCCGTCGCATCCGGCAGCGAGGACCGGGCGACGGCGAGCATGCCCGCGCTGAAGTCGACGCCGGCGACCCGTTCGTGGCACACCTGGCGCAGCACGCCGATGCCCGCGCCGGTGCCGCAGCAGACGTCCAGCCCGCGGGCGAACGGACCGAGCGGCCGGAGTCCCCCGGTCACCGCGTCGAGGACGCGGTCCGGGGTGCGGTAGGGCGAGTGGTCGAATTTCGGGGCGAGCAGGTCGTACCCGCGCTCGGTCGAGGAGAGCGCCTGGACGGCGAGTTCACGGAAGGTGGGGCCCTGTGTGGTAGGCATCGCGGCCAGCCTACCGAGGAGCCCGCCTCTCCCCCGGCCTCCGCGCCTGCCGGGAGGTGCGGACGGGGTTCCCCGGCCCGGCGGTGCGGGCCGGGGAATCCTCGTACGGGTCAGACCGAGCGGCCGTACTGGTTCGGGACCCGGACCTCGCCGCCCAGTTCGCGCGCGGCGCTGCGGGCGAAGTAGGGGTCGCGCAGCAGTTCCCGGCCGATGAGGACGGCGTCGGCCTGCCCGTCGGCAAGGATCTTCTCGGCCTGCACCGGCTCGGTGATGAGGCCGACCGCGGCGACCGGCAGACCGGTCTCGGTGCGGACGCGCTCGGCGAAGGGGACCTGGTAGTCGGGGCCCACGGGGATCTCGGCGCGGGGCGCGTTGCCGCCGGTGGAGACGTCGAGCAGGTCGACGCCGTGCGCCTTGAGGTCGCGCGCGAAGCGGACCGTGTCGTCGCCGGTCCAGCCTTCGCGGGGGTCGTCCGCGTTCTCGGTGAGCCAGTCCGTGGCGGAGATGCGGAAGAAGAGCGGCAGCTCCTCGGGCCACACCTCCCGTACCGCGTCCACGACTTCGAGCGCGAAGCGGGTGCGGTTCTCGAAGGAGCCGCCGTAGGCGTCGGTGCGGTGGTTGCTGTGCGGGGAGAGGAACTCCCCGATCAGGTAGCCGTGGGCGCCGTGGATCTCGACGACCTGGAAGCCCGCGGCGAGCGCACGCCGAGCGGCGTCGGCGAACTGCCGCACCACGTCCTTGATCTGATCCACCGTCAACTCAGTGGGGACGGGGCTCCCTTCGTCGAACGCCAGCGGGCTGGGCCCGAGAGGCTGCCAACCGCCGTCCGCCTCGGACACCGCGCCGCCACCGAGCCAGGGCGCGTCGGTCGACGCCTTGCGGCCGGCATGTCCGAGCTGGACGCCCGAAATCGTCCCCTGGGCGGCCAGGAAGGAGGTGATCTTCCGGAACGCCACCACCTGGCGGTCGTTCCAGATGCCGAGGTCGGCGGGGCTGATACGGCCCTCGGGGCTGATCCCGGTCGCCTCCACCAGGATGAGCCCGGTGCCGCCGACCGCACGGGAGGCGTAGTGCGCGAAGTGCCAGTCGTTGGGTACGCCGGCGTCCGGGCCGGTCGGTGCCGCGCTGTACTGGCACATCGGCGGCATCCAGACGCGGTTGGGCACGGTCACCGACCGCAGGACGTAGGGCTCGAACAGGGCGCTCACGCCGGACTCCGTTTCGCTGGCACACGACTGCGCCGCCGGGCGGGAGGCGCCGACGACGTTAGTACGAGATCCACCGTACTACGACGATCGGCGAACTAAGGAGGGGGCCTTACGGCGTTCATACAGCCGTTCACGCAGGGACGCGTGCAGCGGTTCACCCAAGGGGCACGTTTCCGCGCCCAGCCCCAGCCCTACCCCTCACCCCTCAGCCGTCGCCGCAGGGTGATCGGCGTCGTGGCGTCGTAGACCTGCGTCCAGCTCCGCCCACCCCCGGACGTCCAGGTGACATGGACGCTCGCCCCGTCGCCCCTGGCGCTCTCCACGGTCATCACGCGGGGGCCGTCCCGCACGTCACCCCGGAGCAGCTCGCCCGCAGTCACGGTGACGGGGCCGGCCGGACTGGCGCGCTCCACCAGGTCGGCGGCGGCGAGGAGCGCCGCCGCCAGTTCCCGGGCCGCCACCGGGGTGCACCCGAGGTCGAGGCGTCCGTCCGGGGCCACGATCCTCAGCCCGACCCGGAGCGGATCTCCCGGAGTGTCGGGCTCCACATCCCAGGCCGCCGTACGCCCCTCGGCATCCTCGAACCCGCTGCTCATCCTGGTGCTCCACTCCCGCTCGGGGGCCGCGCGATCTGCGTACCGGGCCCGCCCGGGCATTCCAGCACATCCGCCGCATCCGCCACATCGGTACGTCCGGGCCGCGCGGCCGCCCCGGGCGCCCTCGCCTCGCCGCCGCGCACCCACCACCGCGCACGCCACCACCGCCCAACGCCCCACCGGCCCGGCGGTCGCCCAGCCGTCCGCGTGCGGGTGCAAACTGGCGCACATCCGGTAACTACGGCGTTTTCTGGAGGTTCGGCCATGACCGATGTTCTGCTCACGGTGGGCACGCGCAAGGGACTCTTCATCGGGCGCAGGCACGGTGGGACCTGGGAGTTCGGCGCCCCCCATTTCAACGCGCAGGCCATCTACTCGATCGCCGTCGACACCCGGGGCCCGGCGCCACGGCTCCTGGTGGGCGGGGACAGCTCGCACTGGGGGCCGTCCGTCTTCCACTCGGACGACCTCGGCGCGACCTGGGTGGAGCCCACCCGGCCCGCGGTGAAGTTCCCGAAGTTCACCGGGGCGTCCCTGGAGCGCGTCTGGCAGTTGCAGCCGGCCGGGCCGGAGGCGCCGGACGTGGTCTACGCGGGAACCGAACCCGCCGCCCTGTTCCGCTCGGAGGACCGGGGCGAGTCCTTCGAACTGGTCCGGGCACTCTGGGAGCATCCGACGCGTTCGCGGTGGGTGCCGGGCGGCGGGGGCGAAGGGCTGCACACCATCCTCACCGACCAGCGCGACCCCCGGGCCGTCACCGTCGCCGTCTCCACGGCGGGCGTGTTCCGGACCAGTGACGGGGGCGAGAGCTGGGAGCCCGCGAACAAGGGGGTGTCAGCGGTCCATCTGCCCGATCCGGAGCCGGAGTTCGGCCAGTGCGTCCACAAGGTCACCCGCGACGCGGCCGATCCGGACCGCCTCTATCTGCAGAACCACTGGGGCGTGTTCCGCAGCGACGACGGGGGCGGCCGGTGGACGGACATCGGGGCGGACCTGCCGTCCGACTTCGGGTTCGCGGCGGTGGCTCATCCCCGCCGGGGCGGGACCGCCTACATCTTCCCGATCAATGCCGACATCGACCGGGTACCCGCACAGCACCGCTGCCGCGTGTTCCGTACCACGGACGCCGGTGCGAGCTGGGAGCCGCTGTCGCGGGGGCTGCCGGAGGGCGACCACTACGGAACGGTGCTGCGCGACGCGCTCTGCACGGACGGCGCCGACCCTGCGGGGATCTACTTCGGCAACCGCAACGGCGAGGTGTTCGCCAGCGCCGACGACGGCGACACCTGGACACAGCTCGCCGCGCATCTGCCGGACGTGCTCTGCGTCCGGGCCACGACCCTGGCGCCGTGACCGCGCGACGCGTACCGGCCGCCGGCACCGCTGGGCGGCAGGCGTTCCGACCGGGCAGTTGATCGTTCCGGTCGTTCGCCCAGTAGAGTGCGCGCGTGGCAGCACGACCGTTGAACGAAATCATCGAACCCGGCTGGGCCGAGGCCCTCGAACCGGTGGCCGGGCGCATCGCGGCCATGGGCGACTTCCTCCGTACGGAGATAGCCGCGGGTCGCACGTACCTGCCGTCCGGCGCGAACGTCCTGCGGGCGTTCCAGCAACCCTTCGCCGACGTACGGGTCCTGATCGTCGGTCAGGACCCGTATCCGACGCCGGGTCACGCGATCGGGTTGAGTTTCGCGGTGGCGCCGGACGTGCGTCCGGTGCCGGGAAGCCTCGACAACATCTTCCGCGAGATGCACAGCGACCTCGGACTGCCCCGGCCGTCCAACGGCGACCTGACGCCCTGGGCGCGGCAGGGGGTGCTTCTCCTCAACAGGGCGCTGACCACGGCGCCGCGCCGTCCGGGCGCCCACCGCGGCAAGGGCTGGGAAGAGGTCACCGAGCAGGCGATCCGGGCGCTCGCCGCGCGCGGCACCCCGCTGGTCCCGGTGCTCTGGGGCGCGGACGCGCGCAGGCTGCGACCGCAACTGAGCGCCTACCCGGCCATCGAGTCCGCGCACCCCTCCCCGATGTCGGCCGACCGCGGCTTCTTCGGCTCGCGCCCCTTCAGCCGGGTCAACGAGTTCCTGGAGCGCCAGGGGGCGCAGCCGGTGGACTGGCAGTTGCCGTGACGCCGGGCGCCGAGGCGTACGTGGTCGGGGTGGACTCCGGCGGGTCCGGGCTCCGGGTCGCGCTCGGCACTGTCGACGCCGCCGTCCCCGCTGCCACGACCGTCTGCCCGGAGCCCGTGCGTACCGGCTCCGACGGCATCGACGCCGATCACCTGCTGGGCCAGCTCCTTCCGGCGATCGAGCGGTTGACCCGTGACGTCACCGGTGCACGGGCGTCGGGCGGAGGCGTGCGCGTCGCGGCGCTCGCGGTGGGGGCCGCCGGGATGGCGACCTTGGGCGACGATCTGCGCGCGCGGCTTCCGGGGTCGCTGGCCGCCTCGCTCGGAGCACGGTTGCTGGCTCTCGCGGCGGACGGGGTGACCGCGTACGCGGGCGCGCTGGGGCAGCGTCCGGGCGCCGTCGTCGCGGGCGGCACCGGAATGATCGCCCTCGGCACCGACCTCGGCACGTGGCGGCGGGCGGACGGCTGGGGTCATCTGCTGGGCGACAGCGGGGGCGGCGCGTGGATCGGCCGCGAGGGCCTGGACGCGGCGCTGCGCGCGCACGACGGCCGGCGTGGCGGCTCTCACGCTCTGCTGGCGCGGCTGCGGGCCGTGTTCGGTCCGGCGGCCGGACTGCCCGCCCTGCTCTATCCCCGCGACGACCGGCCCGCGCTGCTCGCGTCGTTCGCGCCCGAGGTCGCCGCGTGCGCCGAGGAGGACGCCGTCGCCGGGTCGATCCTGCGCCGCGCGGCCGCGCACATCGCCGAGTCGGCCGCTGCCGTGTGCCCACGGGCGGAGGGCTCGGGAACCCGGGAACGCACCACGGAGTCCGGAACCCGGGAACGTACCACGGGTTCTGGTGGGGAGGCCGCCGAAGTAGCTCTTACGGGTGGCCTGTTCCGGATGGGCGATCCGCTGCTCGGGCCGCTGCGTGAGGAGTTGGGGCGGCTGCTGCCGAACGCGTCCCTGGTGCCCGCCGCCGGAGATCCGCTCGCCGGTTCGCTGCTGATCGCACGGGCTCTGGCCAGGTCGGATCTTCGGTTGCCCCGCCATCCGACCCTGCTGCACGTCGTAGGCGACGGCCTCGGAGGCAGCTGAGGAGCAGCCGTGAGGGCCAGACAGAGCGGGGCAGTTGACCGGAATGTCACCCATCGGACATAAACGGACAGATGACGCCCTGCTGGACCCTCCCTGAACGAGGGGGCAACCAAAACCAGTAGCATGCGGCGCCATGAGCACCCCCACTGGGCCCGCTTCCGGCCTGCCTGTACGAATGCCGCGACCTCGCCAGTCCGGACGGCACCGCCGCCCGGAGCCCGTGGTCGCACCCGAGGGCGCTGCCGCGCTCGTTCTCGCCGTTCCCGGCACCCCTTCCTCGGTCTCCCGCAGCGTGGCCCAGGAAGTCATCAGCATCGCCCGCTCCGAGCTGCCCGGCCTCAACGCGGTCATCGGCTACCTCGAAGGCGACGACGAGGAGTTCCCGGCGCTCGCCTCCGTGCTCGCCCAGCAGGCCACCGAGCGCGTCGCGGCGTACGAGCGGGCCACCGCCGTGGGCCGCGAGGTCCCGGCGCCCGAGGGCCCGTCCGCCGTCGTGGTTCCGCTGCTCGCGGGACCCGACAGCGCACTGATCCGCCGGATACGGCAGGCGGTCATGGAGAGCGGCACGCAGGTCGAGCTGACCGACGTACTGGGTCCGCACCCGCTGCTGGCAGAGGCGCTGCACGTGCGGCTGTCGGAGGCCGGTCTGGCGCGTGCCGACCGCGCCCGGCTGTTCACCGTCGCCACCGCCGCCGACGGCATCGTGCTGGCCACGGTGGGCGGCGACGAGGCCGTGAAGGCCGCCGGGATCACCGGCATGCTGCTGGCCGCGCGGCTGGCCGTACCCGTGATGGCGGCGGCGCTGGACGTGGAGGGCTCGGTGTCCTCGATCGCGGACCAGCTGAAGAACGCGGGTTCCGTCCAGCTCGCGCTGGCGCCCTACCTGGTGGGTCCCGAGGTCGACACGGGCCTGCTGGACGCGGCGGCGAAGGAGGCGGGCTGCGCGACGGCCGAGCCTCTCGGCGCGTATCCGGCGATCGGCAAGCTCGTGCTGTCCCTGTACGCCTCGGCGCTCGGCATCTCCCCGGCGATGCCCCAGGGCGTCCCGGCGCACTGATCGCGCGCCCCTGACAGCACCGTGCGGTACGTACCCGCCTCGGAGGGGGTACGCACCGCACGGTGCTGTCGGATGCCGACTCGGGCTCGGACCCGAACTCGGGCTCAGGCTCGGACGAAGAGGACGCAGGAGGCCGCCGGGGCGTCGATCGTGCCCGCGTGGCGCGGCACTCCGGTCTCCTGGTCGACGGCGAACCAGCTGACGTCTCCGGAGCGCTCGTTGGCCGCGTAAAGCCACTGCCCGGTGGGGTCGAGTGCCAGGTCGCGCGGCCAGTTGCCGCCGCAGGGGACGGACGCGACCAGCTGCGCCTTCTCGCCCGTCTCGTCCAGGGTGAGCACGGAGATGCTGTCGTGCCCCCGGTTGGCGGTCCAGACGAATCGTCCGTCGAGCGAGACGACGACCTCGGACGGGTACGTGCGGTCCGGGGCCCCGGACACCTCCTCGGGCAGCACCGGAACCTCGTGCAGCGGCTCCAGGACGCCCGAGGCCGCGTCCCAGCGGCAGACGGTGAGGGTCGGCTCCAGCTCGTTCAGTACGTAGGCGTGGCCGCCCGCCGGGTGGAAGGCGAGGTGGCGGGGGCCGGTACCGGGGCGCAGCGCGGTCTCCCCGTGGGGACGCAGTTCGCCGGTGACCGGGTCGACGGCGCCGACGTACACCGAGTCGGCGCCGAGGTCCACGCTGAGCAGCCAGTCGCCGGACGGGTCGGGCAGCACCTGGTGGGCGTGCGGTTCCGTCTGCCGTTCGGCGTCGGGTCCGCTGCCCTGGTGCGGCTCGACGAAGACGGCGGCGCGCAGCGATCCGTCCTCCCGGAGCGGCAGCACGGTGACGCTGCCGGAGCCGTAGTTCGCGGTGACCAGGTGGTTCGCCGCGAGGGTGAGGTGGGTCGGTCCGTCGCCGTTCACCGAGCGCAGGCAGCCGCCGATGAGCCGGGGCACCTCTCCGGTGATGTCCAGAGCGGCGGCCGCGCCCTCGGACGCCTCGCTGACGGCGTAGAGGATCGTGCCGTCGGCCGACGCCACGAGGAACGACGGGTCGGGGACGGTGTCGGTCGAGCCGACCACCGTGAGCGCGCCGGTCTCCCGGTCCACCTCCGCGACGGTGATGCCCTGCCCGCCCGCGGTGGTGAAAGACCCTATGAACGCCCGCCCGGCGCTGTTGCCGCTCATCGCGCTACCCCTCTTGCCCGTACCTGGTTTTTTCGGTGCGGGCCGTGCGGTCCGCCCGGCCGACGGTAGCAGGGACTCGGCGCCCGACAGGGCCCGGCACGGGCCGGTCCGGTGGCGGGGCGGCGGTCCGGGGCGCTCGTGGCACTCGTGCGGTGGGCCCCGGACCGGAGGGGTACGGCTCGGGCGCTCAGGCGCCGGTCGGCACCGGCCCGGTCCGCCGCAGCGGAACGGCGAGCTCGTGCAGGGCCTGCTCCAGCGCGTGGAGGTGGGCGAAGACGGGTTCGGTCTCCCGCGCTCCGGGCGCGACGGGGGCGGCGTGCCGGTGGCACCGGTCCGTGGCCGGCGGTTCGGTGAGCGCCTCGACGGCGGCCTCCACCCGCCAGCAGGCGGCGGCGAGCCGGGCGTCGTGCGAGGCCTCGGGGTCGGCGGCGACCGAAGCGAGCCCGCGTACCTCGCGGGCGCAGCCGTCGAGCAGGGCGAGCACCTGGCGCGCCCGCTTCTTGCGTGCCTTCATCGGGCTCAGCGGGTGGACGAGCGGTGCCAGCGAGAGCCGCACCCGGCCGAGGATGGCCTCCAGCTCGGCCACCAGGGGCGCCGGGTCGGCGTTCGGGCCGCCCGCGAGGCGGGCCGCGGCCTCGGCGGTGCAGGCGTGCACGCAGCGCAGCGCCCGCTCCACCCACGCGTCGGTCACGGAGTGCGTGGTCACCGGGAGGACGAGCAGGACCGCCAGGACGGCACCGAGCGCGCCGACCGCCGTCTCGCCCACCCGCAGGGCGAGGAGTGCCGGGTCGAGCACGCCGAGGAGCCCGTACAGCATGCTCGCCATGACGGTCACGCCGAGCATCATCCAGGTGTACGAGACGGCCGCGGTGTAGAAGATCACGAAGATGCTCAGCGCGACGACCACCGCTGCCGCGACCGGCTGGTCGTGCAGCGGTACGGCGACGGCGAGGCCGATCCCGATGCCGAGGACCGTCCCCAGGACACGCCTGAAGCTCCGCACCACGGTCTCCCCGCGCGAGGTGGTGGCCACGAACACCCACCAGGTGGCGCCCACGGCCCAGTACCACCGCTGGTCCGACAGCACCTGTCCGACCGCGAGGGCGAATCCGGCGCCGGCCGCCGCCTGCACGGCCTGTCGCGTGGTGATCCGCGCGAGTCCGGCTCCGCCGGCCGGGGCGGGCACGGCCGCCGGTGCCGGCAGCCGTCGCTCGTAGCACCAGACGCCGAACCGGACGGTGGCCGCGGCGGCCACCGAGAGCAGTACGGCTCCGTACAGTTCCGGGATCCGGGCCGGCACGGCGTGCAGGAACTGCGCCATGAAGCAGGTCATGAAGGCGAACACTCCGAGCGAGTGCCCGCGCGGACCCCACCTGCGTGCGTACACCCCGCCTCCCACGGCGGCGAGGAACAGCAGGTCCCGGGCGATGGGCACGGTGTGCAGGGCGCTCGCGAGCACCAGCACCGGCAGCCCGACGACGGGCAGCAGCGCGGTCGTCACGGCCTGCCCGCGCACCGTGGGATCGCCCACCGTGAACAGGGCGAGCAGCGCGGACAGGCCGCCCGCGACCATGGCCACCAGTGAATGTCCGGTGATCCCGCACAAGGCGACGGCCAGCCCGATACCGAGCACGGCCCTCCCCGCGAACCGCAGCCGCATCCGCCCGGGATCCGGTGCCACGAACGCCCTCCTCAGCACGTCGCCCGCCCTTCCTTCCGTCGTCCATCTGTATGAGCGCACGAGAAAGGCGCTGCGGAGCCCCTGTGGGGTTCCGCAGCGCCATCGCTCCGCACATCTCACCATCGACCCGGCCGACGGTTCAATCGAAGGCGAAAAGGGTGGTCCATTGGCACAGGTTCTCGCCGTGGCGCTGGGCCAGGGCAGAGCCAACGGATCACCGCAGGGCGTACATGCCGGCCAGGGCCGTCGACGCGGGTACGGCGTCAGCCGGTGGACGGAGTCCTCGGTGCGGCGGCCTCCTGGGTGGCGGCCCAGGAGGCGAGCAGGCGCAGGCCCTCCTCGGAGGGGGAGCCCGGTTCGGCCGTGTAGACGGTCATGGTGAGTCCGGGCTCGGCGGCCAGTTCGAGTACGTCGTAGGCGAGGGTGAGTTCGCCGACCACGGGGTGGCGGAACCTCTTGGTACCGGTCCCGTGGCGGCGCACGTCATGGGCACCCCAGCGGGTGCGGAAGTCCTCGCTGCGGGTGGACAGTTCACCGACGAGGTCGTGCAGGTCCTTGTCGTGGGGATCGCGGCCGGCCTCGCGGCGCAGGATGGCGACGGCCATGTCGCCGAAGAGCTCCCAGTCCGGGTAGAAGGAACGCGAGGCCGGGTCGAGGAAGTTGAAGCGGGCCAGGTTGCCCTGGTTGGCCGGGTTGGCGAGGAGCTCGCCGTAGAAGGCGCGGGCGAGCGGGTTGGCGGCGAGGATGTCCGCCCGGCCGTTGCACACGACCGCCGGCCCCGCCGTGATCGCGTCGAGGGTCCACTGCAGGCTCGGGTGCGGACTCCACCGGCGGCCGGCCCGCCGCCGGGGACGCGTCAGGGCGTCGGAGCCGTCGGCGGCCTGGGCGAGGTGGAGCAGGTGGGCGCGCTCGGCGTCGTCCAGGTGCAGCGCCCGGGCGACGGATTCCAGCACGGCCGGGGAGACGCCCGCGAGGTTGCCCCGCTCCAGCTTCGCGTAGTACTCCACGCTCACGTCGGCCAGGGCGGCCACCTCGCTCCTGCGCAGTCCCGGCACCCGCCGCCGCGACCCGCCGGGCAGCCCGGCGCGCTCCGGGGTGATCTTCGCTCGCCGCGAGGTCAGGAACTCGCGGACCTCATCACGGTTGTCCACACCACGACGATACGGCCTGCTCCCCGGGGAGGGGACCTGCGGCCGGTCCCCACGTCCCGGCGGGCGCCTCGCCTGTGACCTGCGCTTCTTCGCGGGGCGCCCGCCCGCCGACGGGTGCCCCGCGGCTCCGCACCGGGCAGGAGCGGCCGGTCGAGGCTGCGGGAGGGACCGGTCAGAGCTGGTTGATCGGCCGCATCGCCAGGCCCTCGGTACCGGCCCAGCCGTTCACCCGTGCCGCGTCGTCGTAGGAGACGGAGTCGAGGCCGTCGGGCAGGTCGAAGACGAGCGTGCCGCCCAGTTCGGTGCCCTCACCGGCGACCAGGGTGGCAGTGAAGCGGTCGGCCTGGTCGTACTCCGCCTCGCCGCCCTCGTCGTTGCCGAAGACGTACAGCCCGGCGTACGCCTTGCCGTCCCCCGCGACGACGAGGGGTTCGCTGTCCGGCTCTTCGAGGGTCGCCACGGCCGGGGCGTCGTCACCGGCCCCGAGCCGTACCAGCGGGGCCTCGCTGAGGACGCACGGCGCCTTGCCGCCGTTGGTGACCGTCAGCAGGAAGTGGCGAGGGGTCTCCCCGGACGCGTCCTGGAGCTCGACCGCGGTGGTGAGCCCGGTGACCCGGCAGTCCTGGTACTCGGTGCCGTTGCCGCCGCCGGTTTCGCCGCTGTCTCCGGCCGGCTCGGCACTCGCGGTGCCGCTCCCGGTACCGGTGGTCCCGGTGCCGGAGTCGCCCGAGGGCGCGTTGCTCTTCGGCGTGGTCGCCCCGGCCGACCGCCCGGCCGACGCGGAGCCCGAGGGTCCGGCGGCCTCGTCGTCACCCCCGGAGGACTGGCAGCCGGTGGCCGCCAGCAGGGCCGCGGCCACGGCCGCCCCGACGAGGATGCCGCGCGGGCTCCGGCGCGCCGAACCGGCCCCGTCCGTCTTCGAGTTCATGCCGTTCCCCTACTCCCCCGAGACCGGCCTCCAGGGCCGGCCGTCCGCAAGCTACCCGCCCATGGTGAAGGTGACCGATCGGCCGGTTCACGCGTAATCCGGGTCTGTTACAGCCCTCGCACGAACCGGGCACCTTGGCGTGACCATGTCCAAGCGGTGCGGGCGGCAGCGGTCCGTCCGGCCGGCCGGACGCGGAGGGGTGTACCGCTGGTACACCCCTCACTGGTAACTCGCTCGGCGCCCGGGAAACGGGTTACCTGGAAGACGTGGCACTTCCTGGCCGTGGCGCGATGGCGCGACGGCCCGGCTTGTCCGCGAGGGACGCACGCGACGTCGGCGAAGACGCCGCCGAGTGGCGCCCCCGGCAGTTCGTACGGGCACCAGAGGCCCCCCCCCAGAACGTTACGTAAGGAACCCCCTCATGCGCGGCGCAGTGATTCACGCCCCCGGCGACGTCCGTTTCGAGACCCTCGCCGACCCGAAGATCCTCCACCCCACCGACGCGATCATCCGTACCGCGGTGTCGTGCGTGTGCGGCTCCGACCTGTGGGCGTGGCGTGGCCTGGAGCCGGTCGGTGACCCGCACCCGATGGGGCACGAGTACGTCGGTTTCGTCGAGGAGGTCGGCAGCGAGGTCACCTCGGTCGAGCCGGGCCAGTTCGTCGTCGGTTCCTTCGCGACCTCCGACAACACCTGTGCCAACTGCCGCAACGGCTTCCAGTCGAACTGCCTGCACCGGGAGTTCATGAGCACCTGCCAGGCCGACTACGTCCGCATCCCCAACGCCCAGGGCACCCTGGTCGCCACCGAGGAGATCCCGGACGAGAAGTACTGGCCGAGCCTGCTGGCCGTCTCCGACGTCATGGGCACCGGCTGGTGGGCCGCCGAGGCGGCCCAGGTCCAGCCCGGCTCCACCGCCGTCGTCGTCGGTGACGGCGCCGTCGGCCTCTCCGCCGTGATCGCCGCGAAGGAGATGGGGGCCGGACGCATCATCGCCATGTCCCGCCACGCCTCCCGTCAGAAGCTGGCCCTGGAGTTCGGCGCCACCGACGTCGTCACCGAGCGCGGCGACGAGGGCATCGCCCGGATCAAGGACCTCACCGGCGGCATCGGCGCCGACAGCGTGCTGGAGTGCGTCGGCACCGCCGAGGCCATGCGGCAGGCGCTGCACTCGGCCCGCCCCGGCGGCAGCGTCGGTTTCGTCGGGGTCCCCCACGACGTCTCCGTCGACGGCCAGGAGCTCTTCTTCTCCCACGTGGGCCTGCGCGGCGGCCCCGCCCCCGTACGCCGCTACCTGCCCGACCTCATCGACCGCGTCCTGACCGGCCGTATCGAGCCGGGCAAGGTCTTCGACCTCACCCTCCCGCTCGACCAGGTCGCCGAGGGCTACCGGGCGATGGACGAACGCCGCGCGATCAAGGCGCTCCTCAAGCCCTGACCGTCCCGCCCCGGGGCCGTCACGCGATCACCGCACCCCGTACACGCACGTCCACACCGCGAGGAAGAGGGAACGATCATGCAGATCACCCGGAGCTCGATCACCACCGCCAAGGGTCCCGCCGAATGGTTCACCGGTGACGTCTACATCGACGCCGTCGCGGCGGCGCCCGCGCCGTCCCGGGTCACCGCGAACCTGGTGCACTTCATGCCCGGCGCCCGCACGCACTGGCACAGTCACCCGCTGGGCCAGACCGTCTTCGTCACCGAGGGCGTCGGCCTGTGCCAGCGCCGGGGCGGCCCCGTCGAGATCATCCGTCCGGGCGACCGCGTACTGTTCGAGGCGGGCGAGGAGCACTGGCACGGCGCCGCACCCGACCGGCTGATGGTCCACGTGGCGATCAACGAGGGCGACGCCGACCACGCCGTCGTGCACTGGCTGACCCCCGTCACCGACGAGGAGTACACCGCCACCCCGGCGGCCGGCTGACACCCGCCCGACCAGCTGGGGTCTTCGTTCGGGCCGGGCCGGGCTCGCGGGGTCCCGTGCCGCGTCCGACCCGGACGAAAGACCCTGGACCACCACCGCAGGACAAGGAATCCCCCCATGCTCGTCAACGCCTACGCCGCCCCCTCCGTGGGGGAGCCGCTGGTGCCCACCACCATCGAGCGCCGTGCCGTCGGCACCAACGACGTACTCATCGCGATCCAGTACGCCGGTGTCTGCCACTCCGACATCCACACCGTCAACGGCGACTGGGGCCCCCAGCCCTTCCCCGTCGTTCCCGGTCACGAGATCGTCGGCACGGTGGTCGAGGCCGGCACCGGGGTCACCCGCCACCGGGTCGGTGACCGCGTGGGCGTCGGCTGCATGGTCGGTTCCTGCGGCAGTTGCGCGAACTGCCTGGCCGGCGAGGAGCAGCACTGCCGGACCGGCATGGTCCCCACCTACGCGGGAACCGACCGCGACGGTTCCACGACCCAGGGCGGCTACTCCACCCACGTCGTCGTGGACGCCGACTACGTGCTGTCCGTGCCCCAGAGCCTGGACCCGGCCGCCGCCGCCCCGCTGCTCTGCGCCGGCATCACCACCTACGCCCCGCTGCGCCGCTGGGGCGCCGGACCGGGCAAGAGGGTCGCCGTCGTCGGTCTCGGCGGTCTCGGGCACATGGCGGTCAAGATCGCCCACGCCCTGGGCGCCGAGGTCACGGTGCTGTCGCAGTCGCTGAAGAAGCAGGAGGACGGGCTGCGGCTCGGGGCCGACCACTACTACGCGACCTCCGACCCGGAGACCTTCTCCCTGCTGGCCGGCCGCTTCGACCTCATCGTCAACACCGTCAGCGCCGACCTCGACATCGACGCCTACCTCGGCCTGCTGACCCTCGACGGCACCCTGGCCAACGTCGGCGCGGCCCCGGGCCCCTTCACGGTGAGCGGGTTCCTCCTCGGCAGCGGCCGGCGCAACCTCACGGGTTCCATGATCGGCGGCATCGCCCTGACCCAGGAGATGCTCGACTTCTGCGCCGAGCACCGGATCGGCAGCGAGATCGAAGTGATCTCCGCCGACCAGGTCAACGAGGCCTACGCGCGTGTCCTCGCCTCCGACGTCCGCTACCGCTTCGTCATCGACACCGCCACTCTCGCCTGATCCACCAAACCGGACCCGATCGCGAAGCGCTGTGCCATCGGCCCAGCGCTTCGCGGTTTCCAGGGCCGTACGGCTCAGACCTGCCGGGCGGACCGGGATAGGCTCGGGCACCGTACCCACCCTCCGAGAAGGCAGGCGCACCATGGCGGTGGACGCTCTCGACACCCGTATCCTGCGGCTCCTCATCGAGAAGCCGCGTACCAGCGCGCGGGAGCACGCCCGCATCCTGGGCGTGGCCCGGGGCACGCTCCAGGCCCGGATGGACCGGCTGGAGCGGGACGGTGTGATCACCGGTACCGGCCCCGTCCTCTCCCCCGCCGCCCTGGGTCATCCCGTGCTCGCCTTCGTCCACCTGGAGGTGACCCAGGGGCACCTGGACGAGGTGGGGGACGCGCTGGCGGAGGTTCCGGAGATCATCGAGGCGTTCTCGACCACCGGCGGCGGGGATCTGCTGACCCGGGTGGTGGCGCGCGACAACGGCCATCTGGAAGACGTGATCCAGCGGCTCATCCAGCTGCCCGGCGTGGTGCGGACGCGGACCGAGGTGGCGCTGCGCGAGCGGGTGCCGCACCGGGTGCTGCCGCTGGTGGAGGCGGTGGGCCGGACGGCCTCGGTACGCGGCTGAGCGCCGGCCCCCGGGTGCGCGGCCCCGGACCGCCCGGCGGCGCACCGGCCGTCGGGCCGCCCGTGCGCCGAACGTACGCCGCACGCCGGTCACTTGCCGCCGGTCGTGCTGTCAGGGGCGTCGCGGCCCGGGCACCGGGCCGCCGCCGGGTGCCCGGAGAGGTACCGGAACTGACCGGCCGTAACATCGGGTCCACCGGACAGATATCCTGATCATCGCCGCGAGCCCCGCCCCGTCCCGCTCCTCGTGAGCACGACCCGTGCGTCGCCCCGGCTGACGCAACGGGCCACAATTCGAGATAGGTGTACAGGTGCTGGTAGCTGATCGGTACCGGTTGGTGTCCCCCATCGGTCGTGGTGGCATGGGCGAGGTGTGGCGGGCGACGGACGAGGTCCTCGGCCGCGCCGTCGCCGTCAAGCTGCTGCTGGGGGACCGGGCCGACTCCTCTTCCACCGCACGTTTCCGGCTGGAGGCGCAGACGGCCGCCCGGCTGAGCCACCCGCACCTGGTGGCGGTCTTCGACTTCGGTACCTGGGAGGACCGCCTCTATCTCGTGATGGAGCTGGTCGAGGGGCGCAGCCTCGGCGACCTGCTGTCGGCGCAGGAGAGCGTCCACCCCGAGCAGGTGGCGCGGATCGCGGGCGATGCCGCCGCCGGGCTCGCCGCCGCCCACCGGCAGGGTGTGGTGCACCGCGACATCAAGCCGGGCAACCTCATGCTGGACGCCGAAGGCTCCGTGAAGATCGGTGACTTCGGGATCGCCCAGTTCGTCGACGATCCGTCGACGGCTCTCACGACGGCCGGCCAGATCGTGGGGACGAGCCTGTACCTGGCGCCGGAGCGGGCGCTCGGCCGGACGGCGGGCGCCGACTCCGACATGTACTCCCTGGGCTGCGTCATCTACCACCTGCTGCTGGGCCGCCCGCCCTTCCGCTCGGACACCGCCGCCGCCACGCTGTACCAGCATGTCGACACTCCGCCCGTACCGCTGCGGGACCATGGCGTCGACATCTCGCCGGCCTTCGACACGTATCTCCTGAGCCTGCTCGCCAAGAAGCCCGAGGAGCGGCCGACCGCGCAGGAGGCGGCCGACTGGTTCCGTACGGCGGGGTGGCGCGGGAGCAATGAGCCGCAGAGAACGGCAGGCGGGTCGCGCTCCGCCGCGTCGGCGGTCACCTCCACCGACGCGGGCGGTCCGGGGCACCGGACCGGGGCGTCCGGGGGACGGCGACGGGCCGCGCCGCCGGTGACCCGGGCGGCGCCCCGGGCGGGGAGCCGCTCCGGCAGCCGGGCGGCGGGCCGGGGTGCCGCGAAATCCGGCGGTCGCAGGCTCGCCGCGAGCGAGGCCATCCGGCGGCGCCCCCGGGTGGCCAGCGCGGTGGCGGGCTCGATCGCGTTCGTGGTGGCCGTCTATCTGGGCACGGTGATCTTCGCGCCCGACTCCGGCTCCGCCGTGACCCCGGGGCCCGGCGCCTCGCAGGGCGTCACCCCCCAGGGCGAGGGCTCTCCGGCCCCCACCGCGTCCGACACCCGCGGCGGCGGGCAGCAGGACTCCGGCGGCGAGGACGGGCAGGGCGGCGGAGACGGTCAGAGCAACGAGGACGGGCAGGGCGGTGGGGACGGGGACGGGGACGACGACTGAGCGTCGCCCCGGTCCCGTACCGATGCGCGTGGACTACCAGCGGTCGTGCACGCCCGCGCGGATGCGTCGGTCGTAGAGGTCGCGCACCGCGTCCAGGGTCGGCTGCGGCAGCGGGGCGAGCGCGGCGGCGGCCGCGTTGGCACGGGCCTGGTCCACGGAGCGTGCTCCGGGGATGACGGTGGTGACGCCGGGCTGCTGGATGATCCAGCGCAGCGCGGTCTGGGCGGGGGTGGCGCCCTCGGGGGCGAAGCCGGAGAACTCTGCGGCGGCCTCGATCCCGGTCGTGTAGTCGATGCCGGAGAAGGTCTCGCCCTGGTCGAACGCCTCGCCGTGGCGGTTGAACGTCCGGTGGTCCTCGGGGGCGAAGACGGTCTCGGCCGTGTACCGGCCGGAGAGCAGGCCGGAGGCGAGCGGGACCCGGGCGACGATGCCCACACCGGCGGCGAGGGCGGCCGGCAGGACCTTCTCCAGCGGCTTCAGCCGGAACGGGTTCAGGATGATCTGCACGCTCGCCACTCCGGGGCGGGCGATCGCGGTGAGGGCCTCCTCGCAGGTTTCGACGCTGACCCCGTAGGCGGCGATCCGCTGCTCGGCGACGAGGGTGTCGAGCGCGTCGAAGACGGCGTCGGTCGCGTAGACGCTGGTGGGCGGGCAGTGGAGCTGGACCAGGTCCAGGGTGTCGACGCCCAGATTGGCGCGCGAACGGTCGTTCCAGGCGCGGAAGTTGTCCAGTACGTAGTTCTCCGGGACCTGGGCCTCGCGGCGCCCCATCTTGGTGGCGACGAAGACGCCGGCGTCCGGCCGGTCCTTGAGATAGCGGCCGATGAGCTGTTCGCTGCGGCCGTCGCCGTAGACGTCCGCGGTGTCGAAGAAGGTGACGCCCGATGCGACGGCCGCGTCGAGCACGCCGAAGGCTTCCTGCTCGCCCACCTCGCCCCAGTCCGCTCCGAGCTGCCATGTTCCCTGTCCGACGACCGATACGTCACGGCCGGTCCTGCCGAGAGTGCGCTGTTCCATGGAGATCATGTTATTGCGCCGCCCCGCACGGCCGATCCGGTACGGGGGTACCCGCCCGCCATGCGGCCGTGCGGGTGGGGCCGCACAGTGGAGGGAGGAGCGGAACGGCCCGCCTCGGGGACGACGGAGGGAGCCCGGCATGCAGGACGAATCCGTACCCCCGCTGCCGCGCTTCGTCGTGCAGATCCACGCGGCACGGCGCATGCACTTCGACTTCCGTCTGGAGGTCGACGGCGTACTGCGGTCCTGGGCGGTCCCGCAGGGCCCCTCGGACAACCCCAGCGACCGGCGGCTGGCGGTCCCCACCGAGGACCACGCACTGGAGTACCGCGAGTTCGAAGGGGTGATCCCGCCGGGAGAGTACGGCAGCGGCACCGTCATCGTCTGGGACCAGGGCACCTACGTGCCGCTCGGCCACGACGAGCACGGGGCCCGGGTGCCGTTCGCGGAGTCCCTGGAGCGCGGCCACGCCACGTTCCGGCTCGTCGGCGAGAAGCTGCGGGGCGAGTTCGCGCTGGTCAGGTTCCGTACGGGCGAGGAGCCGGGCGGGCACGGCCAGGAGGCGTGGCTGCTGATCAAGGCCAAGGACGAGCAGGCGGTACGGGACCGGCCGGGCACCCCCGATCCGTACCACGCACGCTCCGCCCGGACCGGGCGCACCCTGCACCAGGTCTCGGCCGCCGAGGCCCGTCGGGACTGAAGGCGCCGTCCGGCGGATCAGGGGCGGTCTCGCGTCGAACGGAGCCATCACACCGCCGGCTCGTCGTTCGGCTCCGCTCCTGACCGGCTGACCACGTTCAAGTCGAGCGCGCAAGCCCGGCCGATCGCGGCATACAGGATGAGCGGGAGTTCCTTGTCGGCCTGACCGACCGCCAGCGCGAGCCAGCGATCGCCGTCGGGAAGCGGCCACACCCGCATGCTCACGACCTGTTGGCTCAGGTCGTCGAGCGGCTCGGGCACCGACTCACCGTCCAGGGCGGCGCTGAGAAACGGTCCGAGATCCACGACGAACGCATCGCCCCACCGGGTCGTCAGCCGCGCTGCCAGGTCGTCGAGGCATGCCATCAGTCCGGCCTCGGCCTGGACCCAGGCCCGCCCGTCGTCATCGTCCCAGAAGTCCCGGCTGACCTGCAGTACGCGAATATGATGCTGTGGTCCCCCGCTCCCGGTGGCGTCGGCACAAGGTGCCTCGGGGAACGGCTCCACGACCAGTGCGTCGATCGTCGAGAGGTGCTCCTGAGTGGTCATGGGCGCAGAACAGGTCATGTTCTGAAGGTAGCGCCGTCCGCCCGGAGGCGGACAGCTCGCGCGGACTCAGGCGCCCACGGTCCCGTCGACACCTTCACGCAGCAAGTCCGCGTGCCCGTTGTGGCGGCCGTACTCCAGGAGTACGTGCGTCATCACCATCCGCAGCGACACCTCCTCGCTCCATCGTGGTTGATACCCGGCCCGGTCCAGGGACTCCGCCTCCCGCTCGATACGGCGCGAGTTCTCCACTTCGGCATCCCAGGCCGCGAACGCCTCGGCCCTGGTCGACGTACTGGCGTCGTACGCCGCCTGGAAGTCGATCGTGTCGGACCAGACCATGGGCGCGTCGTTGTCCTCGAACACTCGGCGGAACCAAGCACGTTCCACCTCCGCCATGTGCCGCACCAGACCGAGCAGTGAGAGCGTGGACGGCGGCATCGACTGCTGCCGCAGCTCCTCGTCGGTGAGCCCTTCGCACTTCATGGCGAGTGTTGCGCGGTGGTAGTCGAGGAAAGCCCGCAGCGTGTCGCGTTCGCTGCCAGAACTGGGCGGCCCTGTGCGGTTGTCGCCGGTCATGTCCGTACTCCTCATTCATGCCTGTGTCGAAGGCCAGTATCCGATCCCGTCTACCGTCCCCGTACGAGGGCCGTCGACCGGGCCTGATGGTGCCCACAAAGGTGGCCGGACATAGGAAGGAAAGGGCTCGGTGGCCCCCAAGGAAAAGGCTCGGTGGCCCCCGCAGCCGCGACCACCCCTGGGAATCGACCGTTCAGGGGAATCGACCGTTCAGGCCGCGTCCGAGCCGGGGGCGTCGGCGAACCGGTCGACGAGGAAACCGAGGCGCGCTTCCTGGTACTCCTCGGGGATGCGTCCGCTCTCCGAAAGGACGGCCATGCCGTGCAGCGCACTCCAGACGACTTCGGCGGTCAGTTCGCGCAGTGCGTTGTCCGGGCGGAAGCAGCTGACGAACTCGGCGAAGGTGGAACGCAGTTGGGTCGGGGTTTCTGCGTGCGCGAACTTCACGTCGGTCGGCATGACGAACATGGCCCGGTAGAGAGCGGGCCGTTCGGCGGCGAACTCCAGATAGGCGTGGCAGAGGGCGCGCAGGGAGGACCGCGGCCCGGGATCGGCCGTCCGGGCGCGGCGCAGGTGGGCGGTGAGCTCGTCGAAGCCGTCGAGCGCGACGGCTTCGACGATGGCCTCCTTGCCGCTGAAGTGGCTGTACAGCACGGGCTGGCTGTACTCGACGCGCTCGGCGAGCCTGCGCGTCGTCACGGCCTCCCACCCTTCGGCCTCGGCGAGTTCGCGGGCCGCTGTGACGATGAGCCGGTGGCGTTGGGCGCGTTCGCGTTCACGGCGTTCTCTGATGACGGACATGAAGACATCCTAGCAACGCTAGACATCCTGCCGGAGATATCACTATCGTCGACACGACTACTAGCGCCGCTAGGCAACCGGCCTGCGGCTGCCGCCGAGGGGGAACCAGCCATGCTCACCACCATCGCCAACGTGCTCGCCGGACTGATCGGCGCGGGCATCGTCCTCATCGGCGTTCTCGGGATCGTGGCGCCGCGGGGCTCGGTCGGGTTCGGCATCCCCGACACCCCGGCCGAGAGCCCGAGCTTCCACGCCTGGCTGACCGTCAAGGCCGTACGCGACCTGGCCTGCGCGCTCTTCCTCTTCATCCTGCTGGCCGCCGGCCCGACCCAGCTGTTGGGCTGGTTCATGCTGGCCGCCGCCTGCATCCCCGTGGGCGACGCGACGATCGTGCTGCGCGCCGGCGGGCCGAAGGCGGCCGCCTACGGCATCCACGGCGCCACCGCCGCGGTGATGCTGGCGGTCGGCGCACTCCTCCTCGTCGCCGCCTGACCGATGACCGCCTGCCGGGTACGTCTCACAACGGCCAGACCCGTGGCACCACCGTCAGCGCCACCACCAGGAACCAGAGGACGACGGGCAGGCCGAAGCGCCAGTAGTCGCCGAAGCGGTAGCCCCCGGGTTCGTACACCATGAGGTTGGCCGCCGTGGCCACCGGAGTCAGCATCGCGGCGGCGGCGGCCACGGCGACCACCATCAGGACGGGGAGCACGGAGACTCCCACGTCACGGGCGGCGACGGTCGCGATCGGGATGACGATCAGTGCGGTGGCGGTGTTGCTGACGAACTGTCCGAGCACGACCGTGACGAGGAAGAGGCCGGCCAGCAGCGCGTACTGGCTGCTGCCGGCGATGTCCACGATGAGGCGGGCGACGGAGTCGGCGGCGCCCGACTTCATGATCGCGGTGGAGAGCGGGAACATCGCCCCGACCATCACCACGGTCGGCCAGGAGATGCCCCCGTACGCCTCGTGCACCGAGACGACCTTGAGAAGGATCATCGCCACGGCTGCGATCAGGGCGGCGACGGCCGGGGAGACCAGCCCGGAGGCGAGCAGGACCACCATCGCGGTCATCACGGCGAGAGCCCGCCGTCCGGCGGGTCCCACGGGGGTGTTCTGGCGGCGGACCGCCGCCGGGGAGTCGACCAGCAGCAGGTCGTCGGAGTAGACCGACGCGGTGCCGCTGAGCGCGGGCCAGGACCCGTGCAGCAGAAGGGTGTCGCCCGCGCGCAGCGTGACGGTGCCGGGGTCCGCGTTCTGTCCGTCGCGGTGCACGGCGAGCACCACGATGTCCTGGGCCTCCGTCAGCAGGCCGGGGAAGACCCGCGCGCCGACCAGCGACGAGCGCGGCGAGATCAGCACCTCCGCCAGGCCCACCTCCCGGTTGACGAGCGCACCGGCCCGCTGCTCGCCCAGCCGGGCCCGCTGCGGGACCAGACCGTGGAGCTCCGCGAAGGCGTTCAGCTCCTCGGGCGTTCCCCGCACCACGACCTGGTCCCCCGGGGCGAGCTCGTCGGTGCTGCGCAGCTCGTGGTCGTCCGAGTCCCCGCGCAGCGCCCCGAGCACGACGAGACCGCCGCCCCCGGAGTCGAGCGAGGGGTACGTCGAGCCGACGCACGGTGCCCGCGGGGGCACCGCGAGACCGCCGAGGTTGTCGCCGAGTCCGTAGTGCGCGACGAGGGTGAGGGTGTGGTTGCTCAGGTCCGGCGGGAGCGCGGCCGGGCGCCGGGAGGGCAGCAGCCGGTCGCCGAGGAGCCAGTTTGGACGGCGGCATGCCGACCCGGACCGCCAGCATCACCACCACCGGCAGCAGCGCGGCGACCGCGCCGTTCATCGTGATCAGCGCCGACAGGGCGGCGACGGAGACCAGGGTCAGCGCGACCAGCCGCCAGCGGCTCTTCCCGGTGCGGGCCGCGAGGATCTGGCCCGCCTTGGCCGTCACCCCGGTCACTTCGAGGCCCGCGCTGACCACGAACAGCGCCGCCACGAAACCCACCACCGGGTCGCCGAAGCCGGAGAAGATCTGGGCGGGTGTCAGCACTCCGATGCCCACGAGGGCCAGCGCGGAGCCGAGGGCGACCGCTTCGACGGGCAGGCGGTTCAGCGAGAACAGCACGACCACGGCCGCCAGTACCAGCAGCACCAGGGAGGAATCGCTCATCAGCCGATGAACCAGTTGAAATCGGTCACCAGGCGAACGTACTGCACAAGGTTCCCCCCTCGCACCGACCGCCGGCACGCGATCCGGTGCGCGCGGCACGGGGCGGGGCGTACGCGGTGCGGGGCGGCGGCCGGGTGGTGTCCGGCGGGTTCGAGGCCGGGCCCCGGCACCCGCAATGCCGTCCCGCCCCGACCGAACGGACGCCATCCGGCCACCCCAACCCGGCGCGAGGGCGAAGTGGCCCGTCTGAGAGCGGTGTTCGGGGGTACTGGAGGTCGTGTCCCGCCCGACTTCGGCGGGATTCCGCGGACACGGCCCCAGACGGCCGTCTCCTTCCGAGAGGAACCCTTCCATGCTCGCCATCGTCGCAGCGGTTCTGTTCTTCATCTCCTTCCTGATCAACGCCGCGGACATCACCACGAACGATGTCTTCTCGTCCGGCAACGTCATGCTGCTCGGCCTGCTCGCCCTCGCCCTGCACGTGGCGGGGATAGGCGCCGGCTGGTCCGCCCGCCGGCGTTGAGTGGCACCCGGCCGGTCCGGCCGCTCCGGCACCGCTGGACCCCGCACCGCCGACCGGCGCGGGGTCCGGTGGGCCGACCGGTACTTCCTTCGGGACCAGTCCAGTGGCTCGGCGCCGTCACGGGAGTGGAAGGCGTGCATTCGGGGGCAGGCGTAATCCGGTAGACCGTCCCACGACCAGGAGAGACATGCCCCCCAAGACCCCTTCCCCCCAGTACACCGTCCCCGGCCTCTCCACCAAGGAGGGGGCCGCGGTGATCGACGCGCTCAAGCTCCGCCTGCATGCGCTCAACGACCTGGCCCTCACCCTCAAGCACATCCACTGGAACGTGGTGGGCCCGCACTTCATCGCGGTCCACGAGATGCTCGACCCGCAGACCGTCGCCGTACGCGAGATGGCGGACTCGGCGGCCGAGCGCATCTCGGCCCTCGGGGGCGAACCGCAGGGCACGCCCGGCGTCCTCGTGGCCGAGCGCACCTGGGACGACTACAGCATCGGCCGGGCGGACGCCATCGCCCATCTCCGCGCCCTGGACCTCGTCTACACCGGCGTCATCGAGAGCCACCGGAAGGCGGTCGAACGGGTGGGTGCCATCGACCCCGTCACCGAGGACCTCCTGATCGAGCATCTGCGCGGACTGGAGCAGTTCCAGTGGTTCGTCCGCGCCCATCTGGAGACCAGCTCCGGCACCCTCAGCACCGCCGGTACGTCCACCGAAAAGCAGGCCGCCCGCGGCGGCGGTGCGACGAAGCGCGCCCCGGCGCGCAAGACGGCGAACTCCCGGCGCACCACGAAGTAGGCCTGACCCGCACCGGCCCGCCCCTCACCGGCCGGCCCCGCCCGGCGGTCAGCCGGCGGGGCGGGTCCGGTGCTCGCCGCGCAGGACCCTGCCGGACGCCTCGGGATCGTACGAACCGCAGGCCGTGCCCGCCCAGATGGATGCCTGACGGGGCAGCGCGTAATAGGGGACCAGCAGGGTCACCGGCCGGCCGCGGTCGTCCCGGGCCGTCCACAGGGCGGGCAGCACATCGGGGGATTCCCCCGCCAGCAGGGCGAGCCGGCAGGACTCGCAGGCGGGTCGGCGGGCCGCTGCGGCCTCCCGCGCGACGACCCGTCGCCCCTTGCGGCCCCGCTGGTCCCGGGGCGGTTCGGCGGCCGGTCCGTGCAGCGGGTTGTAGAAGCAGCGCGGCCGCGGCGCGTGGGGGCGCTGCCCCAGATGCCGGGCCCGTGCGGCGGCGAACAACTCCACCGCACGGTCGGCGAGAACCACCGCGGCGGCGAGGTCGGGGAGGTCCGCCGCCTCGTCCAGGAGTTTACCGGCGGCCTGGTAGGCGTCGGTGGCCAGGAGGTAGTCCCGACGCACTCCGCTCTCCTCGGACTCGGGAGTGAACTCCAGGCGTGGGTCCGCGAGCAGTTCCCCCACCTGTGCGACGTGTTCGGCTGCCGCCGGGGCCAGCCGGGCGCGGAGGGCCTCCCACTCCGCCCTGACCAGGCGCTCCCGGTCCCGCGAGCGCGCTCGGGCCCGGGCTCCCCCGTCCGCCGGCCTGTCGGCCGAACCACCGGCCGGCCGGGGCAGACCGGGCCAGACGGCCAGGCCGATGCGGCGCAGCGACCCCATCAGACGATCATTCCCCACGGCTCCCCCTTTGCCCGCCGGGCAGCCCGGTCCGGACCGCCGCCCAGCCTACGACCCCACCGTGAACGCGGACGGGGCCCGCCCCCCCGTCAGGGAAGCGGGCCCCGCACCAGGCGGAACGGGTCAGTTGTTGTTCAGGTACTGAGCCCAGAGGAAGCCGGCCTCGACCGCGGCGGCCTCGCGCTCCTCCGAAGCGTACGTGATTCCGTACGGGCCACCGAGGTTGAGGAACTGAGCGTTCTCACGGGAGGCCTCGGCCTGGAAGTAGCCCGCGGCGACCTCGACGGACTCGCCGCCCTTGTCGTTGTCGTGAGCTGCGGCAGGACCTGCGGCCATCAGCCCGGCAGCGGCGACGGTGGCCACCGTGATCGCGATACGGCGAAGCATGTGTACTCCCTTTGTGGGTCGTAACGAGTGGTGCTTTCACCGCATAATCACCCTTTTCGAACACACCCGAAAGCCGTGGAGGAGGGAACTACCTGAACGGATGGCGGCCTTGATCCACATGCGCGCACACCGCCCCTGATCGGCCCATCGCATCCCGGTTCGCTTACCCCAAAGGGAAGTTGAAGGGCCGACCATCCTCATGCATCAAGCACATTGCATGTATTATGCATAGCACCGCATCGCACCACTCCGTCGCTCCCCCACCCCACGCGAGGAGTCCCGTCATGGACGACCCCTGTCCTCGCGACGACCACGGGCCCGCCCGGCTGCCGGGGTTCGCCCTGTGGCCCGGGTACGCGCCGGGCGGCGCGTCGGCGGCCCCGGCGCGCGGAGAAGGCGCCCGGCGAAGCCCGGCAAGGGGCGCGGGGGTCGACGAGAGACCCGCCGGCCCTCCCCTCCCGGGAGCGCGGGCGGCAGCCGCCCGGCCCGGCCGCGACGCACCCGCCCCGCCCACCGGAGTCGTACGGGCATCCGGCGGAGGCCGGTACGCGCCGGCCGGGCAGGGGCGTCCCGCCGACAAGCATCCGAACAACGCAAGGAGAACGCATGCCCTCCCCCCACTCTCCCGCGACGCCCTCCTCCGAACCCGCCGAGGAGAGGCCGCAGGAGCCCGGCACCGACCTCGACCGGACCCGGGCCCGTTACCGGGCCGAACGCGAACGGCGGATCAGGACCGACGGCGCCCAGCAGTACCGGCCGGCCACCGGGAGATTCGGCTATTACCAGGAAGACCCCTACGCGCAGGGAGACTTCGTACGGGAGCCACTTCATGACACCGTCGACGTGGCGATCGTCGGCGGCGGCTTCGGCGGGCTCCTCGCGGGGGCCCGCCTCCGCCAGGCGGGCGTCGGGTCGATCCGGGTGATCGAACGCGGCGCGGACTTCGGCGGCACCTGGTACTGGAACCGCTACCCGGGAATCCACTGCGACATCGAGTCGTACATCTATCTGCCGCTGCTGGAGGAGGTCGGCCACGTCCCTCGCTGGAGGTACGCGCCGGGCGAGGAGATCCGGCAGCACGCACGGGCGATCGGCCGGACCTTCGACCTCTACCGCGACGCGCTCTTCCGGACGAGCGTGACCGGGCTGCGCTGGATCGAGGACGAGTCCGCGTGGCTCGTCGGCACCGATCGCGGAGACCAGGTGCTCGCCCGTTACGTGGTCACCGCCCAGGGCACGTTGAGCGAGGCGAAGCTCCCCGGCATCCCCGGGATCGAGACGTTCGCCGGGCACACGTTCCACACCAGCCGGTGGGACTACGCCTACACGGGCGGCAGCGCGGAGGGCGGCCTGAGCGCGCTCGCCGACAAGCGCGTCGCCCTCGTCGGCACGGGCGCCACCGCCATCCAGTGCGTGCCCCATCTCGGCGCGGACGCGCAGCACTTGTACGTGTTCCAGCGGACCCCCTCGTCCGTCGACGTCCGCGCCAACCGCCCCACCGACCCGGCGTGGGCCGCCGCACTGGAGCCCGGCTGGCAGCGCCGCCGCCGGGAGAACTTCCTCACGCTCGTCACCGGCGGGCAGGTGGACGAGGATCTGGTGGACGACGGCTGGACCAGCACCGCGCGCCTGCAGCAGAAGCTGATCCCGAGCGACGGCTACCAGGACCTGTCGAGCGAGGAACGCGAACTGGCCTACGAGCTGGCCGACTTCCGGAAGATGGACGAGATTCGCGCGCGGGTGGAGGCGGTGGTGGACGACCCTCGGACCGCCGAACTGCTCAAGCCGTGGTACCGCTACATGTGCAAGCGCCCCACCTTCAGCGATCACTATCTGCAGACGTTCAACCGCCCCAACGTCACCCTGGTCGACACCGCGGACAGCCACGGCGTGGAGGAGATCACCGAGAACGCCGTCGTGGCCGGAGGGACCGCCTACGAGGTCGACTGCGTCATCTTCTCCACCGGGTTCCAGGTCGGCGCATCCGGCGTCCTCACGGGCAGCCTGCCGGTCACGGGCCGGGGCGGGATCACCCTGAAGGATTCCTGGCAGCAGGGCCCCAGGACCCTGCACGGCTTCTACAGCCACGGCTTCCCGAACCTCTTCCAGCTCGGCCCGCTGCAGAACGCCAGTTCCGTCAACTTCACGCACGTGCTGGACGAGCAGGCGAGCCACGTGGCCGAGGTGGTCGCCGCCGCACGTGACCGCCGGGCCGCGTACGTGGAGCCCACGGCGGAGGCGGAGAGCGCCTGGGTCGCCACCATCCGGGAGAAGGCCGCGGATCTGCACGCCTTCCAGGCGGAGTGCACCCCGGGCTACTACAACAACGAGGGCAACCCGAGGAAGCGCGGCCAGTCGTTCGGGGACGGGCCGGTCGCCTTCCACGCGCTGCTGAGGGAATGGCGCGAGGGCGACGGCCTGGACGAGGTCCTGGCCGAAACCGGGCAGGACCGGGCATGAGGCGCTGGCGCGACGGCGCCGGCGCGGAGCCGGTGGCGCAGGCGCCCGGGGACCATCCGCGGCGCACGGCCGGGCCGGAGCCGTCCGAGCGGCGCCGACGGCGGGCCGAGCGCCTCAACGACCCCAATCCGCTGCGTGGTTCGAACGGTGTCGCGTTCGGCCCGGACGGGCGGCTGTACGTCGCCCAGTACCTGATGGGCACGATCAGCGCGGTGGACCTCGCGAGCGGCGACATCGACGTGGTGACACCGGAGGACTGCCCGGTGCGGTCCCCCGACGACCTCGCCTTCGGGGCCGACGGATCGATGTACGTCGCCGATCTCGTGCCCGGCATCGTCTGGCGCCGCGACCCGCTCGGCGCGTACTCCGTCGTCTCGGACCAGGTGGTGCTCCCCAACGGCATCACCTGCGTCGGCGACCGTCTCTTCGTCAACGAGATGAGGATGGGCGGCCGCCTGGTCGAGCTCTTCCCGGACGGCCGGGAACCGGTGGTTCTGGCGGAGGGCCTCGCCATGGGCAACGCGATGCAGACCGGTCCGGACGGCTGCCTCTACTACCCGCACATGATGACCGGCGAGGTGTGGCGGGTTCCGACCGACGGGGGCGTACCGGAGAGGGTCGCGCGGGACGTGCATGAGCCGGTCGCGGTCCGCTTCGACCGGGGCGGCGTTCTGCACGTGCTCTCCCGGGGCGTGGCCGGTTTCGTCACCCGTATCGACCTCCACGGGACGGGGTCCCGCTCCCTCGTCACCTCCGGCCTGGTGGGGCTCGACAACGCGGCGTTCGACGCGGAGAACCACATGTTCGTCTCCAGCTACGCCGGTGGCGGAGTCAGCGAACTGCACCCGGACGGCCGGACCCGCGACGTGGTCAGGCGAGGGCTGGTGGGCCCGTACGGGGTGACGGGTCTGGGGAGCACGGTCTTCACCGCGGACCACTACCGGCTGAGCGCGCCCGAGGGCCCGCCGCGGCAGGGCGCCGAACCGCGTGCGGCCGCCGACGCCTCGTCGGTGCTGCGCACGTTCGCCCACGGCATCGCGTCCGACGGCGCCCTGCTGCACACCACCTCGCAGTACGGGGAGGTCGCCACCTACGACCCCGGGGCCGGTACCACCCGGGTCCGGGCCACCGGCCTGGCCCGGCCGCTGGGGATCGCCGCACACCCGGACGGCCCGCTGTTCGTCGTCGAGGCGGACCGTGGCCGGATTCTGACCATCGACGAGAACGACGCCGTGGGCGTGCTGGCCGAAGGGCTCCCGGGGCCGGTCGACGTGGCCCTGGACGCGGACGGCACCTGTTACGTGAGCGACGAGGCGCTCGGAGCCGTCCTCCGCGTCGACGAGGACGGCCCGCACGTCCTCGCGGACGGTCTCGACCGGCCCCAGGGGCTGGTGGTCCTCGGGGGCGAGGTCTTCACGGTCGAGACGGGTGCGCGCAGGCTGGTCGCCGTCTCGCTCACGACCGGGGAGACCCGGACGGACGCCGAGGATCTGCCGGTCGTCCCGTCCCTGGACGCCCCGGGGGCGCCCCGGGCGCTCTTCTCCCACGGGATGCCCGGAATGCCGAGGTCGTTCGCCGGACTCGCCACCGGGCCCCGGGGCACCTTGCTCGTGTCGGCCAACGGGGAGGGGACCGTGTGGCGCCTCACGCCCGCGGGACCTGAGGGGGAGACGGACGCCACGCCGTGAGGAGCCGGGGAGAGCCCGCCGGAAGTCTTCTCCGCGAGGACCCCCGGTGGGCCCTCCTCGGCTCTCCCCGGGCTCTCTCCGGCCCTCCCCGGCTCTCTCCGGCCCTCCCCGGCCCTCCCCGGCTCTTCCCGGGCTCGCCCCGGGTGTTCTCCCGTCCCGGCCGTCGTTCCGGAAAGGCGTCCCCGGGCGGTGCGGCACGGGCAGAATCGCCGTACGGTCCCGCCGACTCCCCCTCGCGGGGCACCGATAAGCAGACGCGATCGATCCCGATCAGTATTCGGCATTGGACGCAGAGTGCCCTTTTCCTGCATGCTCAGTGCCATGTTCAGGCCTGAGATGGTGAGGGAGTCCAGCCGGTACCCGGCCGGCGCTGCCGCATGCCACCACGGACTCAGCGATTGCCTGACGCCCCGTCTGACCCAGTGCCGAGTCGTGGACTTCGGAAAGGTCTGGTCGACCAGCTGTCGCTGAGCCGACGCGCGGGTCCTGCCGGACCCCGGTGAACACCCCCCTCCTCGCACGGCCGCGCGCCCTCGCGCACCCTTCCCCGCCACGACCTTCGCCCCCCATGGCCGCCGTACGCCCGGATCCTTCGCGGTCCGGCGGTGGCGCGCGGCCCGGAGCACTGTCATGCCCTTGCCCGCCGCGCCGCCCCACGCGGCCGGACAACCGCCCGACTCAAGATCTAGGACACAGCCATGGCCTGCGAACTCTCCTTCCCCGCCGCGCTGGAGGGCCGATGAGCTCCGCTACCGAGAGCCGGCCGATACCCGCCGATCTCGACCGACTGGACGAGGTGACCGCCTCGCTCGCGTCCACCGCCGCCGAGTACGACCGCACCGGGGCCTTTCCCCACAAGCCGATCCAACTGCTGCATGAGACGGGGTTGTTGACCGCAGGAGTGGACGCGCGTTACGGCGGCTCCGGGGCGACCTTCACCGAGGTCGCGAAGATCCTGCTGGCGGTGGGGCGCGGCGATCCGTCGACGGCGCTCATCGCCGGCATGACCATCGTCCCCCATCTGCTCCAGACCCGGAGCCCGTGGCCCGAGGAGCTCTACGCCCGGGTGCTGGCGGAGTCCGCCGAGCGCCCGACGCTGCTCAACCACGCCCGCGCGGAACCGGACCTGGGCTCCTCCACCCACGGCCTTCCGGCGACCGTCGCACGGCGGACGGCGAACGGCTGGTCGATCAGCGGACGCAAGCGGTTCGTCACCGGCGCGGAGGGCCTCAGCTACTTCCTGGTCTGGGCGGTGACCGACGAACCCTCGCCCCGGGTGGGCAACTTCATCGTCCCCGGGGGCACGCCCGGCATCGACATCGTGCCCACCTGGTTCCAGTTGGGGATGCGCGCGACGGGCAGCCACGAGGTGGAGTTCCGGGACGTCGAGATTCCCGCGGAGTACGTGCACGAGCTGGAGCACCCAGGTACCCCGCCGGCCCCCGGCACGCTGCCCGGCAGCATCACGATGCTGCTCTCGTCCTCCCTCTACCTGGGGGTGGCGCGGGCCGCGCAGGGCTTCACGACCACCTGGGGCCACGAGCGGGTGCCCTCCGGGCTCGGCCGTCCGCTGGCCACGACGGACCGCTTCCGTCAGGCCGCCGGCGAGATCGAGACCCTGCTCTCCACCGCCGAGCAGCTGATCTTCGCGACGGCGGACCGGGTGGACCGGGGCCTTCCCGTGCCGGGCGCCGACGCGCTGGCCTCGAAGGTGCTGGTCGTGCGCCACGTCACCACCGCGGTCCAGACCGCGGTGCGTCTGCTCGGCAACCCCGGGCTCGCCCAGGGCAATCCGCTGGAGCGGCACTTCCGCGACATCCAGTCCGTCGGGGTGCACGCGCCCGGCGAGGACGCCTCCCTGGGAATCGTCGGCGCCTCCGCGCTCGCGGCGGGAGCTCCGCGTGTCTGAGCCAACGCGTCCCCCGTACCCCGCATCTCCCGCTTCCTCCGGCCCCCACGGGGGCATCCACTCCTGGAGTTCCGCCATGCGCCCCACCCTGTCCAGACTCGGCCGCACCCTCGCGGTGGGGGTGAGCGGTCTCCTTCTCCTCTCCGCCTGCTCGTCCGGCGGTGACACCACCGCCGAGGCGGCGGGTTCGGGCAAGCCGGTGACGGGCGGGACGCTCACGACCGCCGTCGACACCGAGCCCGTCTCCTGGGACATCCACGCCTCCACCCAGGACGTGACCGCGGAGATCGCGCGCGGGGTGTTCGACTCGCTGGTCTCGCAGGACTCCGACGGGAAGTTCCACCCGTGGCTGGCCACCAAGTGGGAGGTGTCGGACGACTTCAAGAGCTACACCTTCCACCTGCGCGACGACGTCACCTTCACCGACGGGTCGAAGTTCGACGCCTCGGTCGTGAAGGCCAACTTCGACCACATCGTGGCCAAGGAGACCAAGTCGCTGTACGCGGCGAACCTGCTCGGCCCCTACACGGGCACCGAGGTCGTCGACCCGCAGACGGTGAAGGTCAACTTCTCCAAGGCGTTCGCCCCCTTCCTGCAGGCGGCCAGCACCACGTATCTGGGCTTCTACTCCCCCCAGGCGCTCAAGGCCGGCGCCGGCAAGCTCGCCGCGGGCGGCCCCGCCGACGTGGGCAGCGGCCCCTTCGTCTTCAGCGCCTACACCAAGGGCCAGTCGGCGACGCTCACCCGCAACCCGGACTACGCCTGGGCCCCGGAGACGGCGACCCACACGGGCGCCGCCTACCTCGACAAGGTGGTCGTCCGCTTCCTGCCCACCGCCTCGGTGCGCGCCGGTGCGCTGACCAGTGGTCAGGTGCAGGTGGCGAAGGCCATTCCGCCGCAGAACGTCACCGCACTCAAGTCGACTCCCGGCTTCCAGCTCATCTCCCGGGCCAACCCGGGCGGCAACTACAACCTCTGGCTGAACGGTTCACTGGCCCCACTGGACGACGTCCGGGTGCGCAAGGCGATCCAGCGCGGCATCGACGTCGAGCAGGACGTGAAGACCGTGACCTTCGGCCAGTACCCCCGGGCCTGGAGTCCCATCAGCCCGACCACGCCGGACTACGACAAGTCCCTCGAGGGGAGTTGGCCCTACGACCCGAAGCTGTCGGGCCAACTGCTCGACGAGGCGGGCTGGACCGGCAAGGACGCGCAGGGGTACCGCACCAAGGCGGGCAAGCGGCTCACCGTGGAGTGGCCGCAGCTGTCCATCCAGGCGACCCGCGAGGGGCGTGACGTGCTCGGGCAGGCCGTGCAGGCGGACCTGAAGAAGATCGGCGTCGAGGTCAAGCGTCCGAACCTGGACATCGGCACGTACAACACCAAGGTCTACGGCGGCAAGGCGAACATCATCGACCTCAGCTGGCCCCGGTTCGACCCGGACGTGCTGTGGCTCTTCTTCAACTCCGGCAGCGCGCCGGCCAAGGGCGGCATCAACGCCACCTTCCTCACCGACCCGTCCTTCGACACGTGGACGGACCAGGGCCGCTCCACGCTGGACGAGAAGACCCGCGCCGACGTCTATCCGAAGGTGCAGCAGCGGGGCATCGATCTCGCGGTCGTCGTCCCGCTGTACACGCAGGTCTCCCTCGTCGGTCAGTCCGACCGGGTGAAGGGGCTCACGTTCAACGCGAGCAACTGGCTGACGTACTACGACGCCTGGCTGGCCAAGAAGTGACGGCGTCGGCGACGGCCCTGGCCGGCGGGATCGCCAGGCGGCTGGGCTCGGTGGTGGCCGTACTGCTGGGTGCGGCGACCCTGGCGTTCCTCACACTCCAGCTCATCCCCGGCGACCCTGTCTCCGTCCTGCTCGGCCCCTCCAACGCCGGCTCCCCCGAGGTGCGGGCGGAGATCGCCCGGGAGTACGGATTCGACCGGCCCGTCGCCGACCAGTACCTGCACTACCTGGGCCGGCTCCTCCAGAGCGACCTGGGGCAGTCGTACCAACTCCAGCGCCCGGTACGGTCACTGATAGGTGATCAGCTCTGGCCCACCGTGCAACTGGCGCTGGCGGCACTTCTCCTGGCCGTCGTCCTCGCGGTGGTCTCCGCGGTGGCGACGGCCGGGCGACGGCCCGCCTTCCGCGCGGTCGCCTCGGTCTGGGAGCTGATCTCGGCGTCCACCCCGTCCTACTGGGTCGGGATCGTGCTGCTGACGGTGTTCTCCTTCCGGTTCCACGTCTTCCCGGTGGCCGGGGCGGAGGGCTTCGCCTCGCTGGTGCTCCCGGCCGTCACCCTGGCGCTCCCGCTCACCGGGGTACTGGCGCAGGTGCTGCGCGAGGGGCTCGAAGCCGCCTTGGAGCAGCCGTTCGTGGTCACCGCCCGCTCGCGCGGAGTGGGCCGGACGGCGGTACGGCTCCGGCACGCCCTGCGACACTGCGCGGTGCCCCTGCTCACCCTGACGGGGTGGCTCACCGGGTCGCTGATCGGGGGCGCGGTGCTGGTGGAGACGGTCTTCGGCCGGCCAGGGATCGGCTCGCTCGTCCTCCAGGCGGTGAGCGCCAAGGACATGCCGGTGGTGATCGGTGTGGTACTGCTCTCGGCCTTCGTCTTCGTCGTGATCTCCACCGCGGTGGAGCTCCTCCACCCCGTCATCGACCCGCGGCTCAGGAGCGCCTGACCCATGGCACGTACTTTCGTCCCCGAACCCGTCACCGGCGGTCCCTCACCCACCGCCGTGTCCGCGCTGCCGCGGGCACGGCGCCGGGCCGGAGCGTTCGCGTCCGTCCCGCCGACCGTGGTGGCGGCGGGCGCCCTGCTGCTGCTCATCGTGCTGGTCGCGGTGGCCCCGGGGCTGTTCACCGATGTCCCGCCCTCCGCGATCGCTCCGCTCGACGCGCTGAAGGGGCCGAGTTCCGCCCACTGGCTCGGGACCGACCAGCTGGGCCGGGATCTGTTCTCGCGCATCCTCCACGGTGCCCGGCCGTCCCTGCTGCTCGGTTTCGGCTCGACGGTCATCGCGGTCACCGGAGGGGCGGTCGTCGGTCTCGCGGCGGCGCTGGGCGGCCGGGCGGCCGACGGCATCCTGATGCGGCTGGCCGACGTCCTGCTGGCGCTGCCCGGGCTCCTCCTGGCGCTGCTGGTGGTGACCGTGCTGGGCACCGGCACGGTCAACGTCATGCTGGCCATCGGCGTCGCCTTCGTCCCCGGCTACGCCCGGCTCGTCCGCGCGGAGGCCCTCGTGGTGCGCCGCTCCGGTTACGTCGAGTCCGCGGTCGCCCTCGGTCTGCCACGCGGCCAGATCGTGCTGCGGCACGTCCTGCCGAACGCCCTGGCACCGCTGCTGACCCTGGCGACGGTGGGGTTCGGCACCGCGCTGATCTCCGCCTCCGGGCTCAGCTTCCTCGGCCTCGGCCCCGCCGCGCCCTCGCCCGAATGGGGGGCGCTGCTCTCCGCGGGGCGTGACTTCCTCCAGACGGCCTGGTGGATCGGTGTGTTCCCCGGCGCGGCCGTCACGACGACGGTGATCGCCGTCAACGTGGTCGGCCGCTACGCCCAGCAGCGCTTCACCCGGAGGTCCGACCGATGAACCCCACCGTGTCACCGCTGCTGACCGTCGAAGGGCTGGACGTCACCTTCCGGCGCGACGGGGAGGTGCGTGCCGTGCGTGACGTCTCCTTCTCGCTCGACCGGGGCGAATGCCTCGCCGTGGTCGGGGAGTCGGGCTCGGGCAAGAGCGTGACCGCCCGCACCCTGCTCGGGCTGACCGGGAACCACGCCTCGGTCTCCGCCCGCAGGCTCGAGTTCGACGGCACCGATCTCTCGGCCCTCTCCGAGCGCCAGTGGCGTGCCGTGCGGGGGCGCCGCATCGGCCTGGTGCTCCAGGACGCGCTGGTCTCGCTCGACCCGCTGCGCACGGTGGGCGCCGAGATCCGCGAGACGCTGCGCGAGCACTCCCTCGCCGCCGGTCCCGAGGCGCGGGAGCGGACGCTCGCGCTGCTGTCCGAGGCGGGCATCCCCGATCCGGAGCGGCGGGCGGCGGAGCATCCGCACCAGTTGTCCGGCGGGCTGCGCCAGCGCGCGCTGATCGCCTCCGCGCTGTCCGGGGCGCCGGAGCTGCTGGTGGCGGACGAGCCGACGACGGCGCTGGACGTGACGGTGCAGGCCCAGGTGCTGGAGCTGCTGGGCCGGCTGGTCGGCGAGGGCACGGCGCTCCTGCTGATCAGCCACGACCTGTCGGTGGTGGCCAGGCTCGCGGACCGGGTCGCGGTGATGTACGGCGGCCTGGTCGTCGAGCAGGGGCGGGCCGCCGACGTGCTGGAGGAGCCCCGGCACCCGTACACCCGGGCCCTGCTGGCAGCGGTACCGACGGTCGGTTCCAAGGGGCGCGCGCTCTCCGTGACCTCCTCGCGCCGGCCCGCCGCCGGTCCGGGCGGCTGCCCGTACGCGGCACGCTGCCTGTCGGCCGACGAGCGGTGCCGTACGGAACTCCCGGTGGCGGACCCGGACGGCCAGGGGCACCTGACGCTCTGCTGGCACCCCGGCGAGGCGGTCCCGCTCGCGGTCCCGGACGCCTCCCGGCCCCGGGCGTCGGCTGCGGCCGTGGCAGCGGTTCCGGTTTCCCGGGAGGCTGCGGGCGCGGGTCCGGCGCTGCTGGAGGTGGCCGGCGTCTCCAAGAGTTTCCGGGCGCCCGGCGGGGGGTTCTGGACGGCGGTGCGCGACGTCTCGTTCCGCGTCGGCGCCGGCGAGACCCTCGGGCTCGTCGGCGAGTCCGGCTCCGGAAAGACGACGACGGCGCGCATCGTGCTGGGTCTGGTGGAGCCGGACGAGGGCTCCGTACGGTTCGAGGGGGAGGCGTGGAGCCCTCTGCCCGAGCGGGCCCGCCGCGACCGGCGCCGCCGTCTCCAGGTGGTCCATCAGGACCCGCTCGGCTCCTTCGACCCCCGGCACACGGTGCGGCGGATCGTGGCCGAGGCAGCGGCCAGGGCCGGGATTCCGCGCGGGCGGGCCCGGGCGGCGCGGGTTGCCGAACTCCTGGACCAGGTAGGGCTGTCGACGGCGCTCGCCGACCGGCGCCCGCTGCAACTCTCCGGAGGTCAGCGCCAACGGGTCGCCATCGCCAGGGCGTTGGCCACCGAGCCTCGGCTGATCGTCTGCGACGAGCCGGTCTCCGCGCTCGACGTGTCGATCCAGGCGCAGGTGCTCGACCTCCTGGCCGATCTCCAGAGGGAGTTGGATCTGGCCCTGCTGTTCATCTCGCACGATCTCGGTGTCGTCCACCACGTGAGCGACCGGGTGATCGTGATGAAGGACGGAGAGCTGGTCGAGTCGGGGCACGTGGAGCAGATCTTCGACCGGCCCGCCCATCCGTACACCCGCGAGCTGCTCGCCGCGCTGCCCCGGCCCGACCGGGACCGGGCGGCCGAGCGCGACCATGAAGGGGTGCGCGCGTGACGACCGGGCTCGACACCGACCTCTGGATCCGGCGCTTCCACCCCTCTCCCGGGGCCGCCGCCCGGCTGGTGTGCTTCCCGCACGCCGGCGGGTCGGCGGGCTTCTGGTTCGCGCTCTCGGCGCTGCTCCACCCACGGGTGGAGGTGCTGGCCGTGCAGTACCCGGGGCGCCAGGAGCGCCGGGCGGAGCCGCCGGCCGAGGACGTCGGGAGCCTGGCCGACGCGCTCGCCGGGGTCCTCGCGCCCTGGTGGGACCAGCCGCCCGCGTTCCTCGGGCACAGCATGGGCGCGGTGGTGGCGTACGAGACGGCCCGCCGGCTTTCCGCGGCCACCGGGGCGGGGCCCGCCGGACTCTTCGTCTCCGGGCGCCGCGCCCCGTCCGCCCACCGCGAGGAGACCCTCCATCTCGCCGACGACAGCGCGTTGCTGGCCGAGATCGTACGGCAGGGAGGCACTCCGGCCGCCCTGCTGGAGGAGCCGGAGCTGGTGGAGATGATCCTGCCCGCGCTGCGCGGCGACTACCGGGCGATCGAGCGGTACCGGTACCGCCCCGGCACCGTGCTCGACACCCCGGTCACCGTGCTGACCGGCAGCGAGGACGCCAAGGTGACGGCGGAGGAGGCGAGGGCCTGGCAGGGCCACACCACCGGCACCACCGAGGTGCTGACCTTCACCGGCGGCCATTTCTTCCCCCTCCTGCACCAGGACCGGATCGCTGCGCTGATCCAGGAGCGTCTGCTGCCGGGTGCCGCACCGCCGCGGCCCCGGCCCTGACGTCCTCGCCGGTCCCCCGCCCGAGAGCAGATGTCCGAAATGCGCGCGACGCGGCTGCGTCGTCGAGATGTGGAGCTTGCTGTGGTTTTTGTCGAGCGTGAGAACCAGTTGACGCGACTTCGAGAGCTGCTGGCCGACTGTCTCGGCGGACGAGGGAGCGTCGTCGCGATGAGCGGCCCGGTGGCCGCCGGAAAGACGGAACTGCTCCACGTCTTCGGTGAGCTCGCGGCCCGTGAGGGCGCGGTGGTGCTGCACGCGGCGGCCAGGTGCTCGGAGCAGGACGTGCCACTGGGCGTCGTCGGACAGCTCTTCGGCCGCGAGCACTTCGCGCCCGAGGAGCGCGCCCGCGCGCTGCACCTGCCCCGGGGATGCGGCGGGGCGGCGACGTGTGACGCGGACCTGCTGCCTTCCGGCCCGACACCGACGCATGTCGGCCAGGTCCACTGGGAGTTGATCCGCGCGCTGTCGGAGCGCACGCCGGTGGTGGTGGCGGTCGACGATCTGCACTTCGCCGACCCGGCGTCGCTGAACTCCCTGATCCACATGGGCGGTCTGCTCCGCGCCTCCCGGGTGCTGATCGCGGTGACCGAGTCCGATCCGCCGACCGACGGGGACGCGACGGAGCGCGCCTGGCGCACGCCGCTGCTCCGGCAGCGGCACTTCACCCGCGTACGGGTCCGTCCGCTCTCCGTCGCGGCCACCGGGCGGATGCTCTCGGGGCTGCCGGGACGTGTCCTCGCCCCCGGGACCACGGCCACCGCCTGGCACCGGCTCAGCGGCGGGAACCCGCTGCTGCTGCGCGCGCTCGCGGAGGACTGGTACGAACGGCCCGGTGGCCCGGTGGCCGGGCGGGAACCCCGTGCGGGAGCGGAGTTCGGCCGAGCGGTGGACGCGTGCGTACGCAGGGCGGGGCGCCGGTTCCGTGACGCGGCCCGCGCGCTCGCCGTACTGGACGCCTCCGGCTCGCACCACCGCCTGGCGCGGCTGCTGGGTCTGCCGCAGTCCGAGGTGGACGAGACGCTGGCGGCGATGGACGCCATCGGCGTCCTGGACGAGGGCCGCTACCGCCACCCCGCCGCGGGCGCCGCCGTACTGGCCGGCATGCCGGCCGCCGACCGTGCGGCGCTGCACCGGGACGCGGCCCGGCTGCTCCACGGGACGGGGGACTCCGCGCCCGCCGTCGCCGTCCATCTGCTGGCGGCCGGCCACGGCGACGAACCCTTCGCCTTCCCGGTGCTGCTGGAAGCGGCCCGCGAGGCCCTGCGCCGGGACGACACGGGGTTCGCGGAGGCGTGCCTCGACGTGGCGGCGGAGGCCTGCGCGGACGAGGAGCAGCGGGTGACGGTCACCATGCTGCGGAGCCTCGTCGACTCCCGGAGCGACCCGGACACGGCCTGCCGGAGACTGCGGCCGCTGGTGGACGCGTTGCGGGAGGGCCGTCTGACGGGGTGCCAGACCGTTGCCCTGCTCGGGCGGCTGCTCCGGAACGGCAGCGGGGAGGAGATCGCTCTGGCGCTGCGGCGGCTCGAAGGGTTCTCGGACACACTGGACGCGGGTTCCGCGGCCGAGTACCTCGCCGCGCGGGAGTGGCTGCGTGCCTCCCACCCGGCGCTGCTGCGGGAGAACGGCCCCCGGTCGCGTTCCGCGCGGCCGGCCGCGCGGAACGTCCGGAGCGCGCGTACCGGGAGGTCCGAGGCCGGCCGGCCGGCGGGCGGCGCTCCGATGCGGATGGGCGCCGTACTGAACGCGCTGCTGCGCTCGGGACCGGATCAGGACAGCGTACGGAGCGCCGAACTCGCCCTCCAGTCGACCCCGTTGGACGACGAGGGGTTCGACACGCTCCATCTCGCGCTGTCCGTGCTGGTCTACGCGGACCGCTCGGACCTGGCGGTGGGCTGGTGCGACGCACTGGTGCGGGAGGCGGGCGAACGCGACGCCCCGGCGTGGCAGGCGCTGTTCGCGGCGGTCCGGGCGGAGATCGCCGTCCGCCAGGGCGACGCCCGGCTCGCGGAGCGCACCGCCCGTCGGGCCATTTCCCTCATTTCGGCAGGGAGTTGGGGCGTATCGATCGGTTCTCCGCTCTCCAGTCTGCTGCTCTCCGCCACCGCTACGGGCACCGTGCCGGAGACCGGCGTCCCGCGCACGTGGAACCTGCCCGAGCAGTTGTTCCAGACGCGGTTCGGCGTCCAGTACCTCCACGCGCGCGGCCGGCAGCGGCTCTCGCTCGATCTGCTGCACGCGGCGCTGGACGATCTGACCACGTGCGGAAGGCTGTTGCGGGAGTGGGACATCGACCAGCCCGCGTTCGTACCGTGGCGGAGCGACGCGGTGACGGTGCTGCTGCGGCTCGGCAGGACCGACGAGGCGCGCCGTCTGGCGTCCGAGCAGCTGGCCCTGGTGTCGCCCGCGCAGCCCCGGGCCCGGGGAACGGCGCTGCGGACGGCCGCCTCCGTGGCGGACCCGAGGCGGCGTGCGGTGCTCCTGCGGGAGGCGGTGGACCTGCTGGGCGCGGCCGGTGACCGGCTGGAGCTGGCGCGCGCCCTCGCCGATCTGAGCGCGGTCCACACCCGGGCGGGCCAGAGCGGCAGGGCCCGGATGGTCGCCCGGCAGGCCCGGGAGATCGCGGAGGAGCAGGGTTTCGCCCCGCTGTCGCGGCAGCTCGCGGCGGAGGAGTCCCGGGCGGTGAAGGACGACCGGGACACCGGGGTCACCCTGCTCAGCGGCTCGGAGTCGCAGGTGGCTGCGCTCGCGGTGGCCGGCCACTCGAACCGGGAGATCGCCGAGAAGCTGTTCATCACCGTCAGCACGGTGGAGCAGCATCTGACGCACGCCTACCGCAAGCTCCGGGTGAAGGGCCGGGCCGACCTACCGAGTTCGCTGCGCGAGCACGGCCGGTCCGAGCAGCCCGCCGCCGGCCGGGCGCGTGAGCACACGCGCCCGGCCGGGGGTCAGGGCGCGGCGGGGGGCACCGGCAGTCCGAGCAGCCCGCGCAGTGTGTCCGCCTCGTAGGCGGTCCGGAACGCGCCCCGGGCCTGGAGTTCGGGGACCAGTTCCCGGGTGATGGCGTGGAGGTCGTGGGGCAGGGCGCCGGGGCGCAGGCGGTACCCGGACAGCCCTGCCTCCTGCCATTCCAGGAGCAGGTCGGCGACCTCCGCGGGGGTCCCGGTGATGATCTCGGCGTCGGAGGCGTAGGTGCTGCCGTGCGCCTCGTTCAGGCGGGCCAGGCGCTCGGCCGCGCGGCCCGGGACGCTGTCGAGGAAGACCACGAGGTCGCCGAAGACGTGGACCTTCTGGTCCGCGCGCCCGGCCGCCGCCTGCTCGGCCCTGATCTCCTCGACGGTCGCCCGTGCCTCCTCGACGCTGTGCGGGGTCACCGAGACGACATCGGCCGAGCGGGCCCCGTACCGGTACGGCAGGGTGATGTGGGCGACGGTGAAGACGACCGGGTGACCCTGAGGGGCGCGGGGGGCGAGGGACGGCGAGTCGATGGTGATCCAGTCGCCGGCCGCGCCGCCGAGGGGCTCGATCTCGGTGAAGCTGCCGTGCGGGTCCGGGTCGGCGGGGGCGAAGCGGCCGGGTGCGGCGAGGTCCCGCAGCGCCTTCTCGTCGTCCACGCCGTCCCAGAGGGCGCGTACGACGCGTACCAGGTCGGCGGCGCGTTCGAAGAGTTCGGCCATCGGCGTCTGCACCTCGGGGGTGAAGATGTCGGCGATCACGATCGGCCGCGCCGGGGTGACCGGGGTGCGCCAGCCGGCCCGGCCGTCGCTGAGGTGGTCGAGGCTGGCGATCGCCTTCGCGACGTTCGTGGGCTGGGCGTGGTCGGTCACGATGCTCGGTATCAGCCCGATGCGCTCGGTACGGGCGGCCAGCGCCGAGGCGACGAGGACGGCGTCGAGGCGGTGGTTCACGTGCCCGGCGGGGCGCTTCGGCGGGTCCTCCACCGTGACGAAGTCCAGCAGTCCGCGTTCGGCCTCCTGGGCGAGGGCGGTCCAGTGCGCCAGGCCGAAGAGGTTCCCGGCCGGGGCGTCGGGCCCGGCGCCGGCCGCCGGGTGCCAGCCGACGTTGTCCAGTGCCACGGCGAGGTGCAGCGGCTGTCGTGCGGTCATCGTGTTCTTCTCTCTGGTGTCTTGCGGAGTGCGGATGCGGTGGTGCGGTTCGGGTGCGGTGGGTCGGTGCGGGCGCCGGTTCGGTGCGGCGGTTCGGCGGTGCGGTGGGTCGGCGGCGGACCTGTCCTGGCGGTTCGGCCGCGGCGTGCGGGTTCAGTCCCGGAGGCTCAGCCACGTCTCGACGGCGGCCGCGGTGGTCGCCGAGTGCTCCTCCAGTACGGAGAAGTGGTCGCCCGGCACGTCGGTGGTGTCGTGCGGCAGCCGCCAGAAGGCGCGGGTGTCCCGGGCGGGGTCGTCCGGTGTACCGGGAAGGGGGGCCTCGGCGCGGAGCAGCAGCGTGGGGGTGGTGACCTCCCGGGGCTGCCAGCTGCCGAAGGTGGTGAGGTAACTGCCCATCGTGGTGATGCCGTTGTCGGTGAGCCCGAGGTCGAAGGCGTCGAACCGGTCGACCATTCCGTTGATCATGGCAGGCATCCACCACTCCATTCCCGGCAGGGTCGCGGTGTCCATCGGATAGGTGTCCACCATGGTCAGGCCGGTCGGCGGGGTGCCGCGCCGTTCGAGTTCGGCGGCCACCGCGTGGGCGACGCAGCCACCCAGGGACCTCCCCAGCACGGCGAACGGCCTGTCGCCCACGAGGCGTTGGACGGCGTCGGCCTGCATCGTCACGAAGGTCTCCGCCGAGTCGGGCAGGGCGCTGCCTTCGGGGTAACCGGGCGCGGGGACGGCGAGGACGTCCCGTACGCCGTGCAGCGCCTGGGCGAACCGGGCGTACTCGTGCGGCCCGGAGAGGGCGGTGAGGGCGGGGAAGCAGACCAGCGCGGTCCGTGCGTCGCCCCGTGCCAGCGCCACCGGTTCGGCCGCGTGCCGGGCGCGGTCCGCCGTACCGAAGGTGCTCCTCAACCGGGAGGCGGCGATGGCCACTTCGGTGGCGGCCTTGATCTCCTGGGCGGCGCACAGCCGCAGATAGAGCGTGGTGAGGGGCCCTTCGTCCGGGCCGGTGGGCTGTTTCCGTGCCCGCAGCAGTTCGCCCAAGTGTCCAGCGAGCGACGCCGGTTCGGGGTAGCGAATGGTGAGGGCTCCGCCGAGCGCCAGGCCCGTGCGGGCGGCGAGCCGGGTGCGCAGTTCGACGGCGGAGAGGGAGTCCAGGCCCACTTCGACGAAGGCCCGGTCGGGGGCGACGGCGCCGGGGGACGTGTGCCCGAGGACGGCGGACACCTCCGCCGTGACGAGGTCGAGCAGCGCGGTGTCGAGCGCTGGCCCCGACAGCTCCGCGTGCCGGTCGGCCCAACTAGGCCGTGTGTCGAAAGTGGCGCCGTCCGCCCGGAGGGCGGGTCCGGCGGCGTCCGGTGCGTGCGATCGCAAGGCGGAGGGTCGCCCCGATACTGGATGTATCGGGGTGATCCCGACAACGCGGCGAGCGTGCGTGCCGGGCGTCGCCGGACAGGCGGGACTTTCGACACACGGCCTAGGCCCGTTCACCGCTGACTCGGGTTCGGCGAGCGGGGTTACCGCGGTGGCTCGGCGGGTCACGGTGGCGTCGAGCCAGTGGCGGCTGCGCTGGAAGGGGTAGGTGGGCAGGTCGACCGTACGGGGCCGCTCGCCCTCGAAGACGGCCCGCCAGTCGACCGGTGCCCCGTGGGCGTGGAGGCGGGCCAGCGCCGTCAGGAGCGTCGTCGCCTCGGCCCGGCCGCCGCGCAGCAGGGGAACGAGTACGGGGGGCGACGCCGCGTCCGGGTCCTGGGCGGTCAGGATCTCGGCGGTCAGGCCGGTCAGGACGGCGTCCGGTCCGATCTCGACGAACCGGGTCACCCCCGAGTCGCGCAACTCCCGCACCACGTCGAGGAAGCGGACCGGCCGCCGGGCGTGCTCGGTCCAGTGGTCGGCGGTGCCCAGCTCTCCCGTACCGGCGGGGGCGCCGGTCAGGTCGGAGACCACGGGGATGCCGGGCTCCTCGTACCGCAGCGCCTTGGCCGTACGGTGGAACTCGTCCAGCATCGGGTCCATGCGGGGCGAGTGGAAGGCGTGGCTCACCCGCAGGCGGGACGTTCTGCGGCCGCGCTCCTCGAAGCCGGCCGCCACGGCGAGGACGGGTTCCTCGTCGCCGGAGACGACCACCGCGCGGGGGCCGTTGACCGCGGCGACCGCGACCGTCTCCCCCAGGCCGGCGAGCGCCTCGGCGACCTCCTCCTCGGTCGCCTCGACGGCGGCCATCGCCCCACCGGGCGGCAGCGCCTGCATCAGCCGGCCGCGCGCCGCGACCAGGGCTGCGGCGTCCTCCAGGGAGAGCACCCCGGCCACCTGCGCGGCGGCGAGCCCGCCGATCGAGTGCCCGGCGACGACGTCGGGCCGCACCCCCCAGGCATCCAGCAGCCGGAAGAGCGCGACCTCCACGGCGAAGAGGGCGGGTTGGGCGTACTCCGTGCGGTCGAGCAGCTCGCCGTGGTCGGCACGGAGCACGACCTCGCGCACCGGGTGGGCGAGGTGGCCCGCGCAGTGACGGTCCAGCGCGGCGGCCACCTCGTCGAAGGCGCGGGCGTAGGCGGGGAACTGCTCGTACAACTCCCTTCCCATGGACACTCGTTGGCTGCCCTGCCCGGTGAAGAGGAAGGCGGTGCGCCCGGTGCGCGCCGCGCGGGGAAGGTCTTGCCCGGCGCCGACGACGGCGGCGGAGGGATGTCCGTCCGCCAGTGCCCGCAGCCCGGCGAGAAGCTCGTCCCGGTCCTCGGCCACCACGGTGGCGCGGTGCGGGTGCGTGGTGCGGGCGGTGGCCAGCGACCAGGACACGTCGAGCGGGTCGAGGCCGGGGCGGGAGTCCAGCAGCCCAGCCAGCCGGGCCGCCTGGTCCCGCAGCGCCCCCGCCGACCTGGCGGAGAGCAGCCAGGGGAGCACGCCGGCGGCACGGGGCGCGGGGGCGTCGGCCTCCGGCCCGCTCCCGTCCGGGGCAGGGGCGGCCGGGGCCTCCTCGACGATCACGTGGGCGTTCGTCCCGCTCACGCCGAAGGCGGAGACCCCGGCCCGGCGGGGGCGACCGGTACCGGGCCACGGCCGGGCCTCGTCCAGCAGCCGTACCCCGCCGCCCGCCCACTCCACGTGCGGGGTGGGGGTACCGGCGTGCAGGGACTGCGGGAGGATACCGTGCCGGATCGACTGCACGGCCTTGATCAGTCCGGCCACTCCCGCCGCGGCGGCGGTGTGGCCGATGTTGGACTTGAGCGAACCGAGCCAGAGCGGGGCGTCCTCGGGCCGTCCGGTGCCGTAGACCTCCTGGAGCGCCTGGGCCTCGATCGGGTCGCCGAGGGTGGTGCCGGTGCCGTGCCCCTCCACCAGGTCGACGTCGTGCGGGGCGAGGCCGGCGGTGGCCAGCGCCTGCCGGATGACCCGCTGCTGGGCGGGTCCGTTCGGTGCGGTCAGCCCGTTCGAGGCACCGTCCTGGTTCACCGCGGAGCCGCGTACCACCGCGAGCACCGGGTGCCCCAGCCGCCGCGCGTCCGACAGCCGTTCCACCAGCAGCATTCCGGCCCCCTCCGCCCAGCCGGTGCCGTCCGCCCCCGCGCCGTACGCACGGCACCGGCCGTCCGGCGAGAGCCCGCGCTGGCGGGAGAACTCCACGAAGCCGGCCGGGGTGGACATCACGGTCGCGCCGCCCGCGAGCGCGAGGTCGCACTCCCCCGAGCGCAGCGCCTGTACGGCGAGGTGGAGGGCGACCAGCGAGGAGGAGCACGCGGTGTCCACCGTCACGGCCGGGCCCTCGAACCCGTACGTGTAGGAGATCCGCCCCGACGCCACACTGGCGAGGTTGCCGATGCCGAGGTACCCCTCCAGTTCGGCCGGTACCTCGGTGAGCCGGTGGTGGTAGTCCTGTGCGGTCAGGCCGACGAAGACCCCGGTACGGCTGCCGCGCAGGGACTCAGGAGCGATGCCCGCCCGCTCGAAGGCCTCCCAGGACGACTCCAGCAGCAACCGCTGCTGCGGGTCGGTCGCCAGCGCCTCGCGCGGTGACATCCCGAAGAACTCGGCGTCGAAGTCCGCCGCGTCGTGCAGGAATCCGCCGTGCCGGGCGTAGCTGGTGCCGGGGTGCGCGGGATCGGGGTCGTAGAGCGCTTCGAGGTCCCAGCCCCGGTCGGTGGGCCACGGGGTGATGGCGTCGCCGCCGGCGGCCACCAGATCCCACAGGGCGTCCGGCGAGTCCACCCCGCCGGGGAGCCGGCAGCTCATGCCGACGACGGCGATCGGCTCCCGGAGGCCTGACTCGACCTCGCGCAGGCGCTTCAGCGTCTCCCGGTTCTCGGCGAGCGCGCGCTTGAGGTAACTGCGCAGCTTCTCCTCATCGGCCATGACCGGCCACCTCCTCCATGGTCTTTGTGTGCGAATAAATTTGATGCTGCGTCAGGACGTGTGAACGGTCGGGGGTCATCGCGCCTCGTTGTCCATCAGCTCGAAGAGCTCCTCGTCGGTGGCCCCGTCCAGGTCGATCTCCTCGCCCTCCTGCCGATCGGGCGCGGCCCGGCCGGTGTCCCACCTGGCCACCAACGCCCGCAGGCGTGAGAGGAGTTCGGCAGCGTCCGGGTCGAGCGGGTCCGCGCCGGGCACGGCCTGCTCCAGCAGGGCGAGGGCGTCCGTCGCCGCATCGCGTTCCACGGTCGGGGAGTCGGGGAGCAGGCCGGCGAGGTGCGCGGCGACGGCGGCGGGGGTCGGGTGGTCGAAGACCAGGGTCGCCGGAAGCCGTACGCCGACGGCGGCGGCCAGCCGGTTGCGCAGATCGACGGCGGTCAGCGATTCCAGGCCGAGCCCCTTGAAGGCGTGGTCCGCGCCGATCTCCCCGGCGTCCTCGTGACCCAGCACCTCGGCCGTCTGGCGTACCACCAGGTCGAGCAGGGCCTCGGCGCGGGCGGCGGGCGCCAGGGCGGCGAACCGCGCTCCCGGTCCTGCCTGTTCGTGGTCCTGGCCGCGGCCGAAGATCGGAGCCCCGTCCGAGGATCCGGCCTGCGGAGCGGTCCCGGCGAGCGGACCGGCGGCGGCCGTGCCGGCGTCCAGCCAGTAGCGCCGACGCTGGAAGGCGTACGTGGGCAGCTCCACCCGCTCGCCCTGCTCCACCCGCTCGGCCGGCCCCACGCCCTCCGGCCGCAGGCCCTCGAAGGCCGGGGACCAGTCCACCTCCACGCCTCGGGCGTGGACGACCGCGGCGGAGGTGAGGAACCGGTCGAGTCCGCCGTGGTCCCGCCGCAGCGTCTCGGTCACGGCGACGTCGCCGGCTTCCGCCTCGTCCACGGTGTCCTGGATGCTGCCGGTCAGCACCGGATGCGGACTGACCTCGATGAGGACCGTGTACCGCTCGGCGAGCAACTCCCTGACGACGGGGGCGAATCGCACCGTCTCGCGGATGTTGCGGTACCAGTACCGCGCGTCGAGCTCCCCGGGTCGGGCGGGTGCGGCGGTGACCGTGGACCAGAGCGGCACTTCGCCCGTGCGGGGCGTGACGAACGCGAGGCGTTCGAGGAGTTCGTCCTTCACCTCGTCGATCACCGGCGAGTGCCCGGCGACCGTGGCCGCCCTGATCCGCCGGGCCCGCTCGCCCCGCGCCTCGCACTCGGCGAGCAGTTCGTCCAGGGCGGCCTCGTCCCCCGCGACCACGGCGGCCGAGGGGCCGTTGACGGTCGCCACCGAGAGCCGTCCCGGCCAGGCCGCGATGCGGCGCTCGACCTCGGCGAGGGGCAGCGCCAGGGAGGCCATGCCGCCCTTCCCGACGAGCCCGGCCAGGATCAGGCTGCGCTCGACGACGATCCGTGCGGCATCCTCCAGTGTGAGGATGCCCGCCACGCAGGCGGCGGCGACCTCGCCCTGGCTGTGCCCGACCACCGCGTCCGGCCGCACGCCGTACGCCTCCCACTGGGCCGCGAGCGCCACCAGCACGGCCCACAGGGCCGGTTGGGCCACGTCCACCCGGTCCAGGGTGGGGGCGTCCGGGGTCTCCCGCAGCACGTCGGTGAGCGACCAGTCGACCAGGGGCTCCAGGGCTCGGGCGCACTCCTCGATGCGTGTGGCGAAGGCCGGAGCGGTGTCGAGCAGTCCCCGGGCCATCCCGGCCCACTGCGAGCCGTGGCCGGGGAAGACGAAGACCGTGCGGACGCCCTCGGTCGCGGTTCCCCGGACGAGGTTTCCGGCGGGTTCGCCCCGGACGAGCGCGCCCAGGGCGTCCGCGAGGCCGTCCCGGTCGGCGGCGACCACGACGGCCCGGTGGTCGAAGTGCGAGCGGTCGGCGAGGAGCGCGCGGGCGGTTCCGGCGGCGGCCGGGGCCCGGTCCGGGCGGTCCAGAGCCGCGAGGAGGCGCGCGGCCTGGTCGGACACGGCCTGCGGGGTCCGGGCGGAGAGCACCCAGGGCAGCGGGGAGCCGTCCTCGGCCGGGGCGGGCTCCCGCTCGTCTCCGTCGATGGTGACGGCAGGAGCAGCAGGGGCGGCGGGGGCGGCGGGCTGTTCGAGGATGACGTGCGCGTTGGTGCCGCTCACGCCGAAGGAGGAGACGCCCGCGCGCAGCGGCCGGCCGGCCGCCTCCCAGGGGCGCTCCTCGGTGAGGAGGCGCACCCCGCCCGAGGCCCAGTCCACGTCGGGCGAGGGCGTGTCGACGTGCAGGGTTCTCGGCAGCACGCCGTGCCGCATGGCCTGCACCATCTTGATGACCCCGGCGACCCCGGCGGCGGCCTGGGTGTGGCCGATGTTGGACTTGAGCGAGCCGAGCCAGAGCGGCCGGTCCTCGGGCCGTCCGGTGCCGTACGCGGCGACCAGTGCCTGGGCCTCGATCGGGTCGCCGAGGGTGGTGCCGGTGCCGTGCCCCTCGACCGCGTCGACGTCGTGCGGGGCGAGGCCCGCGGTGGCCAGCGCCTGCCGGATGACCCGCTGCTGGGCCGGGCCGTTGGGTGCGGTCAGGCCGTTCGACGCGCCGTCCTGGTTCACCGCGGAGCCGCGTACCACCGCGAGCACCGGGTGCCCGAGGCGCCGCGCGTCCGACAGCCGTTCCACCAGCAGCAGCCCGACCCCCTCCGCCCAGCTCGTGCCGTCCGCCGAGGCGGCGTACGCCTTGACGCGGCCGTCCGGGGCGAACGCCCGGTGCCGGGAGGTGGCGACCATGCCGGACGGCGAGGCCATCACGGCGACCCCGCCCGCGAGCGCCAGGTCGCACTCCCCCGAACGCAGCGCCTGCGCCGCGAGGTGGAGGGCGACCAGCGACGAGGAGCACGCGGTGTCCACCGTCACGGCCGGGCCCTCGAACCCGTACGTGTACGAGATCCGCCCCGACGCCACGCTGGCCGCGCTGCCGTTGTGGAGGTAGCCCTCCAACTCCGCCGGGAGTTCCCGCAGTCGGGACGCGTAGTCGTTGTACATCACGCCGACGAAGACGCCGGTACGGCTGCCGCGCAGGGTGTCCGGGGCGATGCCCGCCCGCTCGAACGCCTCCCAGGACGACTCCAGCAGCAACCGCTGCTGCGGGTCGGTCGCCAGCGCCTCGCGCGGCGATATGCCGAAGAATCCGGCGTCGAACTCGGCCGCGTCGTGCAGGAATCCGCCGTGCTGGGTGTACGTGCGGCCCGGCTCGTCGGGGTCCTCGTCGAAGAGGTTCTCGTTGTCCCAGCCCCGGTCGGCGGGCCACGGGGTGATGGCGTCGCCGCCCTGGGAGACCAGCTCCCACAGGTCGTCGGGCGAGGCCACTCCGCCCGGGAGCCGGCAGCTCATGCCGACGATGACGACGGGGTCGTCCGTGTCCGGGGCCGGAGCGGCCACGGGGGCCGCCGGCTCGGGGTGTTCACCGAGCAGTTCGGCGAGGAGGAAGCGCGCCAGGGACTGGGGGGTCGGGTGGTCGAAGACGAGCGTGGGCGACAGCCGCAGCCCGCTCGCCGCGCCCAGCCGGTTGCGGAGGTCCACGGCGGTCAGCGAGTCGAACCCGAGGTCCTTGAAGGCCCGGCCGGAGGCGAGGGTGTCGCGGTCGGCGCGGCCGAGGACGGTCGCCGCCTCCGCGCGGACCAGATCGGTGAGGAGTTCCTCGCGTTCGGCGGCGCCGAGCGGGAGCAGCCGCGAGGCGAGGGTGGTGCCTCCCGTGCCGGTGGCGGCCTGGCGGGCGACCGGCCTGCGGGTCCGTACGACGTCGCGGAGGACCGGCGGGATCTGCCCGGGGTCGGCGCCGTGCCGCAGGGCGAGGGGGACGAGGAGCGGGTGGTCCGTCGCCCCGGCCGCGTCGAGGAGGGCGAGGCCCTCGGGGGTGGTGAGGGCGCGGGTGCCGTGGCGGGCGTTGCGCTGGTGGGCGGTGTCGTCGAGATGGCCGGTCAGCTCGCTGCTCTCCTCCCACAGCCCCCAGGCCAGGGAGGTCCCGACCAGGCCGTGGGCGCGGCGGTACGCCACCAGCGCGTCGAGGAAGGTGTTGGCCGCGGCGTAGTTGCCCTGGCCGGGGACGCCGAGGACGCCCGCCGCCGAGGAGAAGACCACGAACGCGGAGAGCGGGGCGTCCCGGGTGAGCGCGTGCAGGTTCCACGCCGCGTCGGCCTTCGGGCGCAGCACGGTGTCCAGCCGGTCGGGGGTGAGCGAGGACACGACGCCGTCGTCCAGGGTCCCGGCCGCGTGCACGATTCCGGTGAGCGGGTGGACCGCCGGGATGCCGTCCAGCACGGTCCGCAGGGCGTCCCGGTCGGCCGCGTCGGCGGCGGCGACGGTCGCCTCGGCGCCCAGGGCGGCGAGTTCGGCCACGAACTCCGGGGCGCCCGGCGTGCCGAGGCCGCGCCTGCCGGTCAACAGCAGGTGGCGTACGCCGTGTTCGGTGACGAGGTGGCGGGCCACCAGTCTTCCGAGGAGTCCCAGGCCGCCGGTCACCAGGACCGTGCCCTCGGGCGGCCCGAAGCGCCAGGTGCCAGGAGCGGGTGCGGAGTCGGGTCGGGCGTCGTCGGCCCCGGAGGTCTCGGCCCCGGAGGCGTCGGGCGCTGCTTGGACGAGCCGGGGGACGTGTGCGGTTCCGGCGCGGAGTGCGAGCTGTGTCTCGCCCGCCGCGACGGCGGTCGCGGGCGCCGCGCGGAGGCCGGGGGACGTGCCCTGTTCGGCATGCCCGGCCGGCTCCGTGTCGATGAGCAGGAAGCGGCCCGGGTGTTCGGACTGGGCCGAGCGCAGCAGGCCCCAGACGCCCGCCGCGGCGAGGTCCGGCGACTCGCCGTCGACGGAGACCGCGCCGGTGGTCACCAAGGCCAGCGGGACGGCGTCGAGTTCGGGGTGGGAGAGCCAGTCCTGGACGAGGGCGAGCACCCGCTCCAGGCTCGCGCGGGCGTGCTCCGGCGGGGGCGTACCGTCCTCCGGCCGCCCTTCGGCGGGTACCTCGTACAGGACCGGTCCGGCCGGGGCCCGGCCCGCGCGGACCGCGGCGGCGACCTCGGCGGGGTCGCGGAACAGGACCGAGGCGTCCGGGTCGGTGTGCCGCGGCTCGGCGCCCTCGGGCAGGAGGACCGCGAGCGGCCCGGGTGCGGGGGCGGTGAGCGGCAGCGGGGTCCAGGCGAGCCGGTACAGCGGTTCGACGGCCCCGGGGGCGGTGGCGAGCCGGTCCGCCGCCACCGGGCGGTACACCAGGGAGTCGAGGGAGACGACGGGCGTGCCCGTCGGGTCGGTGGCGTCCAGGGAGAGTCCGCCGTCGGCGGTGGGCGCGAGCCGTACCCGCAGGGCGGTCGCGCCCGAGGCGTGCAGCCGTATCCCGTTCCAGGCGAACGGCAGCAGCACCTCGTCCGGTCCGGCCTGCGACGGGGTGCCGAGGGCGGCCGCGTGGAAGGAGGCGTCGAGCAGGGCCGGGTGCACCCCGAACTCCCCTGCCGCCGACTCCTCTTCACCGTCGAGCGCGACCTCGGCGAAGATCTCCTCGCCGAGCCGCCAGGCCGCGCGCAGCCCCTGGAAGCGGGGCCCGTACGCGACGCCGGACTCCGCGAGCCGGTCGTAGAGGCCGTCCAGCGGGAGCGCGGTGGCGCCGGGCGGCGGCCAGCTGCCCGGCGCGCCCTGCGTCCGCGCGGGGCGGGCCGTACGCGACAGGTGCCCGGTGGCGTGCCGGGTCCAGCCTTCGCCGTCCGCCGCGTCCTGCGGGCGCGAGTGGACGGTCACCGCGCGGCGGCCGTCCTGGGCGGGCGCGGCGACGGCCACCTGGATCTGGAGGGCGTCCTCGGCCGGCAGTACGAGGGGCGCCTCGATGACGAGTTCGTCGACCGTGTCGCGGCCGGCTTCGTCGGCGGCCCGTACGGCCAGTTCCACCAGGGCGGTGCCGGGGACGAGGACCCGGTCGAGCACCGTGTGGTCGGCGAGCCAGGGGTGCGTCCGGAGGGAGAGCCGCCCGGTCAGGAGCAGCCCGTCGCCCTCGGCCGGGCGGAGCGACGCGCCGAGCAGCGGGTGTCCGGCGGCGCGCAGGCCGAGTCCGGGGGCGTCGGCCGCCTGGGCGCTCGTGTTCTCCAGCCAGAACCGCTGCCGCTGGAAGGGGTAGGTGGGCAGGCCGGCCAGGTCGAAGAGGCTGGGGCGCGGGCCGGCGAGTACGGGGCTCCAGTCGACGGCGACTCCGTGGACCTGCGTTTCGGCCAGCGAGGTGAGGAAGCGGGTCGTGCCGCCCTCGCCCCGGCGCAGCGAGCCGGTGACGACGGCGTCCGCGTCCGCCGCCTCGGCCGTCTCCTGCACGGCGGAGGTCAGCACCGGGTGCGGGCTGGCCTCGATGAACACGTCGTGGCCTTCGGCGAGCAGCTTCCGGGTGGCGGGTTCGAAGAGGACGGTCTGCCGGAGGTTGGTGTACCAGTACTCCGCGTCCATCACCGTGGTGTCGAGCCAGTCGCCGGTGACCGTGGAGAGGAGGGGGACGGTAGCGGCGCGCGGGGTGACCGGTGCGAGGGCGGTCAGCAGCTCCTCGCGGACCGTCTCGACCTGCGCCGAGTGGGAGGCGTAGTCGACCGGGACCCTGCGGGTGCGGACGCCGTCGCGCTCACCGGCCGCGATGAACTCGTCGAGGGCGGCGGGTTCGCCGGCGACCACCACGGCGGAGGGGCCGTTGACCGTGGCGACCGAGATGCGTCCGTCCCAGGGGGCGATCGCGGCCTCGGCCTCGGGCCGGGGCAGCGCCACGGAGACCATGCCGCCGCCGCCCGAGAGCGCGCCGATGGCCCGGCTGCGCAGGGCGACCACCCGGGCCGCGTCCTCCAGGGTCAGGGCCCCGGCGACGTACGCGGCGGCGATCTCGCCCTGGCTGTGCCCGATCACGGCGTCGGGGCGTACCCCGTACGACGTCCAGAGCTCGGCCAGGGAGACCATGACCGCCCAGAGCGCGGGCTGCACGACGTCCACCCGGTCGTGGTCGGGGGCGTCCTCGGCGCCGCGCAGCACGTCGGTCAGGGACCAGCCGGTCCAGGGTTCCAGCGCACGGGCGCACGCTTCGATGCTGTCGGCGAACACGGGTGAGCTGTCCAGGAGCTCGCGGGCCATGCCGGTCCACTGGGAGCCCTGGCCGGGGAAGACGAACACCGTACGGCGCTCGCCCCCGGCGGTCCCCCGCACGAGTCCGGGCGCGGACTCCCCCGAGGCGAGCGCGTCGAGCCCGGCGAGCAACTCCTGGGCCCCGGAGCCGACGACGACGGCGCGCTCCTCGAACGCGGTGCGTCCCGCGTCGAGTTCACGCGCGACGGCAGCCGTGTCCGGTCCGGTACGGAGGTAGGCGGCGAGCTCGGCGGCCCGGGCGGCGAGGGCGGCCGGGGTCCGCGCGGAGAGCACCAGGGGCACGGCGGCCGGGCCTTCGGCACCGCGTGCGGGTTCGGGCTCGGGTTCTGCTTCGGTCGCGGCTCCGGGTTCGGTCTCCGGGGCCTGTTCCAGGACGATGTGGGTGTTGGTGCCGCTCATGCCGAAGGCGGAGACGCCCGCGCGGCGCGGCTCCCCGGTCTCGGGCCACGGCCGGTGTTCGGCGAGGAGGGCCACGGCGCCGGACGCCCAGTCGACGTGCGGGGACGGCTCGTCCAGGTGGAGGGTCTTCGGCAGCACCCCGTGCCGCATGGCCTGCACCATCTTGATGACGCCGGCCACCCCGGCCGCCGCCTGGGTGTGGGCGATGTTCGACTTCACGGAGCCGAGCCACAGGGGAGCCTCGTCGGTGTGCTCCTGGCCGTAGGTGGCGAGCAGCGCCTGCGCTTCGATGGGGTCGCCCAGGGTGGTGCCGGTGCCGTGCGCCTCGACGGCGTCGACCTGCCCGGCGGTGAGCCGTGCGTCGGCGAGCGCCTGGCGGATGACCCGCTGCTGGGCGGGGCCGTTGGGCGCGGTCAGCCCGTGCGAGGCGCCGTCCTGGTTGGCGGCCGTACCCCTGATGACGGCGAGCACCCGGTGGCCGAGGCGGCGCGCGTCGGAGAGCCGCTCGACGAGCAGCAGCCCGGCCCCCTCGGACCAGCCGGTCCCGTCGGCGGCACCGGCGAAGGCCTTGCAGCGGCCGTCCGCCGCGAGCCCGTGCTGGCGGGAGAACTCCACGAAGGTGGAGGGGGTGGTCATGACGGTGACGCCGCCGGCCAGCGCGAGGTCGCACTCGCCTGAGCGCAGCGACCGTACAGCCAGGTGGAGGGCGACCGAGGACGAGGAGCAGGCCGTGTCGACGGTGACGGCGGGGCCCTCGAAGCCGAAGGTGTACGAGATGCGGCCGGAGGCGACGCTCGCCGCGTTGCCGACGACGATGTACCCCTCCAGGTCCTCGGGGACGGCACCGGCCGGGGGCGCGTAGTCGTTGCCGTTGCTGCCCACGAAGACGCCGGTGCTGCTTCCGCGCAGGGTGCCGGGGCGGATGCCGGCCCGCTCGAACGTCTCCCAGGCCGTCTCCAGCAGCAGCCGGTGCTGGGGGTCGGTGGCCAGCGCCTCACGCGGCGAGATGCCGAAGAAGTCGGTGTCGAAGTCGCCGGGGGACGCGAGGAACGCGCCTCGCCGGGTGGAGGAGGTGCCGGGCCGGTCCGGGTCCGCGTCGAAGAGGGCCGAGGTGTCCCAGCCCCGGTTGTCGGGGAAGTCGCCCACCACGTCTCCGCCCTCGGAGACCAGCCGCCACAGGTCCTCAGGGGAGTCGATCCCGCCGGGGAAGTGGCAGGCCATGCCCACGATGGCGACGGGTTCGTGGCCGCCCTCCTCGGCGTCGCGCAACTTCTTGCGGGTCTCGTGGAGTTCGGCGGTGACCCGCTCCAGGAGATACCGCATCCGGCTGTCGTTCATCAATCCACCCTTCGTGCGGAGTGCCCGGTGCTGGGAAGGCCGAGCGGATCAGGCAGGGGGTCGAGCGCCCGGGTCCGGGCGGTCGGTGGTGCGGGGAGGCCGGGCCGTGGGGTTGCATGCGGGGTCGCATGCCTGTGAGGGCCGGCCGCCGGACCTGCGTTACGAGATGCCGAGTTCCTTGCCGATGAAATCCATCAGTTCGTCGTCGGTGGCGGACGAGAGGCCGGCTGCGAGGTCCTGGTCGTCGCCCTCGGCCGGCCGGGGCTCTCCGTGGCCGACCGCCGCCAGCGCGTTCAGCCGGCCGGCCGCGCCTTCGCGTTCGGGCCCGCCCGGCGGCAGGGAGGCGAGGAGGGCCTCCAGCCGGTCGAGGTGCGCGGCGAGTTCGCCTGCCGTGTCCTGTGCCGCCCGGACCTCGGGGACGAGCCGTTCGTACAGCAGCTCGGCGAGAGCGTGCGGGGTGGGGTGGTCGAAGACCGCGGTGGTCGGCAGGCTCAGCCCGGTGCGCTGGTTGAGGCGGTTGCGCAGTTCCACGGTGGTGAGGGAGTCGAAGCCCTGCTCCTTGAACCCCCGGTGGATGTCGACCGAGTTGGCCGGCCGGCCGCCCTGGACCTCGCCGACCTGGATCGTCACGAAGCGGAGCAGCAGCCTGCGGCGTTCCTGCTCGCTCGCGGCTCCGGATAGTTCCGCCACCAGACCGCCCTGTTCGGGTTCTTCGGGCGGGGCGGTCCCCGTGTCGGACGGTCCGGCCGTCAGCTCCGCCAGGAGCGGGTGGGAGCGGGCGGCGGCCAGGATCTGCCAGTCGGCACGGCAGACCACCAGATGGGTCTCGTCCTGGTCCAGGGCCTGTTCCAGTACGGAGAGGGCGAGTTGCGGATCCATGGGGAGCAGCCCACCGCGCGCGTTGCGGTGGGCGCCTTCGTCTCCGGCGATGCCGTCGCCCGCCCACTGGCCCCAGGAGATCGAGGTGGCGGGGAGCCCGGCGGCGCGGCGGGTGTGGGCGAGGGCGTCGAGATAGGCGTTGCCCGGGGCGTAGTTGCCCTGCCCGGGTGTGCCCGCGATCCCGGTGACGGAGGAGAAGAGCACGAAGGCCGTCAGGGGCAGGTCGCGGGTGAGTTCGTCCAGGTGGCGTGCGCCGAGCGCCTTGACCCGCAGGACCCGGTCGGCCTGCTCGGGGGTGAGGGCGTCGAGCAGGGCGTCGTCGAGCACGGCGGCGGTGTGCACGACCGCCGTCAGCGGCTGCTCGGCGGGCACCGCGGCCAGCACCCCGGCGAGCGCGTCGCGGTCGGCGACGTCGCAGGCCGCGAAGGTCACCTCGGCGCCCAGCTCGCCGAGTTCGGCGCGCAGGGTGTCCGCGCCGGGGGCGTCGCCGCCTCTCCTGCTGACCAGCAGCAGATGGCCGGCGCCCTTGCGGGCCAGCCAGGCGGCGGTGTGCCGGGCGAGCGCGCCGGTGCCTCCGGTGACGAGGACGGTGCCGCCGGGGGTCCAGCCGGTCGTACGGCCCCCCGAGGCCGGTTCCAACGGTGCGGGGACGAGGCGGCGGGCGAGCAGCCCCTCGGGCCGGACGGCGAGTTCGGCTTCCCGGTGGCCTCCGGTGAGGGCGGTGAGCACCCGGCGGGCGGCGCGGGCGTCCGCATGCTCGGGCAGATCGACGACACCGCCCCATCGAGGGCTCTCCACGGCGGCGATCCCCCCGAGCCCCCAGACGAGCGCACCGGTGGGGTCGGCCGCCGGGTCGGCCGTGCCGGTGGTCACCGCTCCCCGGGTGAGGGCCCAGAGCGGCGCCCCGCTCACGGCGCCGCTCTCCAGTGCCTGGAGGAGCGTGGTGGTGGCGGCCAACCCGTACGGAAGGGCCGGCCGTCGCGGGTCCGCTCCGTGGTCGAGCGAGAGCAGGGAGAGCACCCCGGTCACCGGCTCGGCCGGGGCGCGGTCGGCCGCTTCCGCGAGCAGGGCGGCGAGGGCGTCGCGGTCCGCCCGCGCGTCCGCCACGCGTACCAGGTCGACGCGTGCGCCGCTGCCGGTGAGGGCCTTCTCCAGCAGCGGCGCCCAAGCGTCGTACGGGCGGTCGCCGCCGGTGCGCCCGTCCGGCACGACGAGGAGCCAGCGGGCCGGTCCGGCCGGGGCCGTCGGCTGGTCCGGTACCGGCTGCCAGCGCACCCGGTACCGCAGGCTGTCGGCCTCGGCGGCCCGTCCGCGCTCGCTCCGCCAGTGGGCGAGCCGGGGCAGGACGGTGCCGAGCGCTTCGCGGTGTCCCGGTTCGAGGAGGCCGAGCGTGTCGGCGAGGGCGTCGAGGTCCTGGCGCTCCACGGGCTCCCAGAACCGGTCGTCCCCGGCGGGTACGGCAAAGGGGGCACGGAGTCCGGGTGCGTCGGCCCAGTGGCGGCTGCGCTGGAACGGGTAGGTGGGCAGCTCCACCCGGCTCGGTCCGGAGAGGCCGAGGACGGCGCTCCAGTCGACCTTGGCGCCCCGGGCGTGGGCGGTCCCGAGCGCGGTCAGCAGGGTCTCCGGCTCGGGGCGGCCCCGGCGCAGCAGGGAGGCGAGCGCGGGCGGCGGTGTGCCCTCGGGACGGCCGCCGGGCAGGGCCTCCTGGGTCAGTGCCGTGAGGACGGCTTCGGGGCCCAACTCCAGGAAGGTGGTGACCCCGTCGTGCTCCAGGCGGCGTGCGACGTCGAGGAAGCGCACCGTGCCCCGGGCGTGCGCCGCCCAGTATGCGGGCGTGAGCGGTCGCTCACGGGTGAAGTGTTCGCCGTCGAGCGCGCTCAACAGGGGTATGCGCGGAGGGAGATGGGTGAGCTCTGCCGCCACCGCGCCGAGTTCGCCGGTCATCGGGTCCATGAGCGGGGAGTGGAAGGCGTGGCTGGTGCGCAGCCGGCTGGTGCGGCGGCCACGGGCGCGGAAGCGTTCGGCGATCGCGAGGACCGACGCCTCCTCGCCCGACAACACGGTGGAGGCGGGGCCGTTGACGGCCGCGATGCCCACGGCACCTTCGCGTCCCTCACGTTCGGCCTGTCCGTCGCGTTCGGCCTGCGTGTCGAGTTCGGCCTGCGTGTCGAGTTCGGCCTGCGTGTCGAGTTCGGCCAGCACCTCGGCTTCGTCCGCCTCCACGGCGACCATGGCCCCGCCTTCGGGAAGCGCCTGCATCAGGCGGGCGCGGGCGGCGACGAGCGCGGCGGCGTCTTCGAGGGCGAGCACCCCGGCGACGTGGGCGGCGGCCAGCTCGCCGACGGAGTGCCCGGCCACCACGTCGGGGTGTACGCCCCAGGACTCCAGCAGCCGGAAGAGCGCCACCTCCAGGGCGAACAGCGCGGGCTGGGTGTACAGCGTGCGGTCCAGCTCGCCGCCGGTGCCGGTGGGCGCCCCGTCGGCGTCCGCGTCGCCGAAGACGACCTCGCGCAGCGGGGCGGACGCGTACCCGGTCAGGTGGGCGTCGAGCGCCGCGCAGTTGGCGTCGAAGGAGGCGGCGAAGACGGGGTGGGCCGCGTACAGCTCCCGCCCCATGCCGATCCGCTGGCTGCCCTGTCCGGTGAAGAGGAAGGCGGTCCGGCCGTGGGCCGCGGCGTGGCCGCGTACGGCACCCTCGGCCGACTCCCCCCGTGCGATGGCGCGTACGGCGTCGAGCAGCTCGGCGGGATTCCCGCCCACCAGTACCGCTCGGTGGTCGAAGGACGGCTTGCGGGCCAGCGCGTACGCCACCTCGGCGGGGTCGGCCGGCGTGGATTCACCCTCCGCCGCGGAGTCCTCGTCCCCCAGTGCGGCCAGTCGGGCGGCCTGGTCCCGGAGTGCCTGCGGGGTGCGGGCCGAGAGGACCCAGGGGACGGGGCGGCCGGGTGCGGCGGGGGCGCGGGCGGGCTCCGGCGGGGCGGCGGGCGCCTCTTCGAGGATGAGGTGGGCGTTGGTACCGCTGATGCCGAACGCGGAGACGGCGGCGCGGCGCGGGCGGTCGACGGCCGGCCACGGGGTTTCGCGGGTGAGGAGTTCGACGGAGCCGCGGCTCCAGTCGACGTGCGGTGTGGGGCGGTCGACGTGCAGGGTACCGGGCAGCAGACCGTGGCCGAGGGCCTGGGTCATCTTGATGACCGCCGCGACGCCCGCCGCCGCCTGGGTGTGGCCGATGTTGGACTTCAGGGAGCCGAGGAGCAGCGGCCTGCCCTCGGGGCGGTGCTGTCCGTAGGTGTGGATCAGCGCCTGGGCCTCGATGGGGTCGCCGAGGGTGGTGCCGGTGCCGTGCGCCTCCACCGCGTCGACGTCGGCGGCGGTCAACCCGGCCGACTCAAGGGCTTGTTGGATGACGCGCTGCTGGGAGGGGCCGTTCGGGGCGGTCAGTCCGTTGCTGGCGCCGTCCGAGTTGACCGCGCTCCCCCGGACCAGGGCGAGCACCCGGTGACCGTGCCGGCGGGCGTCGGAGAGGCGTTCCAGCAGGACCAGCCCCACCCCCTCCGACCAGGCGGTGCCGTCGGCCGCCGCCGCGAAGGGCTTGCAGTGTCCGTCCGGGGCCAGGCCGCGCTGCCTGCTGAACTCGGTGAACATGCCCGGTGTGGCCATCACGCTGACGCCGCCCGCCAGTGCGAGGTCGCACTCGCCGGACCGCAGGGCGCGGGCCGCGAGGTGGAGCGCCACCAGGGACGAGGAGCAGGCGGTGTCCACGGTGAGCGCGGGCCCCTCCAGGCCGAGGGCGTAGGCGATCCGGCCGGAGGCGACGCTGACGGTCGCGCCCGTCAGCCGGTAGCCCGCCCCCTCGCCGGTGGTCTCGTGCAGCCGGGGACCGTACTCCTGCTGGGTCGCGCCCACGAAGACCCCGGTGCTGCTGCCGCGCAGGGTGGCGGGATCCACTCCGGCGCGCTCCAGCAGCTCCCAGGAGGTCTCCAGCAGCAGCCGCTGCTGGGGATCCATCGCTTCGGCCTCGCGGGGCGACAGGCCGAAGAAGTCGGCGTCGAACCGGTCGGCGTCGTGCAGGAATCCGCCCCGTCCGACGTACGATCCGCCGGGCCGGTCGGGGTCCGGGTGGTGGAGGTCCTCGGGCCAGCCCCGGTTGACGGGGAAGCCGGTGGTCGCGTCGGCGCCCGAGATCAGCAGCTCCCAGAGCTGTTCGGGGGTGTCGGCGCCGCCGGGCCAGCGGCCGGCGGTGGAGACGATCGCGACCGGATCGCCGTCCGGGCCGGTGGATGCCCCGGTGTGCGGGTCTGCGAACGCGCCGGTGTGCGGGTCGGTGGACGCGTCGGCGTGCGCGCCGTCCCGCGTGGTCTCCCGGGGCTGTCGTACGGCTTCCGGGCTTTCCGGCGACGCGTCCCGGCGGGACTCCGCCTCCAGGTGCCGGGCGAGCGCGAGGGGCGTGGGATGGTCGAAGGTCAGGGTGGGCGTCAGCCGGAGCCCGCTCGCCCGGGAGAGCCGGTCCGCGAACTCCACGGCGCCCAGGGAGTCCAGGCCGAGCGCCTTGAAGGTACGTTCCGTGTCGAGCCCGTCCGTGGAGGCCCCGCCGAGGACCTCCGTGGCGGCGGTGATCACGAGCCGCAGGAAGTCCGGGCGGGCGGCCAAGTCCGGCGTCTCCTCGCGGATCGGGAGCGCCGCGTCCCGCCCGGCGTCGGGCGTGGTGGCCTCGGGCCGGGGCGAGGTGGCGAACCGGAACGGCCGGCGCTGGAAGGCGTACGTGGGCAGGGCGGCGCGCTCCGCACGGTTGCCGCCGTCGAAGAATCCGGACCAGTCGGCGTCCGCGCCGGTCGTGTGGAGTTCGGCGACTCCGGTGAGCAGGGAGAGCCGTTCGGGCGTCTTGGGGCGCAGCAACGGCACCGCGGTCGCGGTGGTGTCGCCGTCCGCCGCCAGGACGTCCCGGGTCAGCGCGGTGAGGACGTTGCCGGGGCCCAGCTCGACGTACCCCGTGGTCCCCCGGGACGCCAGCGTGCGCACGGCGTCGCGGAACCGGACCGGGCGCCGGATGTGCTCGGCCCAGTAGTCGGGGGAGGTCAGCTGGTCCGGCCGGGCCTGTTGTCCGGTGGTGTCGGAGATGACGGTGAGGGTCGGCGGCCGGAAGGTGAGGCTCGCGGCGATCCGCCGGAACTCCTCCGCCGCGCCGTCCATGTGCGGGGAGTGGAAGGCGTGGCTCACCGTGAGCGCGCGGGTGCGGCGGCCGAGGGCGGCGAACCGTGCGGCGGCCTCCTCGGCCGCGTCGGCGTCTCCCGAAAGCACTACGGCCCGTGGGCCGTTGACCGCGGCCAGCGCCAAGCGTCCGGTGTAGTCGGCGAGTACGGGGGCCGCTTCCTCCTCCGTCGCCTCCACCGCGATCATCGCCCCGCCCGCGCGGGCCTCGCTCATGAGGCGTCCGCGCGCCGCGACGAGGGTGGCCGCGTCGGCGAGCGGCAGCACCCCCGCGGCGTACGCGGCGGTGAGGCCTCCGACGGAGTGGCCGAGGACGAAGTCCGGTGGCGGAAGGTGTCGTTCGAGCACCCCGTGGAGAGCGGCTCCGAGTGCGAAGAGCGCGACCTGGGTGTACTCGGTGCGGTCGAGCAGGGCCGCTTCCGGAGTACCGGGGGCGGCGAACAGGAGGTCGCGCAGGGGACGTTCGAGGTGGGTGTCGAGGGCGGCGCACACCTCGTCGAGTGCGCGGGCGAAGGCGGGCGTGGTGCGGTGGAGTTCGAGGCCGGCGCCGGGGCGCTGGCTTCCCTGACCGGGGAAGAGGAACGCGACGGGCCCGGCCGCCGTTCGGGCGCGGCCGGTCGACGCGTTGGGGGTGTGGTGGCCGGCCGCGACGGCGTCCAGGGCGGCCAGCAGGCTCGTACGGTCGGCGCCGAGGACCACCGCCCGGTGGTCGAACAGGGCGCGGGTGGTGGCGAGGGCGTGCCCGATGCCGTCGGGGGTCGTGTCCGGGTCGGCCCGCACGTGTGCGGCGAGCCGTCCGGCCTGGGCCCGCAGGGCGGCCGGATCGGCGGCGGAGAGGGTCCAGGGCAGGACGGTCTCCGTGCCGGTGGTGGCGTCGACGGCGGGCCCGGGGCGGGGTGAAGGGCGGACGGGCCGGGTCGGTTCGGCCAGCAGGACGTGGCAGTTGGTCCCGCCCATGCCGAAGGCGCTCACCCCGGCGATCAGCCGCCGGTCCGGCCGGGGCCAGGGGCCCGGCTCGCGCTGGACCCGCAGGCCGAGAGCGTCCAGCGGGATGCGCGGGTTCGGTGTGTCGTGGTTGAGGGTCGCCGGGATGCGCCGGTTCTTCAGGCTCAGCACGGTCTTGAGGAAGCCGGCGATCCCGGCGGCGCCCTCCAGGTGGCCGATGTTGGTTTTCACCGACCCCACCACGAGCGGCTGATCGGCGGCGCGACCGGCACCGTAGGCGGCGCCCAGCGCGGCGGCCTCCACCGGGTCCCCCACCGGGGTTCCGGTGCCGTGCAGTTCGACGTACTGGATCTCGTGCGGGTCGATGCCCGCCTCCCGGGCCGCCAGGTGCAGCACCTCGCGCTGGGCTTCGGCGCTCGGCACGGTGAGGGACTCGGTCGCGCCGTCGTTGTTGACGGCGCTGGCGAGGATCACGCCGTGGATGCGGTCGCCGTCCGCGAGGGCCGCGTCCAGCGGCTTGAGGAGGACCAGCCCGCCGCCCTCGCCCCGTACGTATCCGTTGGCGCGGGCGTCGAAGGTGAACGAGCGGCCGTCCGGGGAGAGTCCGCCGAAGCGGGCGGCGGCCGAGGTGCTGTCGGGCGCCAGGTTGAGGTTGACCCCGCCGGCCAGCGCGAGCTCGCAGTCGCCGTCCCGGACCGCCCGGTGGGCCAGGTGGAGGGAGACGAGGGCGGACGACTGGGCGGAGTCGACGGTCAGGCTGGGGCCGCGCAGGCCGAGGTGGTAGGAGACCCGGTTGGCGAGCAGGCCCCGGTTGAGGCCGGTCAGGGTGTGCCGGGTGACGGGCTCGGCGTCCTCGCGGTGGCGCAGCAGCGCGTAGTCGTACGCCATCGCCCCGAGGTAGACGCCGACCGGGGTTCCGGTGAGGGAACCGGGGACGATTCCGGCCTCTTCCAGCGCCTCCCAGGCGAGTTCGAGGACCAGCCGCTGCTGCGGGTCCATCTCGGCGGCCTCGCGCGGGGAGATCCCGAAGAACGCGTGGTCGAAGTGGTCGACCTCGTCCAGGAAGCCGCCGGGCAGGTCCTCGTCGCGGGGCGCCGGGGTTTCCCGGTTGTGGCCCGTGTCCCGGCCCCGGTCCGTACCGCCGCCCGGCCCTTCGCTCCGGCGCCGCCCCGCACCGGGGGCCGGACGGCGGTCCTCGGGCAGCGGGCGGATCGCGTCGGCGCCCTTGCTCAGCAGGTCCCAGAAGGCGTCGGGGTCGGGGGCTCCGGGCAGCCGGCACGCCAGTCCGACCACGGCGACGGCACGGCCCCCACCCTGGCCGGAGCCGGCCGTGCGGTTGGCACCTTGACTGGTCATGGTCATCGCCGAGCCCTTCTCGTACGTCGCGCGGAGCGTTTCCGGCGCTATGGGTCCGTTCTCCGTGGCCGGGTAATCAGGCACCGGGCAGTCGGGGATCAACAGCCGGGTTCCCAGAACGCGCGTTCATTTCTTCCGGGGCCGGAACATTTCGATTCCGCCCGTTTCCGGAAGGCCGGGTTCGGAGCCCGGCCGGACCCTGGCCGGACCCCTGCCGAAGCCTCGGCGTCATCTCCCACATCCTGACCTCCTTGGGCGTTCCCCGCCTACCCCTACCCTCCCCCTATGACCCCCATCACTCCGCCCGGACCTGGGTTTTCACCGCCACACCCCTGGTTCGGAGCCCATCGTGAAGTCACCCCCTAGCGGCACGGGGAATAGGGGTTCCGTTCCGGAAAAGGCCCGCCGTAGCGTCGACGGGAAACAATTCGACAGCCGCACGCAACATCAATTCGAGAGGAATCAGAAATGGATTCTCTGACCGAGGCCGTTCTCCGCGGAGCCTCACCGGAGGAGTTGGAGCGCGCCCCCGTTCCCACGGAATTCACCGCCGCCCACATCCGGCAGGAGGACGTCGGCATCTTCGACGGCGTGGCCGACAAGGACGTGCGCCGTTCGCTGAAGGTGGACCGGGTGCCGATGCCCGAACTCGCTCCGGACGAGGTGCTGGTGGCGGTCATGGCCAGCTCCATCAACTACAACACCGTCTGGTCGGCGACCTTCCAGCCCGTCTCCACCTTCAACGCGCTCAAGCGGTACGCCCGCACCGGCGGTTACAACGCCCGCCACGACCAGCCCTTCCAGGTCGTCGGCTCCGACGCGGCCGGCGTGATCGTGCGCACCGGCGCCGGGGTCCGGCGCTGGAAGGTGGGCGACCACGTGGCCGTCAACGCGGCGGTGGTGGACGAGCAGGACCCGGTGACGCACTCCGACGGCATGCTCGGCGCCGACCAGAAGGCATGGGGGTACGAGACGAACTTCGGCGGCCTCGCGCACTACACCGTCGTGCGGGCCAGCCAGTTGCTGCCCAAGCCGGCCCATCTGACCTGGGAGGAAGCAGCCTGCGTGCCGCTCTGCGGCGGGACCGCGTACCGCATGCTGGTCAGCGACCGGGGCGCCCGTATCAAGCAGGGCGACATCGTGCTGATCTGGGGCGCGACCGGCGGTCTCGGCGCGTTCGCCGTCCAACTGGTCAAGAATGGCGGTGGCATCCCCGTCGGAGTCGTCAACTCCGAAGCCAAGGCGAAGCAGTTGCAGAAGCTCGGTTGCGATGTGGTGATCAACCGCGAGGAGATCGGCATCGGCGGCGAGCCGACGGCCGGAGCCGGGACGGTGGAGCTGGCCAAGCGACTCGGCCGGGCCATCCGGGCGGAGCTCGGCGAGGACCCGCACGTCGTGTTCGACCACGTCGGCCGGGCCACCTTCGGCATCTCGGTCATCGTGGCGCGGCGCGGCGGCACGGTCGTCACCTGCGGTTCGAGCACCGGCTACGACCACAGCTTCGACAACCGGTACTTCTGGATGAACCTCAAGCGCATCGTGGGCAGTCACGGGATGAACCTCCACGAGGCGGCGGAGATGATGCGACTGCTCAAACTCGGCAGCGTCTCACCGGTCCTCTCCGAGGTGTACCCGCTGGCGGAGGTCGGCGAGGCGGCCCGCCTGGTGCAGACGAACAGCCACACCGGCAAGGTCGGCGTCCTCGCACTCGCCCCCGAGGCCGGTCTCGGCGTGACCGACCCCCGACTGCGCGCCCGGATCGGCGAGGAGCGGCTCGGTCCGCTGCGTTCCGGACTTCTCCCGCAACCCGCGCTCGCCCGGTGAGCACACCTCCCGCAACCCGTACGCGCACGACGAGCGTGCCGCGCGGAGCACGTACCGCACCACGGACCACTGCCACGCGTGCTCAGCGCCGAGCACGCACCGCACCACCCGGCACCGCCGTGAGTGCTGCCCCGAGCCGAACGCACCGGCGCACGACGCCGCAGCGACGAGAGGCCTGACACCCCATGACCGCCACCGCCTCCACCTCCACTGCCACCGCACCCTCCCAGCGGCGCTCAGCCGCGCCGGACACCACGACGGGTGAGCTGCCGAGCCTCCCCGAGGTGCTGCGTCTGCGTGCCCGGACCCGGCCCGACGACCTCGCCTACGTCTTCCTCCGCAACGGCGAGACCCCGGAACAGTCCCTGACGTACCGTCAACTCGACGCAGCCGCACGCTCCCGGGCGGCGACGCTCGACGCGGCCGGACTCCGCGGCAACGCTGTGGTGCTGCTCTACCCGTCCGGACTGGAGTTCGTCTCCACGCTCCTCGCCTGCATGTACGCCGGTGTCGCGGGCGCCCCCGTCCAGGTGCCGACCCGGCAGCGCGGCCTGGAGCGGCTGCGGCGCATCGCGGACGACGCGGGCACGACCACCGTGCTCACCACGGCGGCGGTCAAGAGCGACCTGGAGCAACGCTTCGGCGGGGCGGCGGAGTTGGCAGGACTCACGCTCATCGCCACCGACACCGCCGCCCCGCCCTCCGGTGCGCCGGACGGGTCGGCGGCGGACGGGCCGGAGACCGTGGAGTGGTCCGGACCGCCGGCCGGTCCGGACGACATCGCCCTGCTCCAGTACACGTCCGGCTCGACCGGTGATCCGAAGGGCGTCCGCGTCACCCACGCCAACTTCCGCAGCAACGTCGCCGAGACGGACCAGCTGTGGCCCTGCCGTGCGGACAGCGCCGTCGTCAACTGGCTGCCGCTCTTCCACGACATGGGGATGCTGTTCGGGCTCGTCCTGCCGCTGTGGGCGGGGATTCCGGCCTATCTGATGGCCCCCGAGGCGTTCATCCGGCGGCCGTCGCGCTGGCTGGAGGCGATCTCCCGGTTCCGAGGCAGCCACACCGCCGCGCCGAGCTTCGCGTACGAACTCTGTGTACGGGACGCCACGGAGAACGGTCTCTCCGAAGGGCTGGACCTGTCCTCGCTCCGGGTGGCCGCCAACGGGGCCGAGCCCGTGCGGTGGGACACGGTGCGCGCCTTCACCGAGGCGTTCGCCCCGGCCGGTTTCCGGTCGAGCGCGATGTGCCCCGGCTACGGCCTGGCGGAGAACACCCTGAAGGCCACCGGCAGCCGGGAGGACCGGGAGCCCACGCTCCTCGTCCTGTCGGCCCAGGCGCTGCGCGAGGGCCGCGCCCAGCCGGTCGCGGTCGCCGGGGCGGCGGCGGTCGAGGCATCCGGTGCGGACGCGTCGGCCTCCTTTGCCCGCACGGTGCACGCGGTGGGCAGCGGTACCACGGTGGGCGCCACCTCGGTCCGGATCGCGGACCCGGAGCAGCTGACCGGCCTGCCGGACGGATCGGTCGGCGAGATCTGGGTCAACGGCCCCTGTGTGGCCGGTGGCTACCACGGGCGGCCCGAGGAGAGTCTGCGCACCTTCGGGGCGCGGCTGGTGGGCGAGGAGGACCTGGGCGCCTGGCTGCGGACCGGCGACCTCGGTTTCGTCCACGACGGCGAGCTGTTCGTGACCGGCCGGCTGAAGGACGTGATCATCCGCAAGGGCCGCAACTACTATCCGCAGGACATCGAGGTGTCGGCGGAGAGCGCCGATCCGGCGCTCCAGCCGAACTGCGCGGCTGCGTTCTCCGTGGACGACGGCGCGGCGGAGCGACTGGTGCTGGTGGTCGAGGCGGACGGGCGGGCCCAGCGCGACGGGGGCGCCGAGGGCCTGCACGCCCGTGTCCGGGCCGCCGTGCTCGACCGGCAGCGGCTGGAGGCGGACGAGATCCTGCTGGTGCGACGCGGGTCGCTGCCGAAGACGTCGAGCGGGAAGGTGCAGCGCCGCGAGACCCGACGCCGTTATCTGGACGGCGAGTTCGGGGCGCGTACGATCCCGTCGTCCGCCCCGGAGGCGTGATGGGCACCGGAGAGCCGCGGGCGGCGGACGCCGCCGTCGGAAGGCTGCGGGCGGCGGCCGCCGTCCCGGGCTCCCGTATCCTCGGGGTCGGCGCCCACCGGCCCGCCCGGGTGGTGGGCAACGCCGAGGTCGCGGGGCCGATCGATTCGAGCGACGAGTGGATCCGGCGCAGGTCGGGCATCGCCGCCCGGCGGTTCGCCGCTCCGGACGAGACGGTCGTCGGCATGGCGGCGGCCGCCTCGGTGAAGGCGCTGGCCCAGGCGGGCATCGCGCCGTCGAGCGTCGACACGGTTCTGCTGGCCTCGATGTCGCACCGGGAGCAGTCGCCGCCGGCCGCTCCCCGGATCGCCCACCTCATGGGCGCGGAATCGGCGGGCGCCATGGACGTGGGGGCGGCGTGCGCGGGGTTCTGCCACGCGCTCGCGGCGGCCGACGCGCTGATCAGGTCCGGCAGCAGCAAGTACGTCGTGGTGGTCGGCTCGGAGCGGATGTCCGACATCGTCGACCCGACGGACCGCGGCACGGCCTTCCTCTTCGGGGACGGCGCCGGCGCGGTCGTCGTCGGCCCGGCCGCCGAGCCCGGGATCGGGCCGGTGGTCTGGGGTTCCGAGGGCGGCCGCCAGGAGGCCATCGCCCACTCCTCGCCGTGGCCGGCGGTCGGTACGACGGCGACTGCCGTACCGCCCACCCTGCGGATGGACGGTCCCGCCGTCTTCCGGTGGGCGGTCGCGACCGTACCGAAGACGGCGCAGGCCGCACTCGACGCGGCCGGTCTCACCGCGGGCGACCTGGCCGCGTTCGTACCGCACCAGGCGAACCTGCGGATCATCGACGCGGCAGCCGCCGCGCTGCGGCTGCCGCCCCATGTGGTGGTCGCCCGGGACATCGTGCACGCGGGGAACACCTCCGCGGCGTCCATTCCGCTCGCCGTGGAGGAGCTGCTCGCCCGGGGCGCGGTGCCCCGGGGCGGGCTGGCGCTGCTGGTGGGCTTCGGCGCCGGACTGGCGCACGCGGCCCAGGTGGTGGCGCTTCCCTGACGGACCGGGAGCGTCAGGAGAGCCAGGGGGTGGTGAACGCCTGGACGGCGGAGCCGTCGACGTCGGCCAGCTTGATCCCGGCGAGGTCCCGGGCGAGGCCGGAGGTCTGCACCCGGAACGCGGGCCGCTCGGCGGTGAGTACGTCCACCACGGAGGCTGCCGCTTCGGCCGAGCTCTGCGCCTGGTCGAAGAGGCCCTCCGTGGTCCCGGAGTACGCCTTGAAGGCGGCCTCGTACGGGCCTGCGGCCGCGATGAGCCCCGGCACGGACGGACCGAGGGAGGCGACGAACTCGCTTGCCACCGGGCCCGGTTCGACCACGGACACCTGGACGCCGGTGCTGGCGGCGACCGGCGCCAGGGACTCCAGGAAGCCTTCCACGGCGAACTTCGCCGCGCAGTAGGCCTCATTGAAGGGCTGGCCGATCACTCCCCCGAGGCTGCTGACGGCGATGACCCTGCCGCCGCTCGCGCGCAGGTGCGGGAGCGCCGCGAGCGTCACCTCGACGACGCCGAAGAAGTTCGTCTCCATGACGGAGCGGAACGGCTCGACGCCGATCTGCTCGACGGTGCCGAGCTGCCCCACCCCGGCGTTGTTGATCACGGCGTCGAGCCGCCCGTACGCGGCGACCGCCCCTGAGACGGCTTCCGCGACGGACGCCGGGTCCGTCACGTCGAGGCGCGCGACCCGGACCCGCTCGGCGACACCGGCCGCCTCCACGGCTGCGCGCAGGGCGTCGGCCCTGCCGGTGTCACGGAGGGTCGCGACGACGTTCCAGCCGGCCGTGGCCGCGGCGACCGCGGTGGCCAGGCCGATGCCGGAGGACGTGCCGGTGATGAGGACGGTACGGCGGTCGGTCATGGGACCTCCTGCGAAGTGCGCGTTCGCGCGCGCCGGTTCGGTTCGTACGCGCGGTCGCACGGGCGGGTGCGGGACGGCTCCGCCCCGCGCCGGAACGTCGGGTCCGGTGCGGGGCGGGCTGCTCCTGGGATGCGGTCCACCGTGTCACCGCCACCGAGAGGGGCCAACCCCTATTCTCCGGGCCCCCTAAACTCCGGCCACGGATCGTGGTCTTCGTGGCGGGGCTCTGCGCCGGAGTCCCGGCCGTGAAGCCGTACTCCCTCGCGGTCCTGCCTCCGCCCGCCTTCCGGACCGCGTCTTCACACTGCCGTCTGCCGGGTGACTCGGCCCAGTTCGTCGGCGGCTTCGCGGTGGCGGGGGTTGTTCAGCCCGACGAGGGCGCGGTGGGCCGTGGTCAACGTCGCGCGGGCCTCGTCGTGGCGGTCGAGGTGGCGCAGGGTGATGCCGAGGTCGAGGCGGACGGGTTCGCTCCAGGCGGGCATCCGGCCTGCCTCCCAGTGGGACAGGGCGGCGCGCAGAGGGGATTCGGCCTGGCCCCATCGCCCCAGGGCCATGAGGTCGCTACCGAGGTGATGACGGGTCTGCGCCACATAGGAAGCGATGAGGTCGTCCGGCACCCCCGGCACCCCGGCGAGGCAGAGAGCCTCGCTGCGCCGGTGGATGACCAGGGCCTCGTCCGCACGGTCGGCGTAGCGCAGGTGCTGGCCCAGGGTAATGAGAATGGTGAGTTCGGCGAGGCGGACTTGCACGTCCGTGTGGTCCCTGAGGTGGGCGGCTGCCTCGCGCAGCCGGTCGATGGATTCGTCGGTCCGTCCGAGCCGGCGGAGTGCTCCTGCTTCGTATCCCAGGGCCCATCCCGCTTGGAGCTGGTCTGCGGCCTCGTAGGCCGCGGGCAGGGCTGCTCGTGCGGCGGCCAGGGCGGCGGGGTAGTCGTGGAGGCAGAAGTTGCAGGCCCAGGCGAGGTAGTTGAGGTGGACGGCCTCGTCGCGCCTGCTGCCGAGCGCGCGGGCGGATTCAGCGGCCCGCTGGAACACCTCCGCCCACAGCTCCCAGTGCGCGGTCACGTCGGAGAACCAGTGCATCGCTTCGGCGGCGTCGATGACCTGCTGGTGCCGGCCTGCCGCCTGGGCGTGGCCCAGGGCGGCGAGCCACTGGGGCCGTTCGGCCTCCAGCCAGATCCGGGCCTGCTCGCGGTCGGTGGGCGCGGTGGCCGGGTCGGGGTCGCCTTCGGGCGCGTCCTGGTGGCGGTCGGCGTCGAAGCGCAGTGCGGCGGTGGTGGCCCGGCGCAGGATCCAGTCGGCGGCCCGGTCCTGGGCGGCGGCGATCCGGGTGGGATCGTCGTCCTCGACCAGTTGTTCGGTGGCGAACAGGCGCAGGAGGTCGTGGAAGCGGTAGCGGTCGGCGGTGGAGTGGGGCTGGAGCAGTCCGGCGTCGGTCAGCCGTTCGAGGCAGCGCGCGGCCTGGCGTGGGGGTATGCCTGCCAGGAGGGCTGCGGTGGTGGGGCTGAAGTCGGGGCCGCAGGCGAGTGAGGCGCGGCGGAAGACGGTGCGGGCGGCCGGGCTGAGCTGACGGTAGGACAAGGTGAAAGCGGACCGTATCTGCAGGGAGCCTGCCTGCAGGGTGTCCAGGCGGTCCCCGTGAGCGGTGAGCCGGGTGACGAGTTTGGCCAGGGTCTCGCCGGGCCGGGAGGCCAGGCGCTGGGCGGCGATGCGCATGGCCAGGGGCAGGTACCCGCAGAGTTCCGCGAGGTCGCGGGCGGCCTGTGTCTCCCGCTCGACCCGCTCCGACCCGATGACGCGGGTGAGGAGTTCGACCGCTTCCTCCCTGCGTAGTAGCCCCAGCTCCGTGCGGTGGACGGCTTCCAGGCCGGCCAGCGAGCGGCGGCTGGTGACCAGGGTCAGACAGGCGCCGTGGCCGGGCAGCAGGGGGCGGACCTGGTCCTCGTCGGCGGCGTTGTCCAGGAGGAGCAGCACCCGGCGCTCGCGCAGCACCGAGCGCAGCAGACCGCCGCGCTCGTCGGTGGCGGCCGGGACAGCGGTCTCGGCCACACCGAGCGCGTGGAGGAGCCGGGCGAGCACCTCGCGCGGCGGCGTGGGCTTCGGGTCCATGCCGCGCAGGTCGACGGCGTACTGCCCGTCCGGGAAACTCGGCGCCAGAGTATGGGCGGCGTGCACGGCGAAGGCGGTCTTGCCCAGCCCGGGCTGCCCGCAGATCACCGCGACCGGCGGTCGGGCGGGATCGAGCTGCCCGGCCAGGACCCGCAGCCCGGCCAGGGCGGGGCCGCGGGCGGTGAAGTCCCAGAGATCACGCGGCAACGCCAGCCCGTGCCCAGCCGCCGACCCCGCGCCTGCCCCTGTCCCGGCCGACGACTTGGGCCCCGTCCCGCCGACCGTCCGCGGACGGCCCGACCGGGCGGCGTCCTCCAGCTCTTGGCCCACGACGCCCTCCACGCCCAGGGCCGCTACCAGTGCCTCCACGGTGCTCTGCCGCGGCCCTCGCGTCCGCCCGCGCTCCATGTCCGACAGCGCCCGCACACTGATTCCCGCCCGCTGCGCCAGCCGCTCCTGGCTGATGCCCGCTCCCGTGCGCAGTGCGTGCAGCCGCTCGCCGAACTCGTTGTCGCTCACAGCTGTGGTCCCCCTGGTCTGCGTGGCCCGGCCGGAACGGCGCACCTACTGGTAGTACTCACCGGCAGAAGTATGCGGGCCACTCCATCTGCCGGTCGAACTTCCTGGTCCCCCCGACCCGCACTGGATTGGATGAGGCGTGCCGGGCGCGGTCCTGCTGCGCTCTTGTGCGGGGGAAGACGCCAGGGCGCGGATCAGCATGCGCCGAAACGGCCTCACGTCACGCAGGGCGCCATTCCGGCTCCCCGACAGCGGGCGCCCGGCTCGCCGGCGCGTCCGACCTCATGCTGCGCGTCTGTTCACTTGTGCGGACGACTTTCTAGCCAAGGCCCCTTTACATGCACATATCACGATTTCCAGATGCTTCCGGTCAACGTCCGCGTCGCCGCTCCGGCATGACTGTCCGCCGGTGGGACCTGTGGGCACTGGCGGCGAGCTCCTTGATGGCCCTGGGTGTGGGGCTTGCTTCCGCATCGAACACATCACAGCACCGGTGGGGACTCGCCGCTGCTGCCGCCTATGCCTGTGCCGCGCTGGTGTCGCTGGGTTCCCGTGTCCAGTGGTCTCGTGCGGTGGCCCTGATCGGCGTCGTCGGCGCGCTGGTGGTTCCGCTGGTGTGGCTGACCGCCGTGGGCCTGCAGCAGATGGAGGTCGGCGTCGTCGAACGGTCCGCCCAGCACTTCCTGGAGACCGGCACCCCTTACCTCTCGCATCCGGTCGCGGTGCGTGACTTCAACCCCTACCTGCCCGGCATGGCCCTCTTCGGGCTCCCCCACGCGCTGTTCGGCGAGACGGTGTTCTCCAGCGCCCGCCTGTGGAATCTGGCCGGGTTCGCCGCCGCGCTGGCCGCTGCCGTGGCCGTGCTGGTCAAGGGCCGGCCGCAGGCCCGACGCACGGCCGTGACGGGGGCGGCGTGGATCGCGGCCTGCCCCGTGGTGGCGCTGCCGCTGGCCATAGGCGGGGTTGATCCCGTGGTCGTGGCCTTCGTTCTGCTGGCCCTGGCATACGCGCACCGGGGCCGTTCCGTGGGTGCGGGTCTGGCACTGGGAGCGGCAGCCATTCTGAAATGGACCGCGTGGCCTGCCATACCGGTCGTCGTCGTCCTCCTGGCTGCGACCAGGGGGTCACGCGCGGCCAGGACCGCGGCTGCGGCGGCGGTCGCAGTGGCGGCGGTGGTGGTCGTGCCGCCGCTCCTCGCCGATCCGCATGCCTTCCTCGACAACGCGGTGCTCTACCCCTTCGGACTGAGCGATACCGCCTCGACCGCCGCCAGCCCGCTCCTGGGCGCCCTCCTCTCCGCCCTGCTGCCCCACGGCAAGACCATCGCCGTCGTTCTCATAGGCGTCGGAGCCATCGCCGTAGCCCTGTCGCTCGTCGTTCGGCCGCCGACGACCACAGCGGCTGCCGCCCACCGGCTCGCGCTCGGCCTCACCATCGCCATCCTGCTGTCTCCGGCAACCCGCATCGGCTACGCCGTCTACCCCCTCACCCTCCTGATCTGGGCCCGCTGCACCGTCCTGGCCGGCCCGCGCCCCGCCCCGGAACCGGCGCCGGACCAGGGCATCGGCAGTCCAGTACGGCACCTGGCCGTGGAGCGACTCTGAAACCGGTCGAAGCGGCCCGTACGCCCGCCGACGGCCGGAAGGACGAACCGGCCGAGCGCTGGAAGCCGCGCACCCGGACGGCGCTCCGCCGCCCGCTGTCCGGCCCGACCCGGCCCGACCCGAATTCGCCGAGGAGGCGCTCGGCTTCCCCGTCCCGCCGGCCGAGTTCGAACTCGCCCTCAGGGTTCCTCAGGACCGCCCCAGCGTGATCGCCTGCACCGGGCAGGCGAACGCGGCCTCCTCGATCAGCGGGCCGTCCTCCCGCCCCCCGTCGTCCGGCAGCAGTTCGACCACGCCGTCGTCGTCCTGCGTGAAGACACCGGGAGCGTGCTGCACACACCTGGCGGCCCCGATGCACCGGTCGGTGTCGATGTCGATACGCATCCGTTCCTGCCTCGTCTTCCCTTCCGCGTCCTCTTTCCCCGCCTCGCGCGCTACCAGGTGACCGGCAGTTCGGCGACGCCTTCCTGCGTGGTCGCCGTGGTGCTCCGCACCTCGTCGGCGGGGACGGCCAGGCGCAGGGTGGGGACGCGCCGCAGCAGGGTGTTCAGCGCGATCTCCATCTCCGCGCGGGCCAGGTTCTGGCCCACGCACTGGTGGATGCCGTAGCCGAAGGCGACGTGCCGGGTGGCCCTGCGGCGGATGTCCAGGTCATCGGGGCCGTCCCAGGCGCCGGGATCCCGGTTCATCAGCATGGTGGAGATGATCACACCGTCTCCGGCCCTGATGGTCTGACCGGCGATCTCGATGTCCGCGACTGCCGCTCGCAGAAGCGCGTCACCGGCCGAGATGAACCGGGTCAGCTCCTCGACGGCGGCCACCGTGAGGGTGGAGTCCGCTTTCAGCATCGCCGCTTGGTCCGGGTGGTCGAGCAACGCGAAGACGGAGGTGGCGATGGTCGCCGAGGTGGTCTCGTTCCCGCCGGTCGCCAGAACCGTGCAGAGCAGCACCAGTTCGTCCCGGTCCGCCTCGTCACGAAGCGGGTGACCCGCGAGGAGCTCGTCGATCAGCCCGTCACCGGGATTCCGCTCCTTGCGCGCGATCAACTCCCGCAGATACTCCTGGATGCCGGTGAAGGGGTGCTCGGAGTCGTGCGTCTCCTCCTCGGGAGAGCCCAGAAGGGTGCTCCGGACCAGGTCTTTGAGCAGGTGCCGTTCCTCGCGCGGCACACCGAGGAACGCGAAGGACGCTTCGCACGCCAGCGGCAGCGAGTAGGCCCGGACGAGTTCGGCGCTGTCGCCCCGGGCGAGCATGGCGTCGATCAGTTCCTCCGCGGTGCGCTCGATCTGTGGGCGCAGGGCGGCGATCCGGCGGATGCCGAAGCTCGACGCCAGCAGCCGCCGCTGCTCGGCGTGTACGGGGTCGTCCGTGCCGATCAGCGGGAGTTCGGGCACCTCCTGCCCGGCCAGAGTGGGAAAGCCCGGGCGGCTGGTGCTGGAGGACAGCCGGGTATCGCGCAACAGAGCTCTGCCCTCGGCGTTCCCGGACACGAGCCACACCTCGCGACCGTCGCCCAGGGTCACCCGTGAGAGGGGTCTCCGATCCCGCAGCGCGGTGTATCCGGGGGGCATTCCGTAGGGGCAGGTCCTGTCCATCGGGTACGCGGGGGCCCGGCCCGTGTCCTGGGGGGTAACTGTCACGATCTTCCTCGCCCTCCGCCCTATGCCGCACGCCGGACCGGTCGCGAATCCCGTACACGACGAGAACCCGAGGACCGACCCACCCGTCGCAGCGACGGCCTCCCGGCGTCCCGCGACGCGCCGGACTGACCCGCCAACAGATTGCCGACCGCAGGCTCGTGGCGCCACCCCGAACAGCCATATTCATCCCCATGTGGCGCCAATAGTCCGTATGTTCGCCGCCCGATCCGCTCCGGGACCCGTTCCCGTACCGACTCCGATCTCGTTGTCGATACACCCGCCGGCGGCGGGCCACGCCTCCGGACAGCTCACCGCGGGCGCGACAGCCGGACACCATGCCCACGACCGCGCCGCGCAAGGGGCATCAGCACGTGTGAGGATGAGACATTGCACCAGACGCACGACACGTTGGGCGGTCCCCGGCTCGCGACGCTGGCCTCGGGCGGCTGTATCTCCCGCGTGCTGGCGGTGACGGCCAGACTGGGACTCGCGGACATCCTGGACGGCGGCTCCATGACGCCGGACGACCTCGCTACACATACCGGGACCGACCGGGACGTACTGCTCCGCATCCTGCACGTGCTGTCCCAGTACGAGATCTTCGAACGCGGGCCGGACGGAACCTTCGCCCTGGCCGAGGAGTTCGCCGCACTCCGGAAAGACCATCCCCACTCCGTACGCAACCGCTGCATCCTGCTGGCGGAAACCTACGACGACGCCTTCGGCGCGCTCCTCAGCACCGCGCGGACGGGTCGTCCCGGGTTCGACGAGGTCTTCGGAGCCTCCCTGTACGAGTACCTCGAAGGCGCCCCGGACGCGGAACAGGTCTTCGACGCCGCGATGGCCGAGCTGGCGCGGTCCGCGGCGGAAGCCGTCGCCGAGCAGTTCGACTTCTCCCCGGTGCGGCGTGTGGTGGACATCGGTGGGGGCAACGGCACGGTACTCGGCGCGATCCTGGCCAGGAACCCGCACCTGGAGGGCGTGTGCGTCGACCGGCCCAGCGTGTGCGCGCGGTCGGCCGCCCGGGCGGCGGCGGCCGGTCATCCGCTCGGCGGGCGCCTCACCTTCCACCCGGCGAACATCTTCGAGTCGGTGGCCGACGGCGGCGACCTGTACCTGTTGAAGAACGTCCTGCACGACTGGCCCTGGCACCTGTGCCTGCGCGTCCTCGCGTCCGCGCGGAACGCGATGGTGCGCACGGCCGCCTCCCACCTGCCCGGCGCGGCCCGTCCCCGCCTGATCGTGCTGGAACCTCTCCTCGACCGGGATGCCGATTCCGTCCACGTCCTCTTCCGGACGGTGATCTCCGGAAGCGGCGCCGGCGACTTCGAAACGCCCGAGGACATGCGGCGGCTTCTCGCCGAGGCGGACCTCGAACTGCTCTCGGTCACCAGGCTCTCCAGTGGACACCATGCGTTCGAGTGCTCGCCACGGATTCCGCTCCCCTCTCCGCAGGGGAGCCGGTGAAGTGTCGGGAACTCCAGGAGTGCCCCCGTGATCCGTGGTGATCAGCGGTCAGTGAAGGAAATCAGCCGACGACGGGCTTGCGGTAGCGACCGTACTCGTTCAGGCGACGGAATCCCACGCTCTCGTAAAGGTCGTAGGACCGGTACGGGTTGGCGGTTCCGGTGTACAACCGGGCGCTCTCCGCGCCGTGTTCGCGAAGGCACCGCAGTCCGTCGAGCAACAGGGCCCGCCCGAGACCCCGTCGTCTCCAGTCCGTCCGGACACTCAGCTCCTCGACCTCACCGATGGTGGGGTCGCAGCGGCGGAGGGAGCACAGGACAACCCCTGCCACCTGCTCCCCGTCCCGGGCGGCCCGCCAGCAGGACGGTACGGCCGTGGCGAGGAACCTCTCGAAGCTCCAGTACTCGGTGAAGGCCGCGTCCGCGTACGAGTCGACGACCGTCTTCCACGCCTCGCGGTAGTCGCTCCGGGCGACGGAACCGATGCGGATGCCGGCCGGCCACGGGCCGCTGTCGGGGAGTTGCCGCAGGTCGGCCAGTTCCAGCTCCACCAGGCTGAACACCCGCCGGTATCCAGCCCCGAGGAGGAGCGCCGTCGCGTCCCGCTCCGAGGCGGTGGCGTTCGCGCCGAACACGGCCGTGAGCGCGGTTCCGTGCTGCCGCACGAGCCGGCGGATCCGGGCTTCCGCCCAGTCGAGCATGGCCGAGCCGAGGCCACGGCCTCGATGCCCGGGGAGCAGATGCCCCCGGTGCAGGTACAGCCATGTCCCGTCCCGCTCCTGCCACCACCTGATCGTCGCGTACCCGACGACGCCTCTGCCGTGCTCCACCAGAACCTGGTTCTGGAACGGATCGTCCAGTTCGGCGCAGGAGGCGTCGAGTTCGACCGCCGTCGGGAGTTTTTCCACGACCGATCGGGCGTCGGTCCCGTCCTGCGCCGCGCAGCCCAGCCGCACGGCGGCCATCGCGCCGTGGTCCTCGGGGCCCCGGTACGGCCGAAAGGCGTAGTCCGGCGGCCACGGCGGCCTTTCGGGACCGCTGCCGTCTTCGCCACCCATGTCACACCCCCGTCGCGCCGGACAGCCGGTGCGACCGCCACTCCCGGAAGGGTAGGACGTACCGCCCGGGCGGCAAGAGGGGTTTTACCCGGGCGGGCCGTTGCGTGGGAATACTTGTCCCGCTTCCGCGAGTCCGGTTGCCGTTCATGCTTGCCGTCATGCCGAGGGTCGCCGAGAACGGACGACCGCGTCACCGCACCTCGCGGAGGTGGAGGAGGTAGACGGCGGTCAGGGAGACGGCGCGGTCCTCGTCGTGCGAGAGCTCCACGAGGGCCCGTGACGCCGTCGGCCCGGGGATGCCCGCCAGCGCTTGGGTCAGCCGCCCGCGTGCGGGTGCACTCGTGGTGTCACGGGCGAGGCGGTCGACGAGCCCGGTCGCGATCCGGTCGGCGGTAGCGGTGTCGCTCGCCAGCTCGCTCAACGCGTCCGCCGCGTCGGTGTCGTTGCCGCCCTCCAGGATCATGTCGAGGAGCGTGGGGATCGCTCCGGCCTCTCCGCGTGTCCCGAGCGCCAGAGCCGCGTACCGGCGCACCACCGCGTCGGGGTGGGCGAGGGCGTCCCGCAGGTGGGCGGTCGCCTCGGCACCGGGCATCTCGGCGAGGGACCGCACGGCACGCTTCCGGACCGCCGCCGCCGGTGAGCCGAGGCCCTTCGCCAGCAGGGCCGTGCCGCCCGCACCCGACTGGGCCAGCGCCCAGCGCAGGGCGCCTGCGACGTTCGGGTCCGTCTCGCCCAGTACCGCTTCGACCAGCGCCTCCACCGGCACCGGAGCTCCGTCGGCCGAGGAGAGTGCCGCGCGCTGGCGGGCGTCGGCGCTCTGCGACCCCAGTGCCTGGAGGAGCGCGACGACCTGGAGGACGCCCTCCCAGTCGGCGGGGTCCGCGGCGTCGATCCGGCGCAGCCGGGTGAGCAGCTCGGTCTCGGCCGCGATGCGCTCGCCCGTCCTGCGGACGAGGTCGTCCACGAGCGCCGAGGGCGTGAACCCGGGATCGTCGAGCGCGCGCCCGATCTCCCGCAGCGACAACCCCAGCGACCTCAGGCTCTCGATGTGGAAGATCCGCCGGATGTCCCGAGCGGAGTACTCCCGGTAGCCGGAGCCCGTACGGCCCGAAGGCCGTACCAGGCCGAGCGATTCGTAGTGCCGGAGCATGCGGGAACTGACCCCGGACCTTTTCGACACCTCACCGATCAGCACGGTCCTCATCGTCCGCCCCGGGGGACCCGGTGAGGGCCACGACGCGCTTGGCCTCCTCGATCGCGGGCTCGAATCCGGCGTCCGGGTCGCGCAACAGGGCTTGGGTGGCGAGCGCGTGGACGCGCACGCGTGGGTCGGGGGCCGCTGTCGCGGTGCGCAGAGCGGGCACGCTCGCCTCGCCCAGTGCGACCAGCGCCTGGCTGAGACTCAGCCGGGTCTGTCGCTCACCTCGTCCGAGCTGTGTCGCCAGAACCGTGGCCAGGGAGGGCTGTTCGCCTTCCGGTACGAGCACGACCGCGGCCCGCCAGGCGCTTCGCGCCACCTCGTCGTCGGGGTCCGACAGCAGGGCCGGTGTGATGTGCGGCCATGCCCGCCGGTCACCGGTCTTGGACAGCGTGTGCAGCGCCTGGCTGCGCGCCTGCGCCCGCTCGGAGCGGACTTCGCGGAGCAGCTCGGGGAGCGTCAGGTCCACCGGGTGGCGGACGAGGGCCCAGGTCAGCATGTCGCGGACGAAGAACTCGGGTTCGACCGCGCAGCGCTCGACGAGCTTGCCGACGAAGCACGGGCCGGGCGTCGTGCCGATCGCGAGAGCGGCCCGCAGGCGTACGGTCGGGTTGCTGTCCTCCAGCGCCCGGAGCGCTCGTGCCGCATCCGTCTCCGGTGGTGTCGTGGTCATCGGGACCACCTCCTCGGACAGCAGTGAAGACCTTGTCACCGTGTCAAGGTCAAGACGCTTCGGACTCCCGGTCCCGACTCGCCCGGACGCGCGGCGGGGGACGGCGTCCTCGGCCCGTCGCGCTGCCTTGGCCGCCGGCCCCCTTGCGCTCAGACGGCCTTTCCCGGATTCAGGATGCCGTGCGGGTCGAAGGCGGCCTTCACGCGCCGTTGCAACGCGTGGTTCTCGGCTCCCAACTCCTCGGCGATCCACTGGCGTTTGAGGGTGCCGACGCCGTGTTCGCCGGTGAGTGTGCCGCCGAGCCGCAGGGCGAGGGCGAAGATGTCGCCCGCCGCTTCCCACGCCGCCTCGGGCAGTTCGGACAGGGCGGCGTCGACCACGACGATGGGGTGCAGGTTGCCGTCGGCCGCGTGGGCCAGGGTGAAGACGGGCACCCCGCGCCGGGCGGAGATCTCCGCGATGCCCCGTACCGCCTCGGCGAGCCGGGAGCGGGGGACGGCGATGTCCTCGATCAGCGGGCGTCCGAGGCGTTCGAGGGAGGGCAGGGCGAGCCGGCGGGCAGCGAGGAGGGCGTCGGCCCCGGCGGCGTCGTCGGCGACGGTGAGCGAGGCGGCGCGCTTCTCCAGGACGGCCACCACCTGCTCGGCCTCGGCCCGTGCTCCGGCACCGTCGCACTGGACGATGAGCAGGGCGGCGCCCCGTACGCGCAGTGAGGTACCCTCGGCGGCGTCGATCGCGCCGAGCACCGGGCCGTCCAGGAGTTCGGCCATGGCGGGCTCGATGCCGGCCGCCGTGATCGCCGTCGCCGCGTCGGCCGCGTCGGCGAAGGTGTCGAACCAGGCCGCCAGGGTGGCGGTGGCGACGGGAACCGGCCGCAGCCGCACGGTGGCTCCGGTGATGACCGCGAGCGTGCCCTCGGACCCGGTCAGCAGCGCCGTCAGGTCGTATCCGGCGACACCCTTCACCGTGCGCCGGCCGGTCCGTACGACGGTTCCGTCGGCGAGTACGGCTTCCAGGCCCAGCACGCTGTCCCGGGTGACCCCGTACTTGGCGCAGCGCAGTCCGCCGGCGTTGGTCGCGATGTTCCCGCCGATCGTGGAGAGGGCGGCGCTGGCCGGGTCGGGGGCGTAGCGCAGTCCGTGGGCGGCGGCGGCCCGGTCGAGGTCGGCGGTGACGACGCCCGGTTCCACGACGGCGAGTTGGTCGTCCGGGGCGAGTTCGACGATCCGGTTCATCCGGGACAGGTCGAGTACCAGGCTGCCGTCGCCGGCCGTCGCCCCTCCGGAGAGCCCGGTGCCCGCGCCGCGCGGCACGACCGGGACCCGCAGGGCGTCCGCGTGGCGCAGCACGGTGGACACGTCGTCGGTGCGCAGGGCGTGCACGACGGCGAGCGGTTCGCCGTCGGCGGGGGTGCCCGAGCGGTCCGTGGCGTACGGGGCTGTGCGGAGGGGGTCGGTGGTGAGCCGGTCGGGGGGCAGGTCCCGGGCGAGCAGGCCGAGTAACCGGGCGCCCGCGGAGGCCTGTTCGACGGACTGGGTGGCCGTGTTCACGGTCCGGCCGTGGTGTGCGACATGCGGCCAGGATGGCGGAGCCCGCCACGTACGTTCAACAAGGAGGGACGATCACAAGTGATCGCGAATGCTTATTGATTGATGCTAACGTGCGCGCATGGGACCAGTGTTCGACATCGTCGCTCTGCGCAGTCTCGTCGCCGTAGCGGACCGGGGCGGATTCCACCGGGCGGCGGAGGCCCTGACCCTCAGCCAGTCGGCGGTGAGTCAGCATGTCCGGCGCCTGGAGCGGGCGTTGGGCAGGCCGGTGGTCGAACGCGCGGGCCGGGCAACCCGGTTCACCGAGGCCGGCAATCTTCTCCTCGAAGAGGCGCGCCGGATACTCGGCGTGCACGACGAGGCCGCGCGCAGGCTGCTCGGCTCCGAGCCCGCCACCGTCGTCATCGGTTCCACCGAGCACGGAGCCGACCAGATCCTCCCGAGGATCACCGAGGCGGTCCACGGGACCCTCCCGCACTGCCGGGTCCGGTTCCGCATCGATCGCTCCGCCCGGCTGGTGGAGGCCGTCGACCGCAGGTCGGTGGACCTGGCGGTGTACGTGACCGAGGCGGCCTCCACCGAAGGCATGCAGGTCGGCGGCATGCCCCTGAACTGGTACGCGGCGCCGGGCTGGTCGCCGCCACCGGCCCCGGCACCCCTCCCCCTGGTGGCGGTGGCGGCGCCGTGCGCGATCCGTCGCCGGGCGCTCGACGTACTGTCCACGCATGGCATCGCCGCCTCGGTGGTCTGCGACGCCGGCTATCTGGCGGGGGTGCTGGAGGCCGCGCGCGCCGGGCTGGGGGTGGCCCTGCTGGCGACGGCGGGCCGGGCCCCGGAGGGCCTGGTCGCGTACGCGGGCCTCCCTCGGGCGCCCGCGATCCGGATGAGTGCGCACGCCCGGCCGGGCGCGGACCCCGCGATGGTCATGCACGCGGTGGAGGCCGTCCGTTCACTGCTGGTCGGACTGGAACGGCCCGGGGCGGACGCACCTCAGCCGCCGTACCCGGCTCCGGAGACGCTCGTCGCGGACTTGACACCGCCGGCCGTACCGGCCCGGTGAACCGTATCGCCCTCCGATCACCCCGGCTCTGCGCGATGTATTGACGTGACCCCGACAGGGTGGCTTCATGGGAGCGCTCCCATTTGTGGGAGCGCTCCCATATCGCCCCATGCTCGACGCGTCCACCCTCTGGAGCCGCAGTGAGAACAGCGAGAAGCACGGCACAAACCCACCCCACCACCCTCCTCAGGCGAGCCCTGACCGCTCTCCTCGGGATCATCCTCGTCGGCGCCCTGGCCCCGGCGACGGCCCTCGCGCAGACCCGGTCGGCGGCGGACGCCGCCACCGGGCTCCACATCAGCAACGGGCGCCTCCTGGAAGGCAACGGCAACGACTTCGTGATGCGCGGGGTCAACCACGCGCACACCTGGTACCCGGGCGAGACCCAGTCGTTGGCGGACATCAAGGCGACGGGCGCCAACACCGTCCGCGTCGTGCTCTCCGACGGCTACCGGTGGACGAAGAACAGCCCCACCGAGGTCGCCGGAATCGTCGCCCAGTGCAAGGCCAACCGGCTCATCTGCGTACTGGAGGTGCACGACACCACCGGTTACGGCGAGGACTCCGCGGCGGGCACCCTCGACCACGCGGCCGACTACTGGATCAGCCTGAAGGACGTCCTGGCCGGCCAGGAGAGCTACGTCATCATCAACATCGGCAACGAGCCGTGGGGCAACACCAACCCCGCCGGGTGGACCGCGCCGACCATCAGCGCCGTGCAGAAGCTGAGGAACGCCGGCTTCCAGCACACGATCATGGTGGACGCCCCCAACTGGGGCCAGGACTGGCAGGGCGTCATGCGCGCCAACGCCCAGTCGGTGTACGACGCGGACACCACCGGGAACCTCATCTTCTCGATCCACATGTACAGCGTCTACAACACCGCGCAGGCCGTCACCGACTACCTGCACGCCTTCGTGGACGCCGGACTGCCCATCCTCATCGGCGAGTTCGGAGGACCGGCGGACCAGTACGGCGACCCGGACGAGGACACCATGATGGCCACCGCCGAGCAGCTGAAGCTCGGCTACCTGGCCTGGTCCTGGAGCGGCAACACGGACCCGATCCTGGACCTGGTCATCGACTTCGACCCGACCCGGCTCAGCTCCTGGGGCGAGCGCATCTTCCACGGCGCCAACGGCATCGCACAGACCTCGAAGGAGGCCACCGTCTTCGGCGGGGCGACGGCCGACACCCAGGCCCCGACCGCTCCCGGCACCCCGACCGCCTCGGCGGTGACGTCCTCCTCCGCCACCCTCAACTGGGCCGCCGCGACGGACAACGTCGGTGTGAAGAGCTACGACGTCGTGCGCGTCAGCGGCACCACGGAGACGGTGGTCGCCTCCTCCACCACGACCGGCGTGACGGTCAACTCCCTCACGTCCGGCACCGCTTACTCCTTCGCGGTGTACGCGCGCGACGCGGCCGGAAACCGTTCGGCCCGCTCGGCCGCGGTGAGCCTCACCACCGCCACCGGCGGCGGCTCCTCCGGGGCCGCCTGCTCCGTCGCGTACCGCGTGGTCGGCGACTGGCAGAGCGGGTTCCAGGGCGAGATCACCCTCCGCAACACCGGCACCGCCGCCATCAGCACCTGGAAGCTCGGCTTCTCCTTCGCCAACGGCCAGACCGTCAGCAGCATGTGGGGCGGAACGGCCACCCAGAGCGGAAGCGCGGTGAGCGTGGCCCCGGCCTCGTACACCTCCGCCATCGCCACAGGCTCCTCGGTGACCCTCGGCTTCCTCGGCACCCGGGGCGCCACGAATGCCGCACCGACCGCCTTCGATCTCAGCGGCACGGCCTGCACCGTCGCCTGACCGGTCCGACCACCGTCGTCCGACCGGTCGGAGTGGCCCGCCCCCTCCGACCGCTCCGGACCGACCGCTCCGGATACCGACTGCTCCCAACCGATGCCCGGCAGGGGTTCCCGCCCCCTGCCGGGCATCGGCATGGAGTGGGAGCCTCTCCGCCCGTCCACCATGTGGACCGCCCATTGCCCCCGGCGGAACGGGCTGCCAGGGTCCATGACCATGACAACCCTCGGGGAACTCGGGTACACACCCGCCCTGCTCGTGGCCCGTCGCCACGTGGACCAGTGCAGGCAGTCCAGCGCGCTCTGTCGCTGACCCCACCGGTCCGGTCGCGGCGGGAGCTTCCGCCGTCCCGCGGCGCCTCCCCCGCCCCACGGTCTCCCGACGGCCCGCCGCTCAACGGCCCCGGCCCGTCGCCCTCCTGGCAGTGACGACCACCGCCCCGCTCCGTCGTGTCCGACTCCGCGGGCGGACGGGCGCTGCCTTCCCGGGCAACTGACCACCGGTCACGTTCCGCCGGTCACCCTCCGCCGGTCACCCACGGATGTCCGCTGTCCTCAGCCGCCCTCCGCCGGAGCCGGCCGCCCCCTGCCGTCCTCTCCCGAATGGACTCCCCCGTGCCCCGTCCGTCCCTGTTCCCCCGTGCCGCGGTGCTGGGCGCCGCCACCCTCTTCACCCTGGCGGCCGCGTTCCCGGCCCAGGCCGCGACGGCGTTCGGCCCGTTGCCGCCGCACAACCCGTACAGCGGCCCCCAGGGCACCGCGACCATGCACGGCGACACCGGCTCGTCCGACGCCACTCCGCTCCCGGGGCCGGGTGCCGGTTCGCTGACCTCGAAGCGGGTCGCCCTCCAGTCCGCCTGCCCCACGATCCTGGTCGGGTCGGACGGCTACCCGGTCGCCCTGTGCACGCCGATCTTCGGCCAGGTGCCCACCGTTCATCTGCTCGACCCCGCGTCCGGCGAGTCGCTGACGACGCTCACCATCGCCAAGGGCTCACTGCTGGGCGGGGTGTACGCGTACCTCGACGACCAGGACCGGCTCGTCGCGGTCGACGGGAACCGCACCCTGCTCCGTATCGGCCACCGCCGCAACGCTTCGGGCAACTGGGAGCTTTACGTGGCGAGTTCACTCTCGCTGGCCGGTGCCGTCCCGGAAGGCGACGCCGTCACCGGGGTCTCGCCGGACTGGCAGGGCCGGGTGTGGTTCGCCACCGGCCGCGGTGTGGTCGGCACCGCGGACGACCGCACCGGCACCGTCCGCTCGCTGACCCTGCCGGCCGGGGAGCGCGTCGACAACTCGATCTCGACGGCGCCGGCGGGCACATCGGTCGCCACCAGCCACGCCACGTACCTGCTGAACGCCACCGCGGACGGCACGCCCACCATCACCTGGCGACAGCCCTACGACCGCGGGCCCGCGCGCAAGCCCGGCCAGCTGAGCTGGGGCACGGGGTCGACCCCGACGTTCTTCGGCCCGAACACCGGCACCGACTACGTCACCATCGTGGACAACGCCTCGCCCACCGAGAACCTCCTCGTGTACCGGACCGACACGGGCGCCCAGGTCTGCTCGGTCCCGGTGCTCAAGTCCGGCAGCGGCAGCGAGAACTCCCCGGTCGCGGTGGGCAGTTCGGTCTTCGTCGCCAGCACCTACGGCTACCCCTACCCCGCCCTCCCCGAGAACGCCGGCACCAGCGTCCCCGCCTCCGCCGACTTCACGGGCGGCTTCAGCCGGGTCGACGTGCGCGCGGACGGTTCCGGATGCGACCTGAAGTGGGACACCAGCATCCGCTCCTCGGCCGTGCCCCGGCTCTCCACCGCCGACGGCCTCCTCCACACCATCGTCCGCAGCCCGCTCATCCCGGGCACCAACAGCACCTCCATCCTGGACAACTTCGCCTACGCGGAGATCGACCCGGCGACCGGCAAGACGGTCCGCACCAAGTCCGTCGGCACCGGTTCGCTCTTCGACTCGCTCCAGATGGTGGGCTCCATCGCCCCGGGCGGCGTGGTGTACCAGGGGACCGTCACCGGGGTGGTGCGCATCACCAACGGCTGACCGGCCGGAGGGCCGGGGAGCGGCGTCCGCGTCCCCGGCCCTCCGTCGCGTGTCACGACGCCGCCGGCACCCCCCGTGGCGCCGGCAGGAACCCCGTCCCCCGGAAGTACGTGAGATAGCGGGTCACCACCTCGTCGGTGAGCGGCGGCAGGTGGACGCCGAGGGCGGCCACCGCCTCGGCGGTGCGGCCGGAGTCGAAGCGGCGCTGGTCCGTCGCCCCTCCCTCCGGCCGCTCGCCGTCGCCGAGGAACAGCTGGGCCGCGTTGTCCGGCTGGGCCGCGACGCGGGCCTGCCACTGCTCGGCGGGGAGGGTGCGCACCTCGTGGCCGAGGCGGGCGGCCGCCTCGAAGACCCGGTCGAGGCCGGGGGCGTCCGGGTTGGTGTGGTGGTACGTCCCGTCGGCCCCTGCGTCCGCGAGGGTGAGCGCCACCACCGCCGCGCTGACGTGGTCGACCGGCACCCAGTCGGTCGAGCCGTGCGGCAGGTCCGGTACCGCCTCCGCCTGCAGGCACCCCTTGATCAGCTGCCAGAGCAGGTCCCTTTCCTGGCAGGCACCGGTCGCGGTGTCGCCGCTGATGCGGCCCGGGCGGTGGACGGCCACCGGGAGCCCGCGTTCCCTGGCGAGGCCGACGAGCCCCTCGGCGACCCACTTGCTCCGCGTGTAGCCGTCCGGCAGCCGGGTCGCCGGGCCGGTCGGGCTGGTCTCGGTGAGGGTGACGGCGGCGGGGGCGTAGACGCCGGTGGTCGAGACGTGGTGCATCCCGGGTGAGGCGGAGTCGGCGAGCAGGCGCAGCAGTTCCTCGGTTCCGGCGACGTTGGCCGCGCGCAGGTCCGCGTACGGGGCGGCGAAGTTGACGTGTGCGCCGTTGTGCAGGACGGGTCCGAGGCGGCGTACCAGGGCGGTCCGGTCCTCGGGCGACAGGCCGAGGCCGGGGGCGGCGAGGTCGCCGGGGACGGGGTGGATCAGCTCGGCGTACCGGGGGTGCCAGAGCCCGTAGTGCTCCAGGTTGGTGCGCAGCCGGTGCGCGGCGCGGGGTGCGTCCTCGGCGCGCACCAGGCAGTCGACCGGGCCGCCGGTGGTTTCGAGCAGGTCGCGCAGGAGGTAGGCGCCGAGGAAGCCGGAGGCGCCGGTCAGCAGGGGGCGGGCGGACGGCCGGGCGGGGCGGCGGGCGGGTGCGGGGACCGGGGCGTTCCGGCCGGCGCCGGTGATGTCCGGGGCGAGGCGGACCTCGGCGGCGAGGTCCGGTCCCGCGGTGGTCTCCGGCGGGCTCTGTTCTCCGGCCGCGCTTCCCAGGAGGCGGTCCACCCCTTCGACCGTGGGTGCCGCGAACAGGGCGCGCAGGGAGGGGCGTCGGCCGCAGCGCTCCTCGATCCGCTGGGCGAGGGTCACCGCGAGCAGGGAGTGGCCGCCCAGGGCGAAGAAGTCGTCGCTGACGCCGACCCCGGCCACGCCGAGGGTCTCCGCGAACGCCTCGCACAGGGCCCGCTCGCGGTCCGTGCGCGGGGAGCGGCCGCCGGCCGGCGCGGCCCGGTCGGGGGCGGGCAGGGCCCGCCGGTCGGTCTTGCCGTTGGGGGTCAGCGGCAGCGCGTCGAGGCGTACGAAGGCGGCGGGGACCATGTGGGCGGGCAGGGCGGCGGCGAGGTGGGCGCGCAGCTCGGACGCGTCCGGTCCGGCCGTGCCGTCGGCCGGGACGGTGTACGCGACGAGGCGCCGGTCGCCGGGCCGGTCCTCGCGGACGACGGCGCAGGCCGCCGCCACGCCGGGCAGGGCGGTGAGCACGGCCTCGATCTCGCCGGGTTCGATGCGGAAGCCGCGGAGCTTGACCTGGTCGTCCACGCGGGAGACGTAGACGAGTTCACCGTGCCCGCCGCCCGGTCCGCCGCCGGTGGTCCAGCGGACCAGGTCGCCGGTGCGGTACATCCGGCCCCCCGCGGGGTCGGCCGGGTCGGCCACGAAGCGGGTCGCGGTGAGGCCGGGCCTGCCGTGGTAGCCGCGGGCGACTCCCGCGCCGGAGACGTACAGCTCACCGACGACGCCGGGGGGCACGGGGGCCAGCCGGTCGTCCAGGACGTGGACCCGGGTGCCGTCGACGGGGACGCCGATGGGCACCGTGCGGTCGGGGGCGAGCGGTCCGTCCGGGTGCTGGGCGGCGCTCATGGTCGCGCAGACGGTGGTCTCGGTGGGGCCGTAGGCGTTGACGAGGGAGCGGCCGGCCGCCCAGTCGCGCACCAGGGCCGGGGTGCACGCCTCGCCCGCGAGGACCAGGGTGGTTCCGGTGGGCAGCGAGCCTGCGGGCATCACCGCGAGTGCGGCGGGCGGCAGCGTGAGGTGGGTGGCGCCGCGTTCGCGGACGGTGGCGGCGAGGGCGGGACCGGGCAGCAGGGCGTCGCGTTCGTCGATCTCCAGGCAGGCCCCGGAGAGCAGGGCCATGCAGAGTTCCCAGAACGCGGCGTCGAAGCTGACGGACGCCATGTGCAGCACCCGGCTGTCCGGGGTGACGCGCAGCCGTTCCCGCTGGGCCCTGGCCATGGCGCCGGCGCCCCGGTGGGTGACCACGACGCCCTTGGGCCGGCCCGTGGAGCCGGAGGTGTAGATGACGTACGCGGGGTGCTCCGGGAGCGGGCGGCGGGCCGGGGCGGCACCGTCGCCGGGGTCGTCGGGGTCGGTGGCGTACAGGTGGGGCACCGGGGTGGCGGGGAGCCGTCGGTGGAGGGCGAGGGTGGTCAGGAGCAGGCGCGGGTCGGCGTCTTCGAGCATGTAGGAGAGGCGGTCGGCCGGGTAGTCGGGGTCGAGCGGTATGTACGCCGCCCCCGCCTTGAGGACGCCGAGGAGACCGACGAGGAGGTCGTGGGTGCGGGGCAGGGCGACCGCCACCCGGTCCTCGGGGCCGATGCCGAGGGCGGTGAGCCGGCGTGCGAGGGCGTCGGCGCGGGCGTCGAGCGCGGCGTACGTGAGGGTGGTGCGGGCGTCGCGGACGGCGGGCGCGTCCGGGGTGCGCCGGGCCCACTCCTCGTAGAGCGAGGGGACGGTGGAGCCGGGCAGGTCGTCCGCGGGGCCGGTGCCCCAGGCGGTGAGGCGGACGCGCTCGGGTGCGGTGAGCACGTCGTACGTGCTCAGCGGGCGGTCCGGGTCGGTGGTGACGGCGTCGAGCAGCAGGACGAGCCGTTCGGCGAGGCCGTGCACGGTCGCGGCGTCGAAGAGTTCCGTCGCGTAGTCGACGGTGGCCCGCATGCCGTCGGGCACCCCGCCGGCGTCGTGGGTCTCGGTGAGGGTGAAGGAGAGGTCGAACTTGCTCACGGCCGTGCCGAGGGGCACGGGTGTGACGGTGAGGCCGGGCAGGTCGACGGGGGCGGCGGGGGTGTGGTTCTGGAGGACGAGCATGGTCTGGAAGAGGGGGTGGTGGGTCTGCGAGCGGGCGGGGTTGAGGAGTTCGACCAGCCGCTCGAAGGGCATGTCCTGGTGCGCGTACGCCGAGAGGTCGAACTCCTTGACCCGTGCGAGGAGTTCGAGGAACGTCGGGTCGCCCGAGAGGTCCGTGCGCAGCACGAGGGTGTTGACGAAGAAGCCGACGAGGTCGGTGGCCGCCTCGTCGGTGCGGCCGGCGACGGCCGTGCCGAGCGGGATGTCGTCCCCGGCGCCGTGGCGGGAGAGCGCGAGCGACAGGGCCGCCTGGAGCACCATGAAGACGGTGCTGCCGGTGGCGCGGGCGAGTTCGCCGACCCGACGTGCGGTGGCGGGGCCGAGGGTGAAGGTGTGGGTGGCGCCGGTGTGCCGGGCGACGGGCGGGCGCGGGCGGTCCCAGGGCAGCTCGACGACCTCCGGCAGTCCTTCCAACGCCGTTTTCCAGTGCGTGAGCTGACGGTTCAACAGGCCGTCCGTGCCGTCGTTCCCGCCGTCGAGCAGGCGGCGCTGCCAGAGGGCGTGGTCCGCGTAGTCCACGCGGAGCTCCGTCCAGGCGGGGGCCTCGGCGCGCAGGCGTGCGCGGTAGGCGGCGGCGAGGTCGCGGGCGAAGGGCGCCAGGGAGGAACCGTCGGCCGCGATGTGGTGGATCACCAGGACCAGGACGTGCGCTTCCTCGGCGAGACGCAGCAGGGTCGCCCGGACGGGGAGGCGGTGTTCGATGTCGATCGGCTCGGTCGCGCACGCGCGGACGCGGTCGGCGAGCTTCTCCTCGTCGGCGGCCTCCACGACGAGCGGGAGCCGCACGTCACCGGGGTCGGTGATGTGCTGGCACGGTGCGCCGCCGCGCTCCGGGAAGACGGTGCGCAGGGAGGCGTGCCGGGTGACGACGTCGCGCAGCGCCCGGCGCAGGGCCTCGGTGTCGAGCGGCCCGTCGAGGCGTACGGCGAAGGGGATGTTGTACGTGGCCGAGGGGCCTTCGAGCCGGTGGAGGAACCACAGACGCTGCTGGGCGTAGGAGAGCGGGAGCGTCGCGGGGCGTTCCTGCGGGACGAGGGCGGGGCGGGCGGGGCGGGCGGCGTGTTCCAGGGCGGTGGCGAGCGTGGCGACGGTGGGGTTCTCGAAGAGGGTGCGAATGTCCGCCTCGGTCTCCAGCGCGGTGCGGACCCGGCCGACGAGTCGGGTGGCGAGCAGTGAATGGCCGCCCAGTGAGAAGAAGTTGTCGTCGGCCGCGACGCGGTCCACGCCCAGTACGTCGGCGAAGAGCCCGGCGAGGATCTCCTCGTGGGCGCCGCGCGGTGGCCGTCCGGCCGGTGCGGTGGGCCGGGCGGGCGCGGGCAGGGCCTGCCGGTCGATTTTGCCGTTGGGGGTGAGCGGGAGGGCGTCGAGGGGCTGGATCGCGGCCGGCACCATGGAGGCGGGCAGATGGCGGCCGACGTGCGCGGCGAGCAGGACTGGGTCCGGGGTGTGGCCGGGGGCGGGTACGACGTAGGCGGTGAGGGTGCGGTCGCCGGGCAGGTCCTCGCGGACCAGGACGCAGGCGGCGCGTACGGAGGGATCGGTGCGGAGCACCGCCTCGATCTCGGCGGGTTCGATGCGGTGGCCGCGCAGTTTGATCTGCTGGTCCGCCCGCGCCAGGTAGCGCACGGCACCGTCCGGGTCGCGGCGCACGAGGTCGCCGGTGCGGTACATCCGCGTCCCGTCCCCGGCGAAGGGGTCGGCGACGAACCGGGTGGCGGTGGGGCCGGGGCGGCCGAGGTAGCCGCGTGCGACGCCGGGCCCCGCGAGGTACAACTCCCCTTCGGCGCCGGGTGGTACGGGGCGCAGGTCCGGGTCGAGCACGTGGGCGCGCATGCCGTCGAGCGGCCGGCCGATGGGGGGCGCCCCGTCGGGTGCGTCGCCGGGGCGGACGTGGTGCCGGGTGGCGAAGGTGGTGGTCTCGGTCGGGCCGTAGACGTGGAGGACGGCGGTGCCGGGGTGGGCGGCGGCCAGCCGCTGGAAGACGCCGGGGGCGGCGGCCTCGCCACCCGCGGCGACCAGCCGCAGCAGGCCGAGGGCGCCGGGGTCGGTGTCGGCGACGACGTTGAACAGCGCGGTGGTCAGGAACGCCGCCGTCACGCCGTGGCGGGCCACCAGGTCGCGGATCGCGGCGGGCTGGAGGGCCCCGTCGGGGGCGAGGACGACGCGGCCCCCATGGAGGAGGGGCACCCAGATCTCGAAGGTGGAGGCGTCGAAGGCGTACGCCGAGTGCATGAGGACGGCGTCGGCGGCGCCGTCGCCCCAGGTCCGGTCGGCAGCCAACGCGGCGATGTCGGCGTGGGTGACGCCGACGCCCTTGGGCAGTCCGGTGGAGCCGGAGGTGAACATCACGTAGGCGAGTCGGGCTCCGCCTCCCACGGAGAGGAGGGCGTCGGAGGGGAGCACGCCCGGGGCGTCCGGGCCTCCGTGCAGCACCCGGCCGGCCGGGTCCACGGTCACCACCGTCGCGCCGGGCGGGAGTTGCCGCACCCAGGGGTGCGCGCGGGTGGCCTCGTCGACGACGAGGACGCGCGGGGCGGACACCTCCACGACCCGGGCGAGGCGTTCGGCGGGCCAGCGCGGGTCGAGGGGTACGTAGGCGGCGCCCGCGCGCAGGGCCGCGAGGGAGGCGGTGACCTGGGCGGTCGAGCGGCCCATGAGAATGCCGACGCCCCGCTCCGTACCGGCTCCGAGTCCGGTGAGCGCCCCGGCCAGTTCCTCGGACAGGTGGAGGAGCCCGCCGTACGTGAGCTCCTCGCCGGCGCCGGTGACGGCGACCCGGTCCGGCTGCCGGGCGGCGATGCGCGCCACGGCCTCCGGGACACTCGCCCCCGTTGTTCCGGGCGGGAGTTGGGCGCCCCGCCCCTGTGCCAGCAGTGCCTCCCGCTCGCCGTCCAGGAGGACGGACACCGCGTCGACGCGCAGGTCGAGCCCCTGGGCCATCGTGGTCAGCAGCCGGCGCATCCGGGCGGCGGTGCGGGCCACCTCGTCCCGGCCGAGGACGGCGGCCCGGTGGCCGAAGGTGATACGCAGGGTGTCGCCCGGGGCGATGGTCAGGGTGAGCGGGTAATGGGCGGCGTCCGTGCCGGTGAAGCCGGTGACGGCGAGGCCGGACAGCCCCCGCCGGGCGGTGCGCAGGGCCTCCGCGTCCAGCGGATAGTTCTCGAACACCGTGAGGGTGTCGAAGAGTTCGTCCATCCCGGTGACTTCGCGGATCTCGGTCAGCCCCACGAACTGGGCTCCGAGGAGGCGCCCCTGCTCCTCCTGGAGCCGGGTCAGGAGGGTGGCCAGGGTGTCGTCGGCGGCCGGACGCAGCCGTACCGGCACGGTGTTGATGAACAGCCCGACCATCGACTCCACGCCGGGGATCTCGGGCGGGCGGCCGGAGACCGTGGTGCCGAACACGATGTCGGCGCGGCCGGTGAGCCGGGTGAGCAGCAGCCCCCAGGCGCCCTGGACCAGGGTGTTGAGAGTGAGCCGGTGGGCGCGGGCCGTCTCGCGCAGCCGGGTGGTGGTGGCCTCGTCCAGGTCGAGGACGAGCGTCTCGGGAAGCTCGGCGGAGGTCGGACCGCCCTCGGCGGCGGGCTGTTCACCCTCGGCGGAGGGCCGTTCGCCGGAGAGCCGTTCGCCGGAGAGCCTTTCGCCGGAGGGTCGTTCGCCGGACGTCGACGCGCCGTGACCGCCGCGCCCGGCGAGCAGGGTCGGCGCCTCGATCCCGGCCAGCGCGGCGCGCCAGGCGTCGAGGGCCTCCGCGCGGTCCTGCTGGGCCAGCCACGCGAGGTAGCTGCGGTACGGGGCGACCCGGGGCAGCGCGGAGTCGTCGCCCCCGGTCGCGTACAGCTCGAACAACTCCCGTACCAGCAGCGGCATCGACCAGCCGTCGAGCAGAATGTGATGGGCCGTCATGACGAGGCGGTGGCGGCTCGGTGCGGTGCGCAGCAGGGTGAAGCGCATCAGGGGCGGGGTGGCGAGGTCGAAGCGTCGGGTGCGGTCGGCGGCGAGGAAGGCGGTGAGACGTTCTTCGGTGGCCGCCGGGCCGTCGGGGCCGGTCAGGTCCACCTCCTCCAGCGGCACCGGCACCCGGGCGGCGACGGCCTGCACGGGCTCGGGCAGGTCCTCGTGGAGAAAGCCGACCCGGAGGTTGGCGTGCCGCCGCAGCAGGCCGCCGACGGCGGTGCGCAGGGCGGGAACGTCGGGGGTGCCTTCGAGGTCGAAGACGAACTGAGCGGTGTAGACGTCCACGGCGTGGGAGTCGTACAGCGCGTGGAAGAGCATGCCTGCCTGCAACGGCGTCAGCGGCAGTACGTCCTCCAGCTGGAACCCGGTCACTTGCGTCCACCCCACTTGTTCTGCAGTCGGTCGATCTGGGCCTGGTCCAGCGAGACCAGGGGAAGGTCGGAGGGCGTCCAGCCGCCCGCGTCGGGCCGCTCGGCGTGTTCGGCGAGCGCGCCGAGGGCGCGGGTGAACGCGTCGGAGAGGAGTTCCACGGCGTCCTCGGTGAGAAGGCCGGCGGGCCAGGTCCAGCGGGTCACCAGGGTCGGGCCGTCCGGCCCGTCCTCGGTGTGCGCGTTGATGTCGAGCACGTGGTGGACGGGCATCGCGGGGTCCTGGGCCCGGGGCCCGCCGCCGTCGAGCAGCACCTCCCAGTCGGCGCCGCCGGCCGGGTCGGCAGGCGTCCGCGCACTCGCGTACCGGCCGAGGTAGTTGAAGCCGATCTGGGGGTCGGGTGCGGCGGCCAGCCGGGGGCCGGTCGTCGCGTTGAGCCGCCGGAGCATGCCGTAGCCGACTCCGTGGTCGGGGACGGTCCGCAGCTGTTCCTTGACGCGCTTGAGGGCGCGTTCGGCGAGGGCGGCGTCGAAGCGCCCGGGGGCGCGGGGGTCGAGAGGTCCGGGGTCGAGGCGGACCGGGTAGAGGCTGGTGAACCAGCCGACGGTACGGGACAGGTCGAGGCGCTCGTCGATCTGCTCCCGGCCGTGTCCCTCCAGGTCGATCAGGACGCCCGTGCCCCCGGGGCCGGTTGCGCCGGAGGCGCGTTCGGCGCGCCAGGCGCTCACGGCGAGGGCCAGACCGGTGAGCAGCACGTCGTCCACTCCGGCGTGGAAGGCGGCTGGGACGGTGCTGAGGAGGGGCTCGGTGCGGGCGGCGGGCAGCCGGGTGACGAGGGTGCGCGTGCGGCCCGCGGTGTCCAGGGCGGGGTCGAGCGGGCGGGGTCCCAGCTGCGGGTCGGGGGTGCTCGACATCGCTTCCCAGAGCGGGAGTTCGGCCTCGCGCGCGGGGTCGTTCGCCTGGGCGGCGAGGAGGTGCGCCCAGTGCCGGTAGGAGGTGGTGGCGGCGGGGAGCCCTGCCGTGTCTCCCACCCTCCCCTTGGGGCCTCCGGGGCCTCCGGGGCCTCCGGGGTCTCCGGGGTCTCCGGGGCCTCCGGTGACGGCCCGCCAGGCGGTGGCCAGGTCGGCGGCGAGGATGCGCCAGGAGACCGCGTCGACGGCGAGATGGTGGACGACGAGGAGCAGCCGTCCTCGGGCGCCGGGTCCGGCGTCGCACCAGACGGCCTCCACGACGTTCCCGTCCGCGGGGCTGAGCCGCCCGCGGGCCTCCTCGCCCGCCTCGGTGACGGCGGCCCGGACGGCATCGGCGGCAAGTCCCGTGATGTCGATCCGGGTGAACCGGTCGCGGGCGGGGACGGAGCCCGTCGGCAGCACGTCGAGGACGGGCTCGCCTCCGGCCGGGCGGCCGACCCGGAGGCGGAGCATGTCGTGGTGGTCGATGAGGAGTTGGAGGGCGACGGTCAGCGTGTCGGTACCGGCTCCGGGCGGTGTGCGCAGGACTCCGGACTGGTTGTAGCCGTCCGTCGTGCCGGGGCGCTCCAGGAACCAGGCGACGATGGGGGTAGCCGGCAGGGTGCCGGTGCCCCGCTCGGTGGGCGCGGGGGTGGCCCGGCCGGGCGCGGCGCCCTGGTCGAGCGTGGTGGACGCGGCGGCGATGGCCTCGGGGGTGCGGTGGACGAAGACGTCGCGGGGGGTGACCCTCAGGCCGGCCTCGCGGACCCGGCTGACGAGCTGGATGGAGAGGATGCTGTCGCCGCCGAGGGCGAAGAAGTCGTCGTCGGTGCGGACGGCGGGTGCGCGCAGGACGGCGGCGAACACCTCGCAGAGCACCTCTTCCTCCTTGGTGCGCGGCCGGTCGCCCGGGCGCTCGGCGGTGGGCCGGGCGGGGGCGGGCAGGGCGCGCCGGTCGGTCTTGCCGTTGGGCAGCAGCGGCAGCGCGTCCAGGGTCACGAAGACGGCGGGCACCATGTACGGCGGCAGCGACTCGGCGAGGCGGGCGCGGAGTTCGCGCTCCGCCGGGGCCGGGGAGCCGCCGCGCGGGTCGGGGACGGTGTACGCGACCAGGCGGCGCTCGCCGGGCCGGTCCTCACGGACCAGGACGCAGGCGGTGGCGAGGGTGTCGAGCGCGGTGAGGGCGGCCTCGATCTCGCCCGGTTCGATGCGGAATCCGTTGACCTTGACCTGGTCGTCGGCGCGCCCGACGTGGGTGAGCAGGCCGTCGGCGTCCCGCCGGACGAGGTCTCCGGTGCGGTACATCCGGCTTCCGGCGGGGCCGTAGGGGTCGGCGACGAACCGTGCGGCGGTCAGGCCGGGGCGCCCCAGGTAGCCGCGGGCGAGTCCGCCGCCCGCGAGGTGGAGTTCCCCGGTGACGCCGGTGGGCACCGGTCGCAGACCGGCGTCGAGGACGTAGGCGCGGGTGTTGTCGACCGGGTGGCCGAGCGGCACGCTCCCCTCCCCCGCCGGTCCGTCGGCTCCGGCGGACCCGTGGTGGTGGGCGGTGGCGTCGATGGTGGCCTCGGTCGGCCCGTAGAGGTTGTGCACCTCGGTCCGCCACTCCCGGCCGACGCGTTCCGCCAGTGCCCGGGGCAGCGGTTCGCCGCCGCACAGGACGGCCCGCAGTGAGTCGGGCACCGCGTCCGGGCCGGTCTCGGTGAGGACGACGGAGAGGTGGGAGGGCACGAACTGGGCGAGGGTCACGCCCTCTGCGCGCATCCGGGAGAGCAGCCCGGCGGGGTCGTGGTTGAGGGCGGGCGGCACGGGACAGGTGGAGCCGCCGTGCAGGAGCGGCAGCCAGGTCTCCCAGACCGAGGCGTCGAAGCTCGGCGAGGTACGGGCGAGGACCCGGTCGTCGCCGCTGAGCCCGAGGTGGTCCGCCATCCACGCCATGTGGTTGGTGAGGGAGGCGTGGGTGACGACCACGCCCTTGGGGCGGCCGGTGGAGCCCGAGGTGTAGATGACGTACGCGGCGTCGCGCGGGTCGGGCCCGGCGCCGGTCGGCGCGGCGCGCCCGGTGGACCAGGCGGCCCGGTCGTCGAGTGCGAGCCGGGGCAGGGCGGGACCGGGGCGTCCGGCACGGTCTCCGTGCCCCTCGCGGTCGCCGTGCCCCTCGCGGTCGCCGTGTCCCGCGCGATCTCCGTGTCCCGCGCGATCGCCGTGGGTTCCCCGGGCGCCGTGGGCGTCCCGGGCGCCATGGGTGAGGAGCAGCGCCGGGCGGGCGTCGTCGAGCATGTGGGCGATGCGTGCCTCGGGGTACTCCAGGTCGACGGGCAGATAGGCGGCCCCGGCCTTGGTGACCGCCAGCATCGCGAGAACCTGGTCGGTGGTGCCTTCCAGCGCCAGGGCGACCAGATCGCCGCGGCCGATGCCCCGGTCGTGCAGATGGTGGGCCAAGTCGTCGGATAGCAGGTCGAGTTCGGCGAAGGTGATCCCGTCGCCGCCGTCGCGTACGGCGATCGCCCCGGGGGTACGGGCGGCCTGCGCGCGGAACGCCCCGGGTGCGGTGCCGGCGGCCGAGGGGCGGGTGGGGCCGTGGGCGACGCGGTCCAGGCTCCGCCGCTCGTCCGGCTCCAGCACATCCACGGCGTGGACGCGCCGGCCGGGGTCGGTGGCGAGCGTGGCGAGGAGGCGGGTCAGCCGGGCGGCCAGGGTGTGGGCGGTGGCGGGGACGAAGAGTTCGGTGGAGAACTCCAGGACGCCCCGGAGGCCGGCGGGCCGGCCGGACGCGTCGTAGGTCTCGGTGAAGGTGAAGGTCAGGTCGAACTTGCTGATGCCGGTCTGCACGGGTTGCTCGGTCACCGTCAGCCCGGGCAGGTCGATGGCGGCGTCGCCCTGGTTCTGGAGGACCAGCATGGTCTGGAAGAGCGGGTGGTGGTTCTGGGCGCGGACGGGGCTGAGGGCGTCCACCAGCCGCTCGAAGGGCAGGTCCTGGTGGGCGTAGGCGGCCAGGTCGAAGTCGCGTACCCGGTCGACGACTTCGCCGAAGGTGGGGTCGCCGCTCAGATCGGCGCGCAGCACCAGGGTGTTGACGAAGAACCCGACCAGGTCGTCGAGCGCCTCGTCGGTGCGGCCGGCGACCGCGGTGCCCAGCGGGATGTCCTCACCCGCGCCGTGGCGGGAGAGGAGGACCGACAGGGCGGCCTGGAGGACCATGAAGAGGCTGCTGCCCCGGGTCCGGGCGAGATCGGCGAGCGCCCGGTGGGTGTCGGGGCCGACGGTGAAGGGGTGGGCGTCGCCGCAGTGGGCGGGCACGGCGGGGCGCGGCCGGTCGCAGGGCAGTTCCAGCAAATCGGGGGCGCCGGCCAGGGCGGTTCGCCAGAAGGCGAGTTGGCGGGCGGCCTGGCTGGAGGGGTCGTCCTCCTCGCCGAGCAGGGCGCGCTGCCAGAGGGTGTAGTCGGCGTACTGGACGGCGAGTTCGCTCCAGCCCGGCTCCCCGCCCTCGATCCGTGCCCGGTACGCGTCGCCCAGGTCGCGGGCGAGCGGGGCGAGGGACCAGCCGTCACCGGCGATGTGGTGCACCACCAGCACCAGGACGTGGGCTTCGGGCGCGAGCCTCATCAGCCGGGCGCGCACGGGGAGTTCGGCGCTCACGTCGAAGGGGTGCGTCACCTCGGCGGTGAGCACGTCGCCGAGGTGGGCGGGGTCGGTGTCGCGGGGCGTCAGGTCGAGGTCGGCACCGGTGGCGTCGAGTACCACCTGCCGGGCGATGCCGTCGGTGTCGGGGAAGACGGTGCGCAGGCTCTCGTGGCGCTCGACCACGTCCGCGAGGGCGTTCTCCAGGGCGCCGGTGTCGAGCGGGCCGTCCAGGCGGAGCACCAGCGGCACGTTGTACGTGGCGCTGGGGCCCTCCAGCCGCCCGAGGAACCAGAGGCGCTGCTGCGCGAAGGAGAGCGGCAGCGGATCGGGGCGCTTCCCGGCTCTCTCCAGGGGTCTTCTGGCCCGCTCGGCCCCGTCCAGCGCCGCGGCGAGGGCGGCCGGGGTGGAGTGCTCGAAGAGCGCCTTGACGGGGACCTCCACGCCGAGCACGCTCCGGATGCGGGCCACGAGGCGGGTGGCGAGCAGGGAGTGGCCGCCGAGGGCGAAGAAGTCGCCTTCGGCGTCGAGGCCGTCGAGCCCGAGCACGTCGGCGAAGAGTCCGCAGAGGATTTCCGCGCGGGCACTGCGGGCCGTACCGCCGCCGGTCCTCCGGCTCTGCTCCCCGTGGACGGGTGCGGGAAGGCCGCGCCGGTCCACCTTGCCGTTGACGGTCAGCGGCAGCGCGTCGAGCAGCACGAACGCGGAGGGCACCATGTACGCGGGCAGGGACCGGCCGAGCTCCTGGGCGAGGTCGGCGGGCGCGGGGAGCGCCCGGGCGGTGGGCACCACGTAGGCGACGAGGCGCCGGTCGCCGGGGGTGTCCTCGCGGACGACGGCGAAGGAGTCGGCGACCCCCTCGCAGCGAGCCAGGACGGATTCGATCTCGCCGAGTTCGATGCGGTAGCCGCGCAGCTTCACCTGTCCGTCCGCGCGGTCGACGTAGGCGATGTGCCCGTCCCGGGTCCAGCGGACGAGGTCGCCGGTGCGGTACATCCGGCTTCCGGCGGGGCCGAACGGGTCCGCGACGAAGCGGCCGGCGGTCAGGGCGGGCTGCCCGGTGTAGCCGCGGGAGACTCCGCGCCCGGCGAGGTACAGCTCGCCCACGACACCGGGGGCGACCGGGCCGAGGGAGCCGTCGAGCACGTACAGCCGCATGCCGTCCAGCGGGCGGCCGATGGGCGGCGGTCCGGCCGGGAGGCCGGCGGTCACGTCGTGGCGGGTGGCGAAGGTGGTGGTCTCGGTCGGCCCGTAGACGTGGAGGACGCGCAGACCGGGCGTGGTGCCGGCGACGCGCTGCATGGCGTCCGGGGAGGCGAGCTCGCCTCCGGCGCACAGGAGGCGGAGCCCCCGGAAGGCCCCCGGAGCGGTCTCGGCGATCACGTTGAAGAGCGCCGTCGTCAGGAAGACGGCGGTCACCCCGTGTTCGCGGACGGCGTCGCCGAGGGCGCGGGCCTCCAGAACACCGTCCGGTGCGACGACGATCTTTCCGCCGTGCAGGAGCGGGGCCCAGATCTCGAAGGTGGAGGCGTCGAAGACGTACGCCGAGTGCATCAGCACCGCGTCGGCGGCGCCCTCGCGCCAGGCGGAGTCCTCGGTGAGCGCGGCCACGTCGGCGTGGGTGACGCCGACGCCCTTGGGCAGGCCGGTGGAGCCGGAGGTGAACATGGTGTACGCGAGGGTGTGCGGCCCCGGTACGGCGGCCGGGCGGCCCGGACGTTCGGGGCCGCCGCGCAGGACCCTGCCGAGCCGGTCCACGACCAGGACCGGCAGCCGGCCGGCGGTGGCGGTCACCCAGGGGGAGGCGAGGGCGGCCTCGTCGACGACGAGGGCCCGCAACGACGCCGTTGCGGCGACCTGTTCGAGCCGCTCGTCGGGCCAGCGCGCGTCCATGGGGACGTAGCTGCCCGCCGCGCGGACCGCGCCGAGCGAGGCCGTCACCACGGCGGGCGACCGGGCGAGCAGGACGCCGACACCGCGCTCGGGTCCGACGCCGAGCCCGGCGAGCGCCCCGGCGAGGTCGGCGGAGAGCGCGTCGAGCGCGGCGTAGCTGAGGGTGGTGGCGCCGTCGGTGACGGCGGGGTGGTCAGGGGTGCGGAGCGCCTGGGCCGCGAAGAGGGCGGGCAGGGTGGTGTCCGGTGCGGGCGCGCCGAGCGGGCGGCCGGTGCCCCAGCGGGTGACCCGGGTGTGTTCGTCGGCCGTCAGCAGGTCGTGGCCGGCGAGCGGCCGGCCGGGGTCGGCGGCCACCTGCTCCAGAAGGCGGAGGAGCCGGGCGGCGAGGGTTTCGACGGTGTCCCGGTCGAAGAGGGCGGTGGCGTACTCGATCCCGGCCGAGAGGCCGCCGCCGTCGCGCTCCTCGGTGAACGCGAAGGTGAGGTCGAACTTGCTCAGGCCGTTGTGGACGATCCGGTCCTCCACGGTGAGGCCGGGGAGTTCGGGGCGGACGGTCTCCTGGTTCTGGAGGACCAGCATGGTCTGGAAGAGCGGGTGGTGGTCGCGCGCCCGGACGGGGTTGAGGCTCTCCACCAGCCGTTCGAAGGGCACGTCCTGGTTCCCGTACGCGGCGAGATCGAACTCCCGCACCCGGACCAGGAGTTCCCGGAAGCTCGGGCTGCCCGACAGGTCCGTGCGCAGGACCAGGGTGTTGACGAAGAACCCGACCAGGTCCTCCAGCGCCTCGTCGGTGCGTCCGGCGACGGGGGTGCCGAGCGGGATGTCGTCGCCCGCGCCGTGCCGGTGCAGCAGGGCGGCCACCGCCGCCTGGAGCACCATGAAGAGGCTGCTTCCCGACTCCCGCGCCAACAGCAGGAGTTGTGCGTGGAGCACAGGTGGTACGTCGAAGGCGTGGACGTCTCCGCGCGGGTCGGCGGTGACCGGGCGGGGCCGGTCCAGCGGCAGGTCGACCAGGCCGGGCAGCCCCGCGAGGGCGGTGTGCCAGTGCTCCAGCTGCCGCCCGAGCGCGCTCCCGGGTGCGGTGTCGTCGCCCAGGGCCGCGTGCTGCCAGAGGGTGTAGTCGGCGTACTGGAGCACGGGGCCCGTCGCCCACGCGGGCTCCCGTCCGTCGAGCCGGTCCCGGTACGCCTCGCCCAGGTGGCGGGCGAGCGGGGCGAGGGACCAGCCGTCGCCGGCGATGTGGTGCACCACCAGCACCAGGACGTGGTGGTCGGGGGCGGCGCGCAGCAGCTGGGCGCGCAGCGGGAGGTCGGCGGTGACGTCGAACGGCAGGCGTACGGCGTCGAAGACGGCCTCCTCCAGGTCGGCGGGGGCCACGTCCACGACCGGAAGTTCGGGGGTGGCCCCGTCCGCTCCGACGATCAACTGGTGTGGTGTGCCGCGCTGTTCGGGGAAGAGGGTGCGCAGCGACTCGTGGCGCCCGACGACGTCCCCGAGGGCGGCGCGGAGCGCCTCCGTGTCCGGGGTGCCGTGGAGTTCGAGGACGAGCGGGATGTTGTAGGTGGAGCTGGGTCCTTCGAGCCGGTTGAGGAACCACAGCCGCCGCTGGGCGAAGGAGAGCGGCAGCGGATCGGGCCGCCGCTCGGCCGGTACCACGGGAGGGCGGGTCCGGGCCGCCGGGTCGACGGCGCGGGCCAGGCCCGCGACGGTCGGGTGCTCGAAGAGGGTGCGTACGGCGATCTCCGCGCCCAGTACCGCGCGGACGCGGCTCACCACGCGCATGGCGAGGAGCGAGTGGCCGCCGAGGTCGAAGAAGCTGCTGTGCGGGCCGACCCGGGGCCGGTCCAGCACGTCGGCGAAGATCCCGGCGAGCAGCTCCTCCCGGAGGCTGAGCCGTCCCGGTGCGGCCGGTACGCCGGTCTCCGATTCGGGTTCGGGCAGGGCGCGCCGGTCCACCTTGCCGTTGGGCAGCAGGGGCAGGGCGTCCAGCACGACGACGGCGGAGGGCACCATGTGGTGCGGGAGGGCCTCGGCGAGGCCGTCGCGCAGGGCGACGGGGCGTACGGCGGGGTCGTCGGTCACGGCGTAGGCGACGAGGCGGCGCCGGCCGGGGGCGTCCTCGCGGATCACCGCGCAGGCGCCGGTGACGCCGGGGTTCGCCAGGAGCGCGGCTTCCACCTCGCCCAACTCGACGCGGAATCCACGGATTTTGACCTGGTCGTCGGCGCGGGACTGGTAGTCGAGGAGCCCGTGTCCGTTCCATCGCACGAGGTCGCCGGTCCGGTACATGCGGGTGCCGTCGGCGGTGAAGGGGTCGGCGACGAAGCGTGCGGCGGTCAGACCGGGCCGGTGCAGGTAGCCCCGGGCGAGGTTGGGCCCGGAGAGGTACAACTCCCCGGTGACGCCCGGCGGTACGGGGCGCAGCCGCCCGTCGAGGACGTACGCGCGCATGGTGTCCACGGGTCGGCCGATCGGGACGGTTTCGGCCGGGGAGACTGCCGGGGAGGCGGCCGGGGTGCTGCCCTCGCGGAGCGCGGCGGCCGGGGTGGGGCCCTCGCGGTGCGCGGTCGCGTCGATGGTCGCCTCGGTGGGGCCGTACAGGTTGTGCGCTTCGGCGCCCCAGCGGACGGCGATCTCGTCGGCGAGGGCGCGCGGCAGGGGTTCGCCGCCGCAGAGCACGGCACGCAGCCGGGGCAGTGGCGCCCGGTGGGCCGCCTCGGCGAGGACGTGGGTCAGGTGCGAGGGCACGAACTGGGCGACGGTGATGTCGAACCGGCCCATCAAGGCGACGAGTTCGGCGGGTTCCCGGTTGGCCCGGGGCGGCAGGACGCAGACTTCGGCGCCGTTCATCAGCGGGAGCCACAGCTCCCACACGGAGGCGTCGAAGCTGGTGGAGGTGCGGGCGAGGACCCGGTCCTCGCCGGTGAGGTCCAGGTGGTCCGCCAGCCACGCCATGTGGTTGGTGAGCGCGCCGTGGGTCACGACCACTCCCTTGGGGCGGCCGGTGGAGCCGGAGGTGTAGATGACGTACGCCGGGTCGTCCGGGTGGGGCGCGTACGGGGTGAGCGGGTCGGTCCGGTCCGCCGGTGCGTCGAGGGCGAGCCAGGGCAGGTCGACCGGGGGCAGCGACGCACGGGTGCCGGTGGTGGTGAGCAGCAGGACCGGCCGGGCGTCGTCGAGCATGTGGCGGATGCGGGCCGCCGGGTACTCCGGGTCGACGGGTACGTAGGCGGCTCCGGCCCGCAGCACGGCCAGCATGGCGACGACGGTGTGGACGGAGGGCGGCGCGGCGATGGCCACCCGGTCCTCGCGGCCCGCGCCCCGCTCGCGCAGGGTGTGGGCGAGGGCGTCGGCGCGGGCGTCGAGCTCCGCGTAGGTGAGGCTGGTCAGTTCGTCGCGGACGGCGACCGCGCCGGGGGTGCGCGCGGCCTGCTCGCGGACCGCCTCGGGGGCGGTGAGGGCGGGCAACGGCCGCTTCCTGCCCAGGCCTTGGGCGAGGATTCGGTCCCGCTCGGCCGTTCCGAGCGGGTCGAGGTCCCGGACCGGGCGGTCGGGATCGGCGACGGCGAGGGTGAGCACGCGGGCGAACCGGGCGCTCAGGCCGTGGGCGGTGGCGGCGTCGAAGAGGTCGGTGGCGTACTCCAGATAGCCTCCGATCCCGGCGAACTCGCCTTCGGAGCGGTCGAGTTCGGTCAGGGAGAACGTCAGGTCGAACTTGCTGATCCCGGTGTGACGGGACCGGTCCCGGGTGGTGATGCCGGGCAGGTCCAGTTCGGTCCGCCGCTGGTTCTGGAGGACCAGCATGGTCTGGAAGAGCGGGTGGTGGCCGCCGGAGCGCTCGGGGTTGACGGCCTCCACGATCCGCTCGAAGGGGAGGTCGCCGTGACCGAAGGCGGAGATGTCGAACTCCCGCACGCGTTCGAGGAGTTCGCGGAAGGTCGGGTCACCGGAGAGGTCCGTGCGCAGCACGACGGTGTTGACGAAGAACCCGACGAGGTCGCCGAGGGCTTCGTCGGAGCGGCCCGCCGCGGCCGTGCCCAGCGGGATGTCGGTGCCCGCTCCGTGGGCGTGCAGCGTCACCGCCAGCGCCGCCTGGAGCACCATGAACGGGGTGCACCCCGCCGCCCGGGCGAGCCGGACGAGCGCGGCGTGCTCGGGCGCGGGGAGCGCGAAGGGGACGGCGTCGCCCCGGTGGCTGGGGACGGCGGGGCGCGGCCGGTCGAGGGGCAGGTCGAGCAGGTCAGGAGCGCCGCGCAGCGCCTCCCGCCAGTGGGCGAGCTGGATCGCGGCCAGGCTCTCCGGGTCGGTGTCGTCGCCGAGCAGCCGGCGCTGCCAGAGGGTGTAGTCGGCGTACTGCACCGGCAGCGCGGGCCAGTCGGGGGCGCCGGTGCCCCCGGTCCTGGCGCGGTAGGCGGCGCCGAGGTCGCGGACGAGGGGGGCGAGGGACCAGCCGTCGGCGACGACGTGGTGGAGGACGAGGACCAGGAGGTGGTGGTCCGGGGCCTCCTGGAGCAGGTGGGCGCGGACGGCGAGGTCGCCGGTGAGGTCGAAGGGCTCGGCGACCAGCCGCCGGACCGTCTCCCCCGCCCAGGCTCCGGCGGCGCCGGTCACTCCGGCCGCTCCGGAAGCTCCGGCACCGGCTTCCCCGGCCGGGGGCCGCCGGACGACGAGCGGGACCAGCTCCGCCGCGGTGGCCGCGTCGAGGATGTCCTGACGCGGTACGCCGTCGTGCTCGGCGAAGACGGTGCGCAGGCTCTCGTGCCGGGCGACCACGTCGGCCAGCGCGCCCCGCAGGGCCCCCGTGTCGAGCGGGCCGTCGAGCTCCAGGACGAGCGGGACGGTGTACGTGTCGCCGGGGCCCTCCGCCCGGTTGAGGAACCACAGGCGCTGCTGCGCGTAGGAGAGCGGCACCGCCTCGGGCCGCCGCTGCGGCGTGAGGGCGGGCCGGGCGGAACCGGCCGTGTCGAGGACGGCGGCGAGCGAGGCGACGGTGGGGTGGTCGAAGAGGGTACGCAGCCCGAGTTCGGCGCCCAGGGCGGCGCGCACCCGGCCGGTGAGGCGGGTGGCGAGCAGCGAATGACCGCCCAGGGAGAAGAAGTTGTCGTCGGCGCCGACGGCGGCGACGCCCAGGACGTCGGCGAACAGGCCGGCCAGCACCTCCTCGTACGCGGTGCGCGGGGCGCGCCCCGTGGTGGCCGCGGCGGGGGGTGCGGGCAGGGCGCGGCGGTCGACCTTGCCGTTGGGGTTCAGCGGAAGCGCGTCGAGCGTCACGAACACGGAGGGCACCATGTACGCGGGCAGGGCGCGGCCCACCCGGCGGGCGAGCGCGGTGTCGTCCGGGCGGGTGCCGGTGGCGGGCACGACGTAGGCGACGAGCCGGCGGTCGCCGGGTATGTCCTCGCGCACCAGGACGCTGACCGCCACCACACCCGGGTCGGCGAGCAGCGTGCCCTCGATCTCGGCGGGTTCGATGCGGTATCCGCGCAGCTTGACCTGCCCGTCCGCGCGTCCGACGTACTCGATCTCGCCGCGCGCGGTCCACCGGACGAGGTCCCCGGTGCGGTACATGCGGGCCCCGTGCGGACCGTGCGGGTCGGCGACGAACCGGCCGGCGGTCAGCGCGGGGCGGCCCCGGTAGCCGCGTGCCACGCCACGCCCCGACACGTACAGCTCCCCCACCACGCCGGGCGGCACCAGGGCGAGGTCGCCGTCGAGGACGTGGAGCCGCGTCCCGTCGAGCGGGCGGCCGATGGGCGGTACTCCGCCCGCGTCGGCGGCGACCCGGTGGCGGGCGGCGAAGGTGGTGGTCTCGGTGGGCCCGTACACGTGAAGGACCTGGGTGCGGGGTGCGGCGGCGGCCACCCGCCGCATGAGGTCCGGCGTGGCGGCCTCGCCGCCCGCGGCGACCAGCCGCAGCCCGGCGAAGGCCGCCGGGTCGGCCTCGGCCACCACGTTGAACAGGGCGGTGGTGAGGAAGAGCGCGGTGACTCCGTACCGGTCGACCAGCCCGGTGAGGACGGGCGCCTCCAGGACGCCCGGGGGTGCGACGACCACCCTCCCGCCGCGCAGGAGCGGAGCCCAGATCTCGAAGGTGGAGGCGTCGAAGACGTACGCCGAGTGCAGCAGCACCGCGTCGCACGCCCCGTCCCGCCAGGCGGAGTCGGCGGTCAGCGCGAGGACGTCCGCGTGGGTGACGCCGACGCCCTTGGGCAGGCCGGTGGAGCCGGAGGTGAACATCACATAGGCGAGCCGGTCGGCGTGCGTCACGTCCGGCAGCCGTCCGGGACGCGGCGGGGCGCCGCGCAGCACCCGGCCGAGGGCGTCGACGACGACGACCGGCAGGGCGGCCGCGGTCACCTTCACCCAGTTCTGCCCGGCGGCGGCCTCGTCGACCACCAGGGCACGGACCCCGGCGACGCCCGCGACGCGCCCGAGGCGCTCCTGGGGCCAGGTGGCGTCCATCGGTACGTACGCGGCGCCCGCGCCGACCACGCCGAGGGTCGCGGCCACCACCGCGGCGGAGCGGTCCACCAGGACACCGACCCCGTCCTCGGCGGCGAGCCCCCAGCCCGCCAGCGCTGCGGAGATCTCCGCCGCGTGGTGGGCCAGCTCCCGGTAGGTCTGCGTGACGGCACCGTCCACCACCGCGGGGGCGTCCGGGGTGCGGCGCACCTGCGCTTCGAAGGCCTGCTGGAGGCTCGTGGCCGGCTCCGGGACCTCCAGGTCGGCGCCCCGGCCATGGGCGAGGAGTTCGGCGGCGGCCTCGGAGTCGAGCAACGGCAGCTCGCGCAGGGGGGTTTCGTTGTCCGCGCCGGCGAGGGCCTTCAGGAAGGAGATGACGGCGCGCTGGCTCAGCCGCACGTCCTCGGGGCGGTAGAGCTCCGGGTTGGCGTCGAATCCGATCAACGGGCCTGTTCCCTCGGAGCGTTCGGAGACGAAGAGAGAGACGTCGTCGACCGGGCCGATGGAGAGCAGGCGGGATGTGGCGGGGCTGCCGCCGAAGTCGAGGTCGTAGGCGTAACCCATGATGTTGACGACCACGTCCGTCAGGCGTGCCGCGTCGTCGGCCATGTTCAGTTCGCGGGCGAGCTGTTCGCGGGAGAAGCGCCGATGGCGCAGGGCGCCGCGCATCTCGGCGGCGACGGCGCGGACGAGCGCGCCGACCGTCATGTCGGGGGTGATCTCCAGCCGCAGCGGCAGGATGTTGGCGGTCATGCCGACGATGTGCCGCAGCCCGCCGTGGCGGCCGTTGGAGGCGAGGCCGACGACGACGTCCCGGGTGCCGGTGACCCGGCCGACGTAGGCGGCGACCGCGCTCACCAGGACCGCGGACCAGGTGGTGCGGTTGGCGGCGGCGAGCCGGCGCAGGTCGTCGAGGACGGTGACGGGCAGGGTCTCCCCGGTGTGCAGGTTCACGCCGTCCGCTCCGGTGGGAGCGGCCGGGGCCGGGGCGTCGGTACGGCGGCGGATGAGCGGCGTACCGCCCCGTGCGCCCGTCCCGCCGTAAGAGCCCTCCGAACCGTCGGAACCGGTGGCGTCCGCCGCGCGGTCGGCGAACCTGGCGGTCCAGTGGGCCCGGTCGGCCTCGTACCGGTCGGAGCCGAGGTACGCGGCCTCGTCCGCGAGGAGATCGGTGAGCGGGGCGGGGGGCAGCTCGGCCTCGGCGATGTTCTCGCCGCGCAGGGCGCGTGCGTAGAGGTCGGCCACCATGCGGGCGAAGACGGCACCGCCGAGGCCGTCGACGACGATGTGGTGGAAGCGGATGTACCAGTAGTGCCGGCGGGGTCCGAGGCGCAGCAGCACCAGGCTGTGGCGCGGGGCGTCGACCCGGTCGACGGTGGCCATGTCGTCGGCCAGGTAGCGCTCGGCCGCGGCGGCGGGATCGTCGGTACCGGAGAGGTCGACGACGCGGAACCGGTCGGCGTCCGTCCGGGGAGGCGGCGTGACCCGCTGGCGTACGACACCGTCGTGGACGACGAACTCGACGTTGAGGCTGTCGCAGAGGGCGACCGCGCGGACGACGGCGGCGGCGAACGTCCCCGCGTCGAGATCGCCCCGGATCTCGAAGCACTCGGCGATGTTGAACTTCGGGCTCTCCGGTTCGACCGCTTGGCCGTACCACACACCCTGTTGAGCAACGGTCAGTTCGAAAAGCTCTGCGGGAAGCGAACGAGACGGGATGGAGTCGTTTTCATGCATGCCGGTCGACACCTTTGGGGAGAGATTTCGGGGACGACGGAGAAGGCGCGGAGGAAACCGCCGCACCGGTGTGCACATCGTCGGCAAAGAGGACCGCCGAAGCGGAAAGAAGAGTCGGCGCACCCCATGGAGAAAGGAATCACCGAGGTCTCGCGCCGGGCGCGTTCATCCGGCGCACACCCCGTGACCCCCTTCCACCGAAGCGGACCACGCGATGAATCGCCGACGTTCTCCGAGTGACTCGGAGAATCCGCACGGCGGCACAGGAATGACTTCAGCCGAGCACGGATCGGATACCGGCCACATCCGGACCGATTTCTTTCGGACAGGGCCGGCTGAGGCCACATGAGTCGCCATGCGGCCTCAACGGACCCCCACGGACCTCAAGTGACCTCATACGGTCCGAAGAAGGCAAGAATCGATCAGGATGATGGACCGGACCCTGCGCCGAAGCGCCATCCACCCCGACGGGGCGAGGGTCCGCCCCCGCGCACCGGCGACCGGACCAGAGGTGTCCCGTGATTCGTCGCCCACTCGCCGGGGAGTTCGCGGGTGCGGGTCGGCCCTACTCGGCCGCCGCCTCCATCGCCCTCACCAGGCCCGCGGGCCGCATGTCGGTCCAGGCGGCCTCGATCGCGTCCAGACACTCCTGACGCGACCCCTCCGGGCCGACGGCACGCCAGCCGCCCGGGATCTCCATCCGCGCGGGCCACAGCGAGTACTGACCCTCGTCGTTGACCAGCGCCACGAACCGTCCCGACTCGTCGTCGAAAGGATTGGTCACGGCCGTCCCCCACCTGTTCTCGCGCTTTCTGCGACATGTTCATCAGACATTCCCGGGCGCCTCACGTCGGACCGTTCCCGCCGCGGCACCGCCGGCCCCCGACCCTTTACCCGGCACTCCGGCCTCGGAGAGACCGGCGACGTATCGCACGCTCTTTCGATTGCCTTCACTGCCGGGAGAGGGTCACATCCCGACTTCACCCGTTCATGCCAATCACATTAGAGGATGCACGGCCGCCAAAGTCCCTATTCGCGCCATTGCCCCGCGCACCCCGAATCCGGCGACGCGACACATCGCGCCCTGGACATATGCCAAGTGATCACCTATGAAACTGTTCAGTCACCCCATGTCCCTCTTGGGTGGGTATCGCTGAATTTGGTCCCCGGCATTTCACGGAAGCGCCCGCGCGCGCCCGCAGACGTCACAGCACCGAATGATTCGATCGAGCTACCGTGCGCCGGGCACGCGCCCCGTCCGCCACACGATCGCCCGTGCCCTGAAAGCGAAAAGGCGTCCCCCGGGCCGTGTCCGATCCGACCATTCCCGTCGCGCGCCCGGCGCCCGGCACTGCACCTCGGACGAGGGCGACGAGGCAAGGAGGACAACGAGGACGGATCCCGTCCGGCGTCAGAGCGCGATCAGCCCCGCCGGGGTCACCCGGAAGCCGCAGACATCGACGTAGAACGTACGCAGATGCTCCTCGAAGTCGACGTGCAGCCAGGCGCATCCCGCCGCGCGGGCCTCCTCGACCGCGGCGGCGACCAGCGCCGCACCGACTCCGCGCGACCGGTGGTTCCTGGCCACCACCGTGTCCAGCAGGAAGGCGTGGACCCCGCCGTCCCAGAGCACGTTGACGAACCCGATCAGTGAGCCGTCCTCCCGCGCGCAGACCCAGCCCAGGCTGTGGCGCTCCAGGCGCGACCGCCGGTCGGTCCCGTCGGCCGGACCGCCGAACCCCTCGGCGTGCAGTGCGTCGAGGGCCGCGTTGCCGAAGTCGCCCCGCCACTCGTAGGTGATCGTCACACCCCGGATCGTAGGGGCGTCGGGGCGCGGCCCGGGATACGGGAGCCTCGGGGTGTGTCCCGTGACCACCGGGACGCGGCCGGGACGACTGGGCCGTGTGTCGAAAGTCCCGCCTGTCCGGCGACGCCCGGCACGCACTCCGGAGCGGACCGGGAACCGATCAGGCGTCCGGGGCAAACACGCCTCGGTTCTTGGGCGCACTCTTCAGGGCCCCGACGGCGTAGTGAAAGCGGGACTTGGCCGTGTCCGGGGAGCCAGTCGGGCGCACCGGGAGGTGGGTCCGGGGGACGCTTCCGCCTCGTCGGACGCGCCGTCCAAGCGGTTGTGGACGGTCTCGCCGGCCACCCCGGAAGGCTGCCGACGGCGCAGCCCTCGGGCCGCTGGTTCGTCCGGGACGCGGGCACCGGGCACCGGGTGCCCGGTTCCGCGACCGCGCTGCACGGGTCGAGCGGCGGCAACCCCTTTCCCGCCCAGGGAGTTGCTGAAGAGTCCCGGGCGTCCGAAAACGGGCGCGTGCGCCCGGAAGAGCCTGCGCCCCGGGCGCCGCCCGGGGCCGGCGGATCGCGGCCGGACACCACCCGGGCACCCGCCACATGTCCGGATGAACTGACCTGACAGCTGGTCAGGTCATCCGGACAGCGCCTCAGCCGGTCGAGCGGACGGCGCGCAGGATCAGGTCGGTCACGGGGCCGGGGTCGCTCACGGAGACCGCGTGCGGTGCGCTGACACTGACCGTGTGGGCGCCGGCCCGCTCGGCCATCCATTCCTCGGCGGCCGGCGGGATGTTCCGGTCCTCGGTGGCCACGAGGTACCAGCTGGGGATCTCCTTCCAGGCGGCCGCGGTGGCCTTGCCCTGGAGCGCGGCGAGGGCGATCGGGCGCTGGCCCACGGCCATCACCCGGGCGGTCGCGGCAGGCACTCCGGCCGCGAACTGCCCCTCGAAAAGGTGCTGTTCGATGATCAGCTCCTCGCCCTGACCGCCACCGGGAAGCGGGTAGGACTGGGTTCTGGTCGCCTCGCCCAGGGTGCTGCCGGGGAACTTCCCGGTGAGTTCCAGCGCGCTCTCGCCGATGTCGGGTACGAAGGCCGCGATGTAGACGAGGGCCTTGACCTGCGGGGCGCCGGAGGCGGCGATGCTGATGACGGAGCCGCCGTACGAGTGGCCCACGAGCACGACGGGGCCCGGGATGCTGTCCAGCACGCTGCGGATGTAGGCGGCGTCGCTCGCCAGTCCGCGCAGCGGCAGTGCGGGTGCCAGGGCGGGAAGGCCCTCCTGTTGGAGGCGTTCGATCACCGGACTCCAGCTGGAGGCGTCGGCGAAGGCGCCGTGGATCAGGACGACGGTGGGGCCGGCCGAGGGGGACATGGGAGAGCTCCTGGTGAACCGTGGTGCGGACAGGGGTGACCGCCCGACCGTGGTACGGCCGGGCGGTCAAGGAGAAGAGGAAGAGGAAGGGACGGGGCACCGGCGAAGGCCCCGTGGGAGGGACCGCTCGCCGGGGCCGCGTCAGGCGCGGACCAGCGGGGTGTCGACCAGGTGCTCGGCCAGGAACCACGCCTGCAGCTCCCCGGTCCGGATGACCTGCGAGACCAGCAGGTCGTTGGTGCCGTCGTCACCGAGTTCGATGGTCCGGGCCGCCGCGTCGTGGGCGTCCACGAGGATCGCCTCGTGCGCCTCCAGCAGCCGGGACAGCATCGCCGGCACCTCTTCGACCCCGTCCGGGGGCCGCGGGATCGAGGTGATCTCGGCGACGTGCCGGGGGTCTCCCACGGCGACCCCGCCCAGGGACTGGACGCGTTCGGCGATGGTGTCGACGAGTTCGAGCTGCTCACCCGCGTGCTTGTCCAGTACCAGGTGCAGTTGGTAGAAGGTCGCGCCGCGCATCAGCCAGTGGTGCTTCTTGTAGAGCCCGTAGAGGATCTGCGTGTCGGCCAGGACCTTGTTGAGCCGCTGGCACGAGTACATCCGCGCCTCGTAGGTGAGGCCGATCGGGAACTGCTTGACCGTGCCGAACTCCTGGATCACTTCGCCCTTCTGGTGCAGCCACGGCTGGCTGCTGCTCACGGACGGGGACGGGTTGGTCATGGGTTCCTCCTGCGGTGCCGTGCTGTGTGTCATGGGGTGGGTGTCGCGGGATGCGTGCCGTGCGGTGCTGTGCCGCGCTGCACGCGCCCCGGCGACGCTAGGCGCCTGATCCCGCGGCGCGAGTCCCGCAGCGCATGCGGTGATGCCCGTCAGCGCACAAGGCGTGACCAGGACGGAAACGGTGCGCTCTCGGAACGCATCGGGTGCACTGCCGGAACACGCGGGCGCACCGACTCCTTCTAATCTCCTGACGGAGCGTTCGGGAATCACCGTTTCCACGAAGACGTCGAACACGGCGAGAGGTTTCCCTCTTTCTCTCTCCACCGCCGTCACCCCGGCCGCACGCGACACGCAAGCCGGACAAGACCGAATGCGGCTCCGGCTGTCGCGCGCATTCCGGTGCGCATTCCCGCACGCACGGAAACAACACGGATCCCACTGCAGGAGGTTGTCGAAAGGTGTCCACGATGCCGGTCGGAGGGCTGGTCCCCAGCGCCACCGAAAACGCTGCGGACCTCATCGTCCGCAACGCGAAGATCCACACCGGCGACCCGGGTCGCCCGCAGGCCGGGGCCCTGGCGATCCGCGACGGCGTCATCACGGTCGTCGGCGACGACAACGACGTGGCGCCTTTCGTCGGCCCGGCCACGCGGGTGGTCGACGCGCTCGGCCGCCGGATGATCCCCGGCCTCAACGACTCCCACCTGCACGTGATCCGGGGCGGGCTCAACTATGTGCTGGAACTCCGCTGGGACGGTGTCCGTACCCTGCGCGAGGGCCTGGCGATGCTCCGGGAGCAGGCGGCCCGGACTCCGAAGGGCCAGTGGGTGCGGGTGGTCGGCGGCTGGTCGGCCGAGCAGTTCGCCGAGCGGCGGCTGCCGACCGTCGCGGAGCTGAACGCCGCCGCGCCGGACACCCCGGTGTTCGTGCTGCACCTGTACCAGTCGGCGGTGCTCAACCGGGCGGCGCTCAAGGCGGCCGGGCACACCAGGGACACCCCCGATCCGAAGGGCGGGCAGATCGTCCGCGGCCGGGACGGCGAGCCCACGGGCATGCTGCTGGCCGCGCCGAGCGCGCTGATCCTCTACTCGACGCTGGCCAAGGCGCCGGTGCTGGAGGGCGAGGACAAGAAGATCTCCACCCTTCACTTCCTGCGGGAGCTGAACAGGTTCGGCCTCACCTCGGCGATCGACGCCGCCGGCGGGTTCCAGAATTTCCCGGAGAACTACAGCACCGTCGCCGAACTGGCCGAGGAAGGCCGGTTGTCGCTGCGGATCGCCTATCACCTTTTCCCGCAGACCGCGGGCCAGGAAATCGCCGACCTCACGCGCTGGATCGGGATGACGCGTACCGAGGACGGGGACGAATGGCTGCGCCTCAACGGCGCGGGCGAGAATCTCACCTGGGCTGCGGCGGATTTCGAGAATTTCGCCCAGCCGCGTCCTGAGCATTCCCCGGACTACGAGGTCGAGTTCGAGAAGGCCGTGCGTCTCCTCATGGAGAACGGCTGGGGATTCCGGCTGCACGCCACGTACGACGAGACGATCCGCCGGGACCTCGCGGTGTTCGAGAAGCTTGCCGCCGAGGGCCTCTTCCCGGCAGGGAACCGGTGGCTCTTCGACCACGCGGAGACCGTCTCGACGGACAGCCTCGACCGGGTCGCCGCGCTGGGCGGCGCCATGTCCGTACAGAACCGGCTGTCGTTCCAGGGCGAGGCGTTCCTGCGCCGCTACGGTCCCGGCGTCGCCGCGGACGCCCCTCCGGTGCGGGCCATGCTGGAGCGTGGGCTGACCGTCGGTGCCGGTACCGACGCCACCCGGGTCTCCACGTACAACCCGTGGATCGCCCTGCACTGGCTGGTCACCGGCCGCACCGTCGGCGACCTGGTGCTGCGTCCGCCGCTGAACCGTGTCGACCGGGCGACGGCGCTGGCCATGTTCACCCGGGCGGGCGCGGAGCTGACGGGCGAGCAGGACGTCAAGGGCGTGCTGCGGCCGGGCTGCTTCGGTGACCTCGCGGTCCTCTCGGAGGACTACTTCGACGTGCCCGACCAGGACATCGCGCACATCGAGTCGCTGCTGACCGTCGTCGGCGGCCGGATCGTCTGGGCCACCGCCGAGTACGAGGGCCTGGACGAGGAGTTGCCGCCGGTCAGCCCGGAGTGGAGCCCGGTCACCCGGTTCGGCGGCTACCAGGCCGCGCCGCGCACGGGTCCGTCGGGCGCCCGCCAGGCCGAGCTGCTCGGTCAGGCCGTCGCCGAGTCCGAGCAGCACCGCCAGTGGCGCGCCCGGCGCGGTCTGGCTCCCGAGACGGACAGCCCGGTCTTCGACCCCTGCTTCTCACTCTGATCTCCCCCTGATCTCCCGGGAGGGGCCCGGTCACGAGCCGCCCCTCCCGGGGCACCACCGCACCACCCCGTTGCCGCGCCGGGCAGCCGTCCTTGCGCGTCCCACTCCTGGAAAGGTTCTCCCATGGCCGACATCTCCGAGGTCACCGCCGTCCCGAGCGACGCCCTGCTGACCCCCGACAACTGCGCGGTGCTCTTCGTGGACCACCAGCCGCAGATGTTCTTCGGTACGGGCAGCGGCGACCGCACCGCGATCATCAACGCGACCTTGGGCCTGGCGAAGGCCGCCAAGGTGTTCGACGTCCCCGTGGTGCTGAGCACGGTGGCCGCCGAGTCCTTCTCCGGCCCGCTCATGCCCCAGCTGGCCGGTGTCTTCCCGGAGCAGAAGATCATCGACCGCTCCACGATGAACGCGTGGGAGGACGTCGCGTTCGTGGAGGCCGTCAAGGCCACCGGCCGCAAGAAGCTCGTGATCGCCGGTCTGTGGACCGAGGTCTGCGTCGTCCTGCCCACGCTCTCCGCGCTCGCGCAGGGTTACGAGGTCTACGTCGTCGCCGACGCCTCCGGGGGCGTCACCCCGCAGGCCCACGAGCACGCCGTCCAGCGGATGGTCCAGGCCGGCGCGGTCCCGGTCACCTGGGTGCAGGTGCTCCTGGAGCTCCAGCGCGACTGGGCGCGTACGGAGACGTACCTGCCGGTCATGGACGTGGTGAAGGAGCACGGCGGCACCTACGGTCTCGGGGTCGTCTACGCGCAGGCCGTCATCGGCGAGCACGCGGCCGGCTGATCCGCTCCACCGGGACATCGACGAAACGTCAGGAACAGGCATGAACGCAATGGACACCGGGCTCCTGGTCCTCCGTCTGCTGGTGGGACTCCTCATCGCCGGACACGGGGTGCAGAAGGTCAGCTTCCGGCTGGGCGGCAACGGATTCGCGGGCGGGACCGAGGAGTTCCGTCACGACGGCTTCCGCGGCGGCCGTCTCACCGCGCTCGCCGCGGGCGGCAGCCAGATCGGCGCCGGCCTGTTCCTGGCGGCCGGTGTGCTCACTCCCCTGGCGGCGATGGCCGCCATGGGAGTGATGACGGTCGCCGGAACCGTCAAATGGCACAAGGGGCTGTGGGTCCAGAACGACGGATACGAGTACCCGATGGTCCTCGTCGTCGCCTCGGGGGCGCTCGCGCTCACCGGGCCGGGCCGCTGGTCGGCCGACCGTCTGCTCGGACTGGCCCCCTGGCCGCTGTGGGTCGTGGTCGCGGTCCTCGTGGCCGGACCGGCGAGCGGCCTGCTCACCCGGGCGGTACTGCACCGCCCCTCCGTACCCCACCCCGCCGCCCCGGAAGGAGCGACTCCGCATGCGCACCCTACTCGTTGACGCGGCTCGCACACTGGTTCCCCCGAAGGAGGACCGGCACGGCCCGCTGCCGCCGCTCATGCTGACGCTGACGGTGGTCACCGGCCTGATCGACGCCGTGAGCTATCTGTCCCTCGGGCACGTCTTCGTCGCCAACATGACCGGCAACGTGGTGTTCCTGGGGTTCGCCCTGGCGGGTGCCGACGGGCTGTCCGTGCTCGCCTCCCTGGTGTCGATGGCCGCCTTCCTCACCGGCGCGCTGGCCGGGGGCCGGTTCGGGTCGCGGTTCGCGGCGCACCGGGGGCGGCTGCTGGCCTTCACCACGGCGCTCCAGGCGGTCCTCGTCCTCGGAGCCCTCGTCGCGGTCACGGTCTCCGACGGCGAGGTGACCACCTGGGCCCGCTACACCCTGATCGTCCTGCTCGGCCTGGCCATGGGCATGCAGAACGCGGTCGCCCGCCGCCTCGGCGTCCCGGACCTGACGACGACCGTGCTGACCCTGACGCTGACGGGACTGGCCGCGGACTCCGTCCCCGCCGGTGGCGCCGCGCCCCGGCCGGGACGGCGCATCCTGTCCGTCCTGGCCATGTTCCTCGGCGCGCTCGTCGGCGCGGCGCTGCGCACCGAGCTCCCCGTGACCCTGGGCCTCGCCCTGGCGTTCCTCGTGGTGACGTCCGTGGTCACCCGCCGCCTCTCGGCCCCGGACGCGGCCTGGGCCAAACCGGCCTGACCGGGTGCCGGGCCGAGAGGCCCGGGACGTACGCGCTCCTCGCGCGCGGCGGCGGGGCAGAGAGCCGGACACGGCCTACGCGGAAAGAGCGCGCCCTCCGGCCGGGAGGCTCCGGTCCTCCGCGGGGGGCCGGGGGCGGCCCGGGAACACCGGCTGCTCCGTCGACGCCGAGGACTGCCACTCGCTGGGGGACATGCCGTAGGCGTCCCGGAAGGCCCGGCTGAAGTGCGAAGGGCTGACGAAGCCCCAGCGGTGCGCCACGGCGGCCACGGTGAGCCTGCGGCGCGGCGACCGGCCTAGTTCGCGGCGGCACGCCTCCAGTCTGCGGCGGCGGATCAACCGGCTCACCGTGGTGCCCTCGTCCTGGAAGAGTTTGTGCAGGTAGCGGACGGAGATGTGGTGGGCGCGGGCGATCGAGCGCGGCGACAGATCGGGGTCTGTCAGATGCAGTTCGATGTGGTTCCGGATGCTGTCCGTCATCCGTGTGCCGGAGTCCGGGTGCTCCGTTCCGGCGGCGTCCGTGACGAGCGCGGCGAGGATCTCCACCGCGTTGGCGACGAGTTGCTCGCCGCTCAGCGACCGGAGGGTCTCCCTGCTCTCGGCGAGCGCCGACAAGCAGTGCGACACCAGCGCCCCCACCCCTTCCGTACAGTGCAGCGGGACCCCCAGGACCCGGCGCAGATCGGTGTCGGTGAGCGCCAGGAGGCGCCGCGGTACATGGAAGACCGTCATGCGGTACGGGTCGCCGGGGCGCGGGGAGGCGAGCGTGCCGGGCCCGCAGAGCACGATGTCACCCGGCTCCAGGAAGACCTCGGTTCCGTCGTGGGGGACGGCGGTCGAGCCGTGGACGTGCTGGGCGACGTAGAGCGTCTCCCCGTCGCCGGGGTCCGACAGCCACGGCGGAACGGAGACACGTTCGTGGCCCGGATGGACGGAGTCTCCGGGGTGGACGGAGCCGTAGGGCTCCAGGACGGAGATCCGCAGGCGCTCGGCCGCGGAGCCGGGAGTACGCCGGCCCAGCACCGTCAGATGCGGGCGGCTCTGAAGGGTGACGGGGGGAGCACAGGGGCGGGAGAGACCCGGAAGGGCCGAGGGGGTCCGGAGGCGGGCCGGCTCTGCTGCCGGTCCGTCTCCGGCCAGGGAACGGCGGCACCCGTCGGCCGGCCGGTCCGTGCTCACCGTCGCTCGTCCTCTCCCGGAGCCGCGGCCTCCCTCGGCCTCGGCGTTCTGCTGGGTGTGCACTGCGTTCCTCACGCTTGGTCTCTCCGTCTTCACTGTGATCGTCGGCACCTCGACGCTGCGACCGGGGCGCCCGCACGGCCCCGGGACGTGGCCCGGCGCGCAGCCGGACGCTCGTCCGCCGGGTGTCTCCGGGGCCACGCCCAAGGCGTCGGGTCCGGGTACTTCGAATGCTGTCAGCGGGGCGGAGCGCGGCGCTTCTGTCATGTGACCGGTCATGTGCCGACGGGCTGCCGCGAAGGGACTCCGCCGGTCGCTCCACGCCGCCCACCTGGCAGGATGCTTCGAAGCGGCCTGCAGATGCGTCGCTCCGCGCCCCTCGGGGCGGGGTGGTTCGCAGGGAAGGGAAGAGCAGCATGGATGTCGGTACCGAGCCGGTCGCCGAGCCGGAGATCCTGAGCAGGGAACACGAGCTGTCCCGGATCTTCGAGCTGGTCGACACCGCGGACGGCACCGGCTCGAAGGTGCTGGTGCTGACCGGCGAGCCCGGGGCCGGCAAGAGCACCCTGGTGGACCGGGCGGCTTCTTACGCCGCCTCCCGTGGCCGGCTGGTGCTCCGGGTGCGGGGCGCCGAGGGCGAGCGGGAGCTCGGTTTCGCGGGGATCCATCAGCTGCTCCATCCCCTCCTCGGCGGCATCGGACGGCTGCCCGCCCATCAGGCCGAGGCGCTGCGCATCGCGTTCGGCATGGCGGAGGCGGAACCCTCGCAGCGGCTCGACCCGATGCTGACCCGGCTCGGCGTACTGACCCTGCTCTCGGACGCGGCGGCGGAGCGACCGCTGCTGCTCGTGGTCGACGATGCCCAGTGGCTGGATCTCGGCTCCCTGGAGGTACTCGCCTTCGTGGCCCGGCGGCTGGAGGGCGAACCCGCCGCCCTGCTGCTCGCCGCCCGGGACGAGGCCGTACCGGAGCGGTTCGACCGTGTCTTCCCGCACCTGACGGCCGGTCCGCTGGACCGGGCCGCCTCGGTGCTGCTGCTGAACGCGCAGCCGCACCCGCCCCTGGGCAGAGCCCGGTCCCAGATCCTCCAGCAGGCGGCCGGCAACCCGCTGGCCCTCATCGAGCTCGCGCGCGCCTTCGCGAAGGACCCGAGCCGCCGCGACCGGGGGGCGATCGACTCGCTCCCCCTCACCGCCCGGCTGGAGCAGATATTCGCCGCCGAGCTCCCCACCCTCCCCGAGGCGACCCGGCGGGCCCTGCTCCTCGCGGCGGCGGCCGGCACCGCCCAGCTCTCCGACGTGCTCCACACGGTTCCCGGCATGGACGGCCCGGAGGTGTGGCTGCCGGCCGAGCGGACGGGGCTGATACGGGTCGAAAGCGGCGAGGTGCGTCTACGCCATCCGCTCGTACGTTCCGCGATCTACCAGGCCGCCACCTTCACCGAACGCCGCGAGGCCCATCTGGTGCTCGCCGCCGCCTTCACCGACGAACCCGATCGCCGTGCCTGGCACCTCGCGGCGGCGGCGCTCGGTCCGGACGCGGAGGTCGCCGACGCCCTGGCCGAGAGCGCGGAGCGCTCACGCCACCGGGGCGGGTACGCGGCCGCGGCGGCGGCGCTGGAGCGCGCCGCCGAGCTCACCCCGGACCGGGATCAGCGCGCGAGCCGCCTGCTCGCCGCGGCGTGGTCGGCCACGCACGGGGGACATCCGCAGTGGGTGAACGAGATCACCTCCCGGGTGGCCGCGCTGACGGAGGACGCGCAGGTCCTCGCCCAGGCGTCCACACTCGCGGGCTGGTCCCTGGCCGTGACACTCCGGTACGAGGACTCCATCGCCTACCTGTTGCCGGTGGCCGAGTCCGTGGCCGCCGAGTACCCCGCCCTCGCCCTGGACGCCGCGGGAACGGCCGCGACCCCCGCGTACCGGTCCGGGAACCCCTTCCACCGGACCGAACTCCTGCGGATCACCGACCTCATCGTGGCGGAACCGTACAAGGTCGACCGCATCTGGGTGCTGGCCTCGTGCGCCCCCTTCACCGCCCGGGACCGGGCCATGGAGCTCTTCGGCCACGCGCTGGAAACCGTGTCGGAGGGCGGGCTGTCCGACACCATCGTGCTCGGCGGCGCGGCCTGGGCGCTGGACGAGACGGATCACGCAGTCCGTCTTCTCGGGCGGGCCATGGATCATCTGCGCCGGGCGGCGACGGCCGGCGCCAACGCGACCGCCGCGTTCTCGCTCGCCAACTCCCTTTTCGAGAGCGGTGCCTGGACCGCCGCCCAGTCCACCGCCGAGGAGGCGTTCTGGATGGCGACGGAGGCGGGCGCGGACTACATGGCCGTGGGGTCGCCTCTCCTCCAGGCCACGCTGCGTGCCGCGCGCGGGGACCACGCGGGTGCGCGTGCCCGGGCCGGGCGGGCCGTACGCGCCGTCGACCTGCGCAAGCTGCCGGGCCTGTACGTGGCCCACCGGCGGGCGCTCGCCATGGCGGCCCTCGCGGAGGGTGACCACTCGACGGCGTACGAACAGTTCCGGCGCACCTTCACCCGGGACTTCCATCCGCTGCCCGTGCACTACCACGCGTCCCTGTACTGCGTCGCGGATCTCGCCGCCGCAGCCGTCCGTGCCGGGCAGACCGACGACGCGCGCACCGTGCTCCGGGCCGCCGAGGAGACTCTGAGCGGGGCGCGCTCCGTCCGGCTGGACGCGATCCTGCACCGGGCCCGGGCCCTGCTCACCGAATCCGAGGGTGCGGAGGCCCATTTCCGGGCGGCGCTCGCCGACCCGGCCGCCGCCCAGTGGCCCTTCGAACACGCGCTGGTCAACCTGGACTTCGGCGAGTGGCTGCGGCGCCACCGGCGGAGCGCCGAGGCGCGCCCGCTGCTCGGTACCGCGCTGGAGTTCTTCGAACGGCTCGACGCGCGCCCGTGGATCGAGCGCGCCTCCGCCGAACTCCGTGCGGCGGGCGTGGCCGTGACGGCCGTGACCGCTCCGGACGCGGCGGCCGGTCTGACGCCCCAGGAACTCCAGATCGCCCAGCTGGCGGCGGAGGGTCTCACCAACCGGGATATCGGCGCCCGGCTCTATCTGTCGCCCCGCACCATCGGCTTCCACCTGCACAAGATCTTCCCGAAGCTCGGGGTCACCGCGCGCGGTCAGCTCCGCGACGTGCTGGGGACCCCCGGCACCGGGTCGGACTGAGCGACGGGCCGCGCCCGAACGGGCCCGTCCCTGCTGCCCGCCCCCGTCGGGGTCACACGGGCAGGCGCGGCACGCTGTCGATGAGGCGGCGGGTGTAGGGGTGCGCCGGTGCGCCGAGCACCTGGGCCGTGGCGCCCTGCTCGACGATCTGCCCCCGCTCCAGTACGGCGGTGCGCTCGCAGAGGGTGGCCACCACGGACAGGTCGTGGGAGACCATCACCATGGTGAGCCCGCGCTCCTCCTTCAGCTCGGCCAGCAGGTCGACGACCTTCACCCGGGTGGTGACGTCCAGCGCGCTGACGGGCTCGTCGGCGAGCAGGACGCGCGGGTCGCAGACGGTGGCGCGGGCGATGGCGATGCGCTGGCGCTGGCCGCCGGAGAACTCGTGCGGGTAGCGGTCGACGGCGTCCGCCTGGAGGCCGACCCGCTCCAGCGCCGCGGCGACCTTGGGCGCGGCGGTCGTACGGCTGTCGAGGCCGAGGGAGCGCAGCGGCTCCGCGACGATCGCGCCGACCTGCCGGCTGGGGTCGAGCGAGGAGTAGGGGTCCTGGAAGACGCACTGCACGCCGCGCCGGAAGCGGCGCATCTGTGCGCGGTCGCGCGGGTTCAGGTCGGCCCCGTCGAAGCGGACGGCGCCGGCCGTGGGCCGGGCGAGGCCCAGCAGCAGGCGGAGCAGGGTCGTCTTGCCGGCACCGGACTCGCCGACCAGCGCGAGGCTCTCGCCCGCGTCGACGGCGAGGGAGACGTCCCGCACCACGTCGGCGGCGGAGCCCCGGTAGCGTACGGCTGCGTCCTTCAGCTCGAGTACGGGCGTCATGGCGCGCTCCTCAGGTCCAGGGCGGATTCCAGCTTCCGGGCGCTGGCGACCAGGGTGCGGGTGTACTCCTCGCGCGGTGCGTGCACGACGTCGTGGACCGCGCCCTGCTCGACGGCCCGGCCGTCCTTCATGACGAGGACCCGGTCGGTGACCTTGGCGACGACGGCGAGGTCGTGGCTGACGAAGAGCACGGCCATCTCCCGTTCCCGCACCAGGCCGTCGATGAGTTCCAGCATCTCCGCCTGGACGGAGACGTCCAGGGCGGTGGTGGGTTCGTCGGCGATGAGCAGCTTGGGTTCGCAGGCGAGCGCCATCGCGAGGGCGACGCGCTGACGCTGTCCGCCGGAGATCTCGTGCGCGAAGGCGCGTGAGATCCGCTCGGGTTCGGGCAGCCGGACCTGTTCGAGGGCCTCGGTCACGGCGGCGCGCAGGGGCTTGCCCTTGAGGCCGGTGCGCCGGGCGAGCGGTTCGGCGATCTGGCGGCCCAGTCGCATCAGCGGGTCGAGTGCGGTCAGCGGCTCCTGGAAGACGATGGCCGCGTCCCGTCCCCGGACCTCGGTGAGGCGCTTCTCGGGGGCGCCCACCGTCTGGGTGCCGGCGAGTACGACGCTGCCGGCCGAGGTCATGCCCTCGGGGAGCAGTCCGAGCACCGCGAGGGTGGTCAGGGACTTGCCGGAGCCGGACTCGCCGATGAGGCCGAGCCGTTCACCGCCGGCCACCGTGAAGGAGAGGTCGTCGACGAGGGTCCGGCCGTCGTCGGTCCGGACGGTCAGTCCCGTCACGTCGAGGAGAGTCACGCGCGCCTCCGCCGGGTGGCCGGGTCGAGGGTGTCCCGCAGGCCGTCGGCGATCAGGTTGACGCCGATGACGAGGAGGACGAGGAGGATGCCGGGCGCGAGCGCGCCGACGGGTGCCGTGGTGAAGGTGGCCTGGGCCTCCTGGAGCATGCGGCCCCACGAGGCGTTGGGCGGCGGTGCCCCGAGGCCGAGGTAGGAGAGTCCGGCTTCGGCGAGGACCGCGAGCCCGAACTGGAGGGCGAGGTTGACCACCAGGGTGGGCCAGATGTTGGGCAGCACGTGGGAGAGGACGGTGCGCGGCCAGGAGGTGCCGGAGGTGCGGGCGGCGGTGATGTAGTCGCGTGCCAGGACCCGTTTGACGAGGACGCGTACCAGGCGCGCCACGACCGCGCTCTGCGCCAGGCCGATCGCGAGGACCGCCGAGCTGAGCGTCGCCGAGCGCGCGGCGACGATGAGCATCGCCAGCAGCAGCGTCGGGAAGGCGATGAGGATGTCCAGCAGTGCCGAGAACGTGTCGTCGAGCCAGCCCTGCGCGAACGCGGCGAGCACGCCGAGGGTGATCCCGATGAGCGCGGCGATGGCCACCGAGCCGAGGCCTGCCTCGACGGCGATGCGGGAGCCGGTCATCACCTGGGTGAACAGGTCGCGGCCGAGCTTGTCGGTGCCGAGCAGGTGGCCGCCGCCGGGTCCGTCGAGCCGTCCGCCGGAGGTGTCCTGGGAGTCGAAGGGCAGCCAGAAGAGCGACACCACGGCCAGCAGCACGATCAGTCCGGCGAGTACGCAGCCGACGATCAGGTTGGCGGAACGGCGGGAACGCCGCTTGGCCCCGGTGGCCACGACGGCCGCCGGGGTGGTCAGGCCGGTCCCGGTCATCGGGTACCTCCCGAGAGTCGGCCGCGCAGCCGCGGGTCGATGATCCGCTGGACCAGGTCGGCGACGAAGCCGATCAGGAGCACCGCGAGGGTGGAGACGAACAGCACGCCCTGGATGACCGGGTAGTCGTGCTGGGAGATGCCGTTGGCGAGCTGCGAGCCGAGGCCCGGCAGCGCGTACACCGACTCCACGACGACGGCGCCGAGCAGTGTCGAGGCGAGTTCGATGCCGAGGATGGAGATCACCGGGACCGACGCGTTGCGCAGGCCGTGCCGCCACATGGCACGGCCGAAGGACGAGCCGAGCGCCCGCGAGGTGCGCAGGTAGTCGCTGCCGAGCACGTCGAGGGTGGCGGAGCGTACGTAGCGGATCAGGGAGGCGCTCATCACCAGGGCGATGGTCACGACCGGCAGCACGAGGGCGCGGACCGCCTCGGCGGGGTCGGCCCAGCCGTCCGGCGGGAAGCCGCCGGACGGCAGCCAGCCCGCGTTCAGCGCGAACACCGCGATGAGGATCATGCCGAGCCAGAACACGGGGACCGCGATGCCCAGCTGGGACACGCCGCTGAGCAGTGCTCCGTACCAGGTGCGCCGCTTGTACGCGGCGACGAACCCGGCCGGTACGGCGACCAGGACGGCGAGGACGAACGCGGCCAGTGTGAGCGGGACGGTGACATTGAGCCGGGCACTGATCTCGGGGCCCACCGGCAGCGAACTGACGAACGAGGTGCCGAGGTCGCCGCTCGCCATCTGCGCGATCCAGTGGGTGAACTGCTCGGGCAGCGGGCGGTCGGAGCCGATGGAGTGGCGGGCCGCGGCGATCTGCTCGGGGCTGGCGCCGACCGAGGTGAGCGCGTTGGCCGGGTCGCCGGGGAGCAGGCGCAGCAGTGCGAAGAGCACCACGCTCGCCAGGGCCAGCGACACCACGAGGAAGGCGAGCCGGCGCAGGAGGTAGCGCGCCATCAGCCCGTCTTCTTGATGTCGTAGGCGAAGAACTGGGAGTTCAGGCCGTTGAGCGGGTAGCCGGAGAGCTTGGTGCTCGCGACGACGATCTGCGGGTAGAGGTAGAGCCAGTCGCTGGCGGCGTCCTTGGCGGTCTGCTCGTTGACCTTCTTGAGCAGTGCGGTCTGCGCGGCCGTGTCGGGCGCCTCCTCGGCTTCCTTGACCCACTGGGTGACCTGCGGGTTGTCGTAGCCCCAGTAGAAGTCGGGGTTGCCGTACCAGACCAGGTCGCGGTCGTTGACGTGCTCCTGGAGGGTGGCCGAGAAGTCGTGGTTCTTGTAGACCTTCGTGTACCACTCGTCGGGGGTGATCGTGTTGATCTTGACGGTGATGCCGACCTTGGCGAGCTGCGACTTGACGAAGGTCGCGGCGGTCGGGTGCGGGTCGTAGTTGGGGGTGTCGAGGGTGAAGCTGAAGCCCTTGGCGTAGCCGGCCTCGGTGAGGAGCTTCTTGGCCTTCGTCACGTCGTAGGCGTTGACGGAGGTGAGGTCCTCGTACCAGGGGTCGGTGGGCGGGACCATCGAGCCGATCTGCTTGCCGTAGCCGCCCCAGACGGACTCCAGGAGCTTCTTGTCGTCGATGGCGGCGGACACGGCCTGGCGCACCTTGACGTCGGTGAAGGGCTTGGCCTTGTCGTTGAACGCCAGCAGCAGCTTGGTGGTGGAGTTCCCGTCGTTGACCTTGTAGGAGCCGTTGCTCTTGAACTGCTCCAGGGCGTCGGGCGACTGCTCGCTGGTGACCACGTCGACGGCGTTGGTCAGCAGCGCGTTGTTCAGCGCGGTGGCGTCCTTGTAGTAGTGGAAGACGACCTGCTTGTTGGCGGCGGCGTCGCCCCAGTAGCCGGCGAAGCGGTTCAGGCTCAGCGCGGAACCGCGGGTCCACTTGTTCAGGGTGTACGGCCCGGTGCCGTCCTCGGTCGTCTTCAGGTTCTTCGCCTGGGCGTTGATGATCCAGACGTAGGAGAGGTTGTAGACGAAGGAGACCGACTTCTGGGACAGCGTGATCTTCACGGTCCGTGCGTCGGGGGTGGCGATGTCCTTGACGACCTCCAGGTTGCTCTTGCGGGCCGACTGGGAGTCGTCCGCGAGCACCTTCTGAAGGCTGTACTTGACGTCCTCGCTGGTGAGGGCCTTGCCGCTGTGGAACTTCACGCCGTCGCGCAGGGTGAAGGTGTAGGTGAGGCCGTCGGCGCTGGTCGTGTAGTCCTCGGCGAGGAGCTTGTCGACCTTGCCGTCGTCGGTGAGCCGGAAGAGGCCCTCGTAGACGTTGCCGTTGAGCACCTCGGTGACGCCCTGGCCGCCGCCGGCGGTGTTGTCGAGGTTCTGCGGCTCGTAGAGGGAGCCGATGTTGACGACCGCGTCCTTGTTCCAGGTGCCGCCGCCGGAGGCGCTGGTGCCACCGTTGCCGCCGCAGGCGGTCAGGGCCACGGCGAGGGCAGCGACGGTCGCGGTGGAGAACAGGACGTTCTTCTTGGTGCTCATGGGGGTGGGGGCTCTTTCGGTGCGTGGAGCTGCGGGTCGGTCGGTGCCGGCGATCAGTGCTGCGCGTCGAAGCCGTCGCGGAAGACGGGGAGCTTCTCGCCGGCCTCGATGGGCAGGTGGAAGCGGTTCTGCCGCGGCGGCATCGGACAGTTGTACTGATCGGAGAACCCGCAGGGCGGCACGAAGGCCTGGTTGAAGTCGAGGACGACCCGGCTCTCGTCCTCCGTACGCCGCACGAAGAGGAAACGGCCGGCGCCGTAGGTGGAGTCGCCGTTGGTCGGGTCGCCGAAGACGAGCAGCAGGGTGCCGTCGTCGTCGAAGGCGCTCAGCGTGTAGTCGCGGCCGTCGAAGGTGAGCGCGATGTCGCCCGGGACGACCAGGTCGCGGCTGCCGCCGTTGTCCCGGATGTGCTCGAAGGCGACGCGCCGGGCGCCGGGGACGGGCGTGTACGTGGCTTCCAGCACCAGGGCGGGGTCGTACGCGAAGGTGTCGACCCGGTCGAAGGCGCGGATGGCGGGAGCGTCGGCGTCCCAGAACCGCAGGCCCCGCTCGGGCTCGCCGCTGACCAGGTCGGTGCGCCGGACCTCGGTGACGGTCACGGTGTCCGGCGCGTCCGCGCGTGCGGCCTCCGCGTCCGGGGTCTCCCCCGACGGCGCCCAGCGGGTCTCGACCAGGGCGAGGTTGCCCATCGGGGAGGTGAGCGCACGGTGGCGCTCGGCGCGCCAGGCGTCCCATGCCTCAGCCGGGTCGACGGTCGCGCGGGCGGGGGTGGAGTCGGACACGGCAGTACTCATTCGTCTAGGCGGGGCAGCCCTCACCCTCTACTACTACAGAAGGTGAATACATGGCCAAAGCATCACCTTTATTGGTCATAAGTCCCCCTAATGTCAAACCTTCGATCCACATGGTGAGACGGTCATCCCGGTCACGGAAGCCGCCATTCCGGCCCTATGACCGACGGAAAAACACAAGTCGTGTTCCGGTGAGGGGACTTGCAGCCTTCTGCGTACCGGCCGGTCGGCTCCCGGATCGGCACCCGATCGGCACCCAGGGGATCGTCCCAAAAAGCGAGAAGACAGGGCGCGTACGGCGACCAGCCGACCGGGCCCCACGGCGGGGTGCCCGGTGGGGGGATCCTGCGTCATCGCTGTGCGCTGGGCGCGTCATCGCGGTGGAGCCGGGCGCGATCGCGCGCCCCTCTTCTCCCCGACCGTCTTCGGCGAGGCGGGAGGGCGGCCCTGGCGATCACCGCCAGGACCACCCGTCAGGAACGGCCCACCGGGATTGCCGTAGCAATCGGCGAGGTCCCGCAGCGGCGGCCCACCGGTCGAACCGGTGGGCCGCGGCGCGGTGACGCGGTGACGCAGTGACGCGGCGCCTACGAGGACTCCGTCACGACGCGCAGACGAGTTTCAGGAACACCCGAAGCGCGTCGGTGCGCAGCTCCTGTACGTAGATGTAGACGCTGTTGTCGCAGCCGTCGACCACGTTGTCATAACTTCCGTACCCCACCTTCACCCCCTTCGGGATTTTCTGCCATTTCCGGCCTTCCGACGACGGGGTGATTTTCACCAGTTCGATCCCCGGCTGACCGGAATCGGCGAGGAACTCTTCCCATTCCTTCCGGGATGCGTCGAACTGAATTTCACCTGCGGAGCCCGACCAGTCCTCCTGCTCACAGAAGCGCAGGTTGGCCACTGCGTCAGGAATGGCGAGACCGTACACCTTCTCGACCTTTTCCAGACTGCGCCCATGCGTGCACCCCGCGTACATACGAGAGTCGGCCCGCGCTTCAGAATTCTTGCCCGTCTCTGCGCGAGTGGTCGTGCCGCAGCCCCAGCAGGAAAGCGCGAGGAGTCCCGGCAGGACGAAACCGAGCCATACTCTGGGCCAGATGATTGACTCCATACCATTCCACTTCGCAGTCAGGACGTGTGCATCGAACTGGTTCCGTACATGTCGTACTCCCGAGCCATCCCGTGTTCATGAAGATCCAGGAACTGACCGAGGTCGATCGTCACTCCGAGGTAAGGGATTTCCGCCTTCTTCCCTCTGTCGAAGTTCCAGTTCTTGAAGAGATCAACACTGTAGGTGGCAGAGACGCGCCTGTCCGCGCCGACCGTCACAGAAGCGTTGATCCTCCATTTGACCTTGCCGATCGCGTTCTTTGCGTCCATTCCCTGGAATTCACCTTTTCGCCATCCACTGTCTGCCGAATAAATGCACTCCTCGCCCTTCTCGCAACGACCGGAAGCCTCCGCCTTCCAAGCTTCCAGCTGATCGGCAATGTCTCCCTTCACCCCCTTGTCCCCCAGCAGGTTGTCCACCGTGTTCGCACTCAACTCGAAGTCGGTCCCGGTGTCGTCACCATAGTGCTTCCACAGTGCGCAGGACATGACGAGACCTCTCGAGCAGGCCCCCTTCGTCAGAACCCCCAACAGGACGTTCGACTTCGCCAGGGAGAGGTTGAAGGCGTCCTTCCAGCTCGACTTCGAGCCCCATGCACCCCCCTTGTGGGGTGTGCTCTTTTTATTGCTCCCACTCTTGCTGAGCGTGCCCCTGTTGTGAATGCTGCCGCCGTTGTTCCCGGTGCTGCTCGACCGGACGGGCCCGCACTCGTTCCACCCGCCCACGCAGTCGGCCGTGCGCTCGCCCGTGGGGTCCGCGTAGGTGGCGGGGTTGTTGCCTGCGTAGGCGTAGCCGTTGAGGCTCTGCCCGTCGGTGGTGTCCAGGACCGGGTCCACGCTGATGAACTGCCCGATGAGCGGGTCGTACTCACGGGCGTCGACGTGGGTCAGGCCCGTGTCGGCGTCGGCGGACTTGCCGAGAAACGCCTTGTCGTCGACCCAGCTGACACCGCTTCCGCGCTGGGCACCGAACGGCGTCAGGTAGCGCTTCGTCAGCGCCTGGGTGTCGGAGGCGATGGCGACCGAGGCGGAACCGTGCTGGTCCCCCGCGAGGTAGCTGATCTTCTCCGTACCGGTCTGGTTGCTGCGCACCGCGACGGTCGAGCCGGCGAAGGTGTAGGAGCGGGCGGCCCACTTCTTGCCGGACTTGAGGTGGACCTCGGTGGCACCGAGGTAGAGGACGGTCTCACCGTCGCTCGCGGCGCTGCGGCGCAGGAGGAGGTTTCCGTCCGCGCCGTAGAGGTAGTCGGTGGCGCGGGCGGCGCCCGCCGGGTTCTCGGTCAGCCGGGACAGCTTGCCCTCGGCGTCCCAGTCCAGGTTCTGCGTGGTGCTGCCGTCCGGGCGGGACGTGGTGTTGCCTTCCGCGTCGTAGCCGTACTCCGCCGTGGCCCCGGTGCAGGTGCCCGACGTGACCGTGGCGAGCAGCGTGTGCGGCTGGGTGGTGCCGCCCCGGTAGCAGGAGGTGGTGGTCGTGGAGGTGTCGGCGGTGTGCGTGGTCTCGGTGTTCCGCTGGCTCCCCGCGGTGTAGGTGTAGCTGGTCCAGTAGGGGGCGGCGCCGCCGAGGTTGGCGGTGGTACGGCCGGTGGTGGCGCAGTCGCCGTCCGCGGGGGTCCAGGCCTCGGTCAGGCGCTGGTGGCCGTCGTAGCCGAAGCACTGGGTGTCGGCCGCCCCCGTGCCGCCGAGGGTCGTGGTGTCGGAGATCCGGGTGATGTTGCCCGTGGTGTCGTAGGCGTAGTGCACGTTCATGGCGTCGTACGCCTGGGACGAGGCGTGGACCTGGGTCTGGAGCAGCCGGTGGGTGCCGTCCTCGTAGCCGTTGGCTATGTCGACCTTGCCGGTGCCGGTCGCCTCGGAGACACCCAGCTTGAGGGTGGCGAGCTGCGCGAGGTCGGTGTAGGTGGCGTCGAGGACGATGCCCTTGCCACCGCCGGTGAGGCTGGTGGCCAGCCCCTCGGCGGAGTAGCCGTGCTCGACGGTCTCCGCGGCGAGGCCGCCTGCCGCCGGTTCGGTGGTCTGGTCGAGGGTGCCGTCGATGTTGTAGGCGGACGTGAACTTCACTGTGCTGGACGCGAGGGCGCCCGAGGTCACCAGCGCGTCGTCGGACGGGATCGTCAGGCTGCCCGCGACGGAGTTGGCGCGGGAGTCGTACGCCGTGACGCTCTGGGCGTAGGCCTTGCCGGCGATCCCCCCGACGTACCGGGTGGAGACGGCGGGCAGGCCTTTGCCGAGGGTGGCGGTGTCGTAGGTGGTGTGGGTGAGCGTATTGACGGCGGTCTTCTGTGCGGCGAGGACGGTGGCGTCGGCCAGGTTCGCGCCCGCGGACGCCTTCCAGGTGTCGGTGACCCTGCCCAGCACGTCGTAGCCCAGGATCACGGCCTGACCGGTCGCCCCCTTCGTCCAGGACACCTGGTCGAGTGCCGTGTACCCGCTGCTGGTGGCGCCCTTGTCCGGGTCGTTCGCCGTGACCTGGCGGCCGAAGAGGTCATAGGTGTACGACCATGCGGCGCCGTCCGGTCCGGTGACCGTCTTCTGCTTGCCGTCGGGGGTGTAGGTGAAGCGCGTCCGGCTGTACTCCGGGCCCGTGAGGGCGCCGTACTCGCTGTCGGCGGCCGAGGTGCCCGCGTACTTGCGGGTCTCCACGGTGCGCCCGAGGGCGTCGGTGATCGTCCGCGTCGCCGATCCGCCGGTCAGACCTGTGGTGGCGGTGGAGTCACCGGTGTAGGCGGTCGTGGTCTGCCACTTCTGCTCTCCGCCAGTCCTGAACGTCGTGCTGGTGGCGCGCCCCGCCGCGTCGTGACCGGTGGTGGTGAGGCTGGGCGCCTCACCGTATTCGAGCTGCGTGTACGTGCCCGAGGGCGCGGCGGAATCGTAGATGTCGGCGTACGTCTCGGTGGCCAGGCCGCGGTTGTCGTAGTGGGTGTAGGTCAGGATGCGGCCGCTGGTCGCCCCGGGCGCCTGTGTCTCGACGGGGCGGAGCAGGGAGTCGAGCAGCGTGTAGGTGGTGGCGTAGGTGCCGTCCTCCCTCAGGGTGCCCGACGAGGACCAGGACGGGGCGGTGTTGGACACGGAGTACGCGAACACCTGGTTCGCGCTCTGGTTGGCGCTGTGGCTGCGGTTGGGCAGCCAGACCGCGGTCGTGCGCCCCAGGGCGTCGTAGGCCGTCTCCGTGATGTTGCCGTTCGCGTCGAATGCCTGGGTGGGCAGTCCGCGCGCCGGGTCGGTGTAGGTGTAGGTGCTGTACAGCTTCGCGTTCTTGGTCCAGGTCCGGGTGAGGGGTCCGGTGGTCGTCGGGGTGTAGGTCGTCGTGGTGGCGTTGCCGCCCGCGTCGGTCGTGATCAGCGGGCGCCCCAGTACGTCGAAGGTCGACGTACCGACCGTCTGCCAGGCCGAGGGGTTGCGTTCGCCGCCGGAGACTGCCGCCGGGTAGGCGGATGCCCGGCCGGTCCAGGTGGCTTCGCCGAGGGTCGGGGTCTGCGACGCGCTCCACGCGGTGGCGTTCGGATTGTCGTAGACGGTGGCGGTGTCCGAGACGACGTCACCGGCGGTCGCCGCGGCGGCCGGCAGGGAGAGGTCGGCCTCGGCGGCCGAGCACGCCCGTCCCACCACCCTGGTGCGGGAGGTCAGGGAGTTGATGCCGAGGCTGTCGTTGCGGGCGTACCAGGTGCGGGTGCAGGTCTCGTCGCCGGTCCTGGCGGTGTCACCCGTGCTGTCGGCCTTGGTCGCCATGCCGTAGTCGTCGTAGGTGGTGCTGGTGGACGCGGCACGCCAGGTCCCGGAGGCGGTCAGGTAGGTGTACGCCGTCTCCTTGCCGGTGCGGGCGAAGTACGCCTCGGTGTCGGCGTACGACTTGTGCTGCGTGGCGGTCTTCTTGGACCAGGGGTCGTAGACGGTGGTCGACACGGGCAGGGTGCCGTTGTAGGTGGTCTGCTGGCGCAGGGCGCCTGAGTACGGCTCGCTGTCCTTCTGGTCCGCGACGTCCAGCGCGTCGAAGTCCGTGCCCGGCACGGTCACGCTGCGCCGGGCGGTGGGGTCGAGCTTGCCGTCGGACCCGAGCAGCCGGTCGCCGTCCATGCCCTGGAGGTACACCGAGGTCACCTTGGACCGGCCGGAGCCGGACCCCTGGGTGACGGTGACGTTGCGGTAGCCGCGCCAGACGGACCAGGTGCGCTCGTCGGCCGGGGTGAACGGTGAGTCGTTGTAGTGCCAGGCGGCCCCGGAGTAGGCGTAGTGGGTCTCCATCGTCTCGCCGGGGCCGTGCTCGTCGCTGGTGACGACGTCCGTGACCCGGTACTTGTGGAACCAGTCGACGGTGGCGTCCTTGGCTCCGTTGACGTGCCAGTACTGGGGGTAGCAGGAGGCGGTGTCGCTGTCCTCGGCCGTCGGCATGCCGCTGCCGCGGACACACTCCTGGCCCGAGAACGTCACGTCGGTGACGGCTCCTGTCTCCGTCGTGACGGTGCGGATGCGGGGCTTGGTCAGCGGCAGGATGTCGTCCCGGTCGCCGTCGACCCGGTTGGGCCGCATGTCGTAGGTGAAGGCCACCGGGTTCATGCTGATCGCGGTGCCGTTCCTGCCGGTGCGTTTGATGCTCTTGAGCGTCAGGGTCTGGTCGGTGGAGTCACCGATGTCCCCGCCGTCCAGGTACTCCTGGGTGAGGTCCCAGGTGTCCACCGGGGTGAAGGCGCTGGTGGCCGCCGACCAGACCGAGGTGTCGACGCGGGTCAGCCGCTTGCGGGAGAAGAACGTGGGGCCGGTCGACTTGCAGGTGGCGCCCGACGCGCAGATCGAGTCGAAGGGGACGTCGGGCCAGTTCGGCGCGGTGGCGTCCTTCAGTTCGGCGCAGTCGGAGGCGGTGCAGCGTTCCGCGTACGTGAAGTCGACCTGGGCGGACGTCACTCCGGAGAAGAGGGAGGCGGCGCGCTGCCCGTACTGGATCCTGTTGAGGTAGCCGCCGCGGGTGTAGCCGGCGGTCGCGGTGCTCGCGCCGTTCTTACCGTAGGAGTTGGTCTCCTTGGTGTACCAGTAGGACATCGCGTTGTCGTGGGTGTCCTCCACGTAGTCGAGGTTCCACCGCCATGCCTGGGTCACCGCGCGGTCCGCGAAGGTGCTGCCCTTGTCGTAGCCCGGCTCGCCGGAGTCGTCGCCGAACACCGGTACCGTCCATACCGAGTTGGTGTGCTCGGTCCCGGCGCCGGGCAGCTTGTCGAGGCCGAAGACGTAGCGGGTTCCGTCGCCGGTCGTGACGGTCCAGGACTCGCCGTTGTCGTCGCCGTTGTCGGCTCCGGTCGACAGCGTGACCGTCGAGGCGTCGTCGTTCTTCAGCCGCCAGACGCCCGTGGTGTCGTCCTTGACCAGCTCGGTGGACTTTCCGTTGAGCACCAGGCTGGCGTTGTCGAACTTCCAGCACAGGTCGTTCTTGTCCGTCTGCCCGTCGTCGTCGCACGACCCGTAGGTCCGCTCGACGTACGAGTTCGCGGACAGGTCGAAGCCCTCACCGACCTGGGTGGACTGGTTGTTCGTCGACGCGGTCTTCCCGTCGGTGGAACCCGAGTCGTAGGCCATGGAGAGCGACGGGGAGGGGCCGGGGGCGGGGGGTGTCCCGATCGGGTACGACCAGGTGAACGCCCCTGAGGAGTCACCGCTCTCCCACGTGGCCGACGGTGAGAGCGGGGTGGCCTCGAAGGTCCCCGAACCGGACGCCGACTCGGCCGACGTCGTCGCGGCGAGTGCCAGAACCGTGGGTACGGTGGCCGACAGGGTGACCGCTCCGGTGACGGTCCGTGCGGAGACGTCGTTGATCGACGCGACCTCCGTGGCGGTACGGCACTCCGCCTTTTCGGGCGTCGTCAGGGCGCACTGCGGCAGGCTGACCAGTCCGAGCCGCCCCGACCAGCCGCCTCCGTAGGCGGACGCGAACGCGCCGTATCCGATGCTCATTTCCCCGGTGCCGGCCTCCGGCGCCTGGGCCGTGAGCAGAACACCCTTGATGCCCAGGTCGGTTGCCGCCCGGTGGCCGAGCACCTTCACCCGGACCGGTCCGCCGTCGAGCGCGGGCGCGGCCTTCCCGCCGGACCCTTCCGCCTTCGGTGCGTTCAGGGCGAGCGGCAGCCCGCCCACCTCGGTGGCGGAGGCCCGGCCCGCCGCGCCCACGGTCAGACGGCCCTCGCCGCTCCCGGGCCAGGTCGTCCTCTGCTCGTTCTTCGCCTGCTTCGCCTGGGATTCGTTCTTCTTCCGCCCCGAAGCGGCCGTCGCGCGCCCCTTCTTGGCGTCGAAACCGGTCACCGCCTCGGTCTTGCTGATCTTCCGCTCCCACAGCGGTTTCAGATCGTGCGGGGTTCCCTGCGCCTGAGCCGCCGCCGTGAGGCCGACGACGGACAGCGAACCCGTCACCGCCAGGAACAGTACATATCTGGCAAGGGCACGCCCGAGCCTGGGGCGAGAGCCCCGTCCGACAAACACCAGCAGCCCCCATAGGGTCACAGATCCAGTGGAACGGACCGCTGCCCTCACGCGAGGGCAGCGGGAGATCACGCCCGCGGGCTGTACGCCGCGGGGCGTGGAGAGCGCGGCCGCACGGAGGTGGGTCCCTGTCCGTACGGCCGCGCCAGAAAATGACGCGCACGGACGTGCGGCCGGTCCCGCGTCAGGGACCGGCCGCACGCCGGCTCATTCGGTCACGTCGTCGCTCTCGTCGTCCTGAGCGACGCCGACGAGGCCGCCGACCTGACTGCTGTCGGCCGCCGCGCCGGCCCAGACCCGGATGTCCGTGATCCGGCCGCGCAGGTAGTGGCCCCAGGCGCCATTGACGTACCCCTTGCCACCGGCGAACTCCCCGGACCCGATCACCGCGGTGTACGCGGTGTCCTCACCGTTCTGCGTGGAGGCGAGGTACAGCCGGATCGTCCCTTCCTGGGCGTCGTACACCCCGGTCACGCGGACCGCTCCGTCGGACGCCGCCTCGTCGGATTCGACCGCGTCGAACGTCCCGTCGCTGTTGAGACGACCGAAGCGCCAGAACCAGGTTGGACGGTCGAGCAGTTCCCCCGTCTCTTCGTCCATGTACTGCTTGACGCCGGACCGCTGGTGCCACAGACCCCAGGCCGAGCCGTCCGCGCTTCGCTGGCCGAGGACCTGGACCGCGTAACCGTCCTTGTCGGGGTCCGCGTCCAGTGCGGCCGTATCCGGCTCGACCTCGGTGGTCACGGTGAAGGACTCCCGGTCGTCCACGACCGGACCTGCGGTGGTGACCGAGTCGTCCACACCGTCCAGCACGATCGCGTCGTCGGCGACGGAGGCTCCGCCGTTGAGCTGCAGGCTGCGGCCGTACACGCTGGTCGTGTCCGCGAGAGCCGCGGTGCCGGTACTGCCCCGGGGCTGCCATGCGGCGACCAGTGCGGTCGACCGTTGACTCCCGTCCGGGTTGAGGAGCTCGGCCACCTTGGCGACCTCGGCGTCCGGCAGTGCCGACTGGTAGGCCGCGACCTCGTCGACTCGGCCCTTCCAGTAGTTGTTGAACGTGCCGCTGCCCGCGCTGGCGCGGCCGATCTGGAGGCCGCTGTCGACCGCGGTCGGCCACCCCTCCTGCGGGACCGCGACGGCATTGCCCTGCCGCCGGCCGTTCACGAAGAGGCTGATCGTGTGCGCCTCACCGTCGTAGACACCCGCCAGATGGGTCCACGCCTTCAGAGTGATCCCGGGCGACAGGTTGGCGTTCGCCCCGATGTACCGGCGCTCCGCGCCGACGTACCACTGCATGAGGAACACCCAGCGGCCGACACCGGGCGAGTAGTAGAGCGAGAAGCCCCGGTTGTCGCTGCCGGTCTGGGAGAGCACCGTACGGAAGGCCGTGTCGTCCGTGGGGTAGGCCCAGGCCGAAACGGTGAACGAGGACTGCGAGTTCACCACCGGGCTCGACGTCGCCGCGTAGCCGGTCTGCTGCGTGGTGTTGGCAGTGTCGTTCAGCCACAGCGACCTGTCGCCGTCTCCCCGGCGGGCGAACGACGACCAGCCCGCACCGGCCTCGTGCAGCGTGAGATCGTGCCGGCTGCCCGGCGCCGTTCCCTTGTCCGCCGCGACCGTCACCGCGGAGCCGGGGGCGCCGTCGTCGAAGTGCCAGAGGCCTGCGGGCCCTTCGCCCTCGGCGACGTTGAACCGGACCGCGGTGGTCTCGCCGGACTGCCCGGTGCCCACGCTGTCCACGGCGCGTACGTAGAGAACCTGCACGCCGGACAGGGCGGGCTTGATGCTCCGGCTGACCGACGTCGTCGCCGAGACCTTCGTCCACGCCTTGTCGGTCGCGAGCCTGTACTCGTACGCCACGACGTTGGCGTCCGCGGAGTTCCTGGTGAAGGTGAACTGACCCGCCACGCCCGGGCCACCGGTCGCGGCCCCGCAGCCGTCACCGTCGTCCGGACACACCGCGTACACCGCCCCGGAGGGCGTGGTGACGGCGGGCGCCTTGGGCCGGGTCGAGTCGATCGTGAAGTAGCACCATCCCTTCGTCGTCAGCGTGCTGTGGCCCTCGATCTGGTTCGCCCCGTTGTTGTAGTAGGAGCGAGTGAACACCGCCATCCGGTAAGGCGAGTTCTGCGCCAGTGTGATCGGCGAGTCCACCGGGACCGTGGCGTTGTCCGCCACGAAGCCGCTCGACGGCGCGACGGGTTCGGTTGCTACGGTCGCCCAGCCGGCGGAGGTCTTCTGCTGCACGTAGAAATGCGCCCGCAGAGTAGCCCCGGCCTCACCGCCGGCCGCCGTCTGCACCTGTGCGCTGAACCTGGGCGTTGGGTCGGAGATCCAGCTAGGGTCGGTCTCGGTGGTCTCGCATGTGGAGGCGACGGCCGGGTTGGTCGGCACTGCTGGCAGGCCCACGTAGGTGACGACGAGGACGGCGTCGTTGCGGAAGCGCTTCCAGGCCGACGCGTCGGTCTCGTCCTTGGCCTTGAGCGCCAGCGTGAGACGGGAGAACTTGCCCTCGGCGAAGTCCCGCACGGTCGGGGTGAGGTTCTCGTAGGTCTCACTCGGGTCGTCGTTGAACTCGATGGGCGCCGCCGGGGTGTCCGGATCGCACGAGGAGCCGCGTCCCGCCGACACGTCCCGGTCGCCCACCAGGTCGAGGTGGGTCGGGCGGGACGCCCACGTGGTGGACGAGGAGATGTTGCCCGTCCGGTACAGCTGCACCCAGCGCGGGTCGCACTGGAACGCCCACGGCTCGGTCGCCCGGAAGGTGGCGTCCAGGACGCGCTTGCCCTTCAGCTTGTCCGGCGCGAACTCGAAGTACAGCCGCTGCGTGTACCCGGGGCCGCAGTAATATCCGCCCCAGTTACCGCACTTGCCGACGCCCTGGCCCTGGCCGTCGTCACCGTTGCCCCAGCCGTACGACTCGTAGCCGTCCGAGCGCAGCAGCGTCCGCTCCGCCTCGCCCCACGACACGGTGGGGTCGATGTACAGCGGGAAGTCCTCCGCCTCCGTGTGCGCCAGCATCCCGGCGTCGGGGGTGACCGTCAGCACGTCCTGGCCGACCGAGACGTCCATCGGCTTCGTCGTGTCACCGGCCGCGGGCTCCACGCCCGTTCCGTCACCGCCGGCGCCCGGCGCTGCGCCCTGGGCCGTGTCCTCGGCGTAGTCGGCCCGGGTCACGGAGGATCGAGCCGGACTCCGCACGACGGCGGTCGACGTGACCGCCTCGTCCGGGGCGGGAGTGGCGGAGTCCGGACCGGCGGAGTCCCACATCTGCGCCCTCGGCGCGCGGAACACCCAGTTGCCGTCGGCGTCGACGGCGTCGTACCCGCCGCCGCTGTTCTCGGTGACACTCAGTCCCGACGCCCGCAACGAGTAGTCGATCTGTTCGAGCTCCGGCTGCGCGGCGGCCTCCGGCGTCCTGACGACCAGCACGTGACGGAACCCCTCGGTGGACGCGGTGACCTTCAGGTCCACGCCGTCCAGGACGTTCCGGTACAGAGCGCTCGCCCCGTCGAGTTCCGGTTCGGGCAGTGCCCCGGGCCACCCCAGCGAGAGGGACTTGCCGTCCTTCTCGATCCGCACCAGCGGATCGTGCGTACCGCCGCCGGAGAACTCCATCGACACGGCGGCGGCCTTGGGTGCGACCGTCCCGTCGGCCCCGCGCACCAGCGTCGCGTCCGGGGTCCGCCAGCCACCGTCGGACGTCGCCACCCGGACCGGCACCGCCGACTGCTCCAGCGTGAACGTGGAGCCGTCGGGGTTCGCCCAGACGGTCGTGTCCTGCGACCGCTCCCCCACCACCTCGACCCGTTCGCCGGACTTCTTCGCTTCCGCCGATGCCTGCACGGCCTCACTCGGCGGAGCGACGTCCTGGGCCACCGGCCCGGTACGCGGGCCCGCCCACGCCGCCGCGGGCAGCGGGCCCAGCAGGAGCGCGGCAACCGTCAGCACCACCAGCGGGCCCCTCGGCCGTCCCTGTCTCCTCGAACGCGTGCGCACCAATTCCCCCCTCGTCATCACACTTCGCGCACCCCCGCATGCGCCGTGAGCATGAGAACAACACTTTGCGCATATGACAAGAAGATCTTTGTGACGAATGGGGGGTACTCCCGGTGGTGCACCTATTGTCGACCCGAAAACCGCACGTCCGGAATCCAGCAGGAGATACGGTCGACAAATACCGAGGAAAGGAGAAGTTAATTCGAAGTGGACTCCTTTCCATTCCCTTCGCCACGGGTGAGCGAATCCCCGGTGTCTGGATCCACCCGACTCGAAGGGCATCCCCACCTCACCGCCCCTTACCAGGCGGAACACGAGGAGGCGGCGCTGATTCCACGGACGCGGCCATCGGCCCGAGGGGCGGCCACAAGGTTCCGTTGCGGGCCTCACGGCGGGCCCCGCACCGTCCTCGCATCCCCGAAAAGACGCTGCGGAGTGGTATCCCGCACCCACCCGCAGGGCCGCAATCGCGCCAGTACCAGCATTTCCGACGACTCGTCCGGACAACCCGCCCGCCAACGCTTCGGGTTTCACGTACAGACCCCGGCTTTCCCAGCAGACGAAAAAGGGCAGGAAAGGGACAGGAATGAGGATCAATTCCCGGCGCGGTCGCGCACGAGTCCTCGTCGCACGACCGGTGAGGAACGGGACTCGGCCCCGCCGCCCTTCCCGATCACCCCCTCTTCCGGTCGGACGGCGGACGCCAGGAGCGCCCCGGCGTAAGCTGCGTTCGGCATGAACACGGCGGGGGTGCGGAGCACATGACGGCTGGATCGACGCAGAGCTGGGAATCGACCCTCGACTCGGTCGTGGTGTACGCACAGGGCGCGGTCTGCCGCCGCCTGACGCGGGGCCGGGTACCGTCCGACGGCCGGGTACGGGTGACGGGACTGCCCCGCACCGTCGACCCGGGTTCGTTGCGGGCGCGGGTGCTGGGCGCCTCCGGGCTGCGCGTCACCGAGGCCAGGGTGGAGGCGGGGGCCGGACCGCTCGGCCCGGACGCACCCCAGGGCCTGCGGGACGAGGCCGAGCGGCTCAAGGACGCGTGCGAGGCGGCGCGGGGGCGCCGGGACCGCGTGGTGAGCCGGATCGAGGAGGTCGGGGCGCTCCGCCCGGTACCGCCCCCGCGTAAGCGCGACGACCCGCAGCACCGCCGTACCCCGGTCGACGCGTGGCTGGAACTGGCCGGTTTCGTCGACGAACGCCTGACGGGGCTCCACCACCGCCTGGCCGAGCTGGAGGAAGCCCTGCTCGTGACGGAGCACGAGGCGGAGGTTGCCGCCGACCGGCTCGCCCGCGCCTCCACCGACGCGCCGTCGGCGCACGTCGGGGCCACGGTCAGCGCGGTCCTGACCCTCGACGGCACCGGCGAGGCGGAGTTGGAGCTGGAGTACGGCGTGCCCGGCGCCGTCTGGGTGCCGGCCTACCGCCTCGCGTACCGGCAGGGCGACGGCGGCGGCCGTCTGGTGCTGCGCGCCTCGGTCGCCCAGCGGACCGGCGAGGACTGGACCGGCGTGCGGATCGCCCTGGCCACCGCCGATCTCCGGCGCCGGACCGACCTTCCGAAGCTCCGCTCGATCCGGATCGGGCGCAGCCAGCCCGCCCCCGCGCCGGCCGGGTGGCGTGAGCCTCCGGCCGGACTCGCCGGCCTCTTCTCGGGGTACGACGCGGCAGGCCCCCGCACGGCCTCGCCCGTCACCGCACGGGCGGCCTCGCTGATGGCCGGCGGCGCCCCGGCCGAGTTCCTCTCCGCCCCACCGCCGCCCCCGCCGCCGTCCGCGCCGATGCGGTCCCGGGCGAAGCACGGAGGCCCCCCGGCGCCGGGCGGCATGTCCTACGGGGCGGCGCCTGCCGCAGCCGCACTCGGCGCCCCGGCCCCCGCGGCCCCGGGGTCTCCCCCTCCGGTCACGGCACCTCCCCCGCCCCCGTCACCGCCCGCCGGTCCTCCCAGGCCGAGCAGCGCCGAGCTCGACTACCAGAGCCTCGTCCTCTCCGGCCCCGACGAGCAGGGCGGCCGCCGGGGCAGGCTCTTCGCCGACGCGCCGTACGATCCGGTGGTGGCCGAGCACCGCCGCCGCGCCGAGGCGGTGGCCTCGCTGCCGTTGCCCGGACAGGCCGTGCGGCCCCGGGAGTCGGCGGGTTCCTTCGACCACCGCTTCGACGCCGCCGCCCGGGCCGACGTACCGTCCGACGGCACCTGGCACACCGTCACCGTCGGCGAGGTCCCGGTCGGTCTGCGCGCCGAGTACCTCTGCGTGCCGTCCGTGGAGCAGACCGTCTACGCGACGCTGGTGCTCTCCAACGCGACCGACCAGGCGCTGCTGGCCGGGCCGGTGGAGGTCACCGTCGACGACGAGTTCCTGCTGACCGCCGCGCTGCCCACGCTCGCCCCCGGCGGTGTCCGCCGGGTGGGGCTCGGGCCGGCCGAGGGCGTCCGCGTCACGCGCCGTACGAACCTGCACGAGTCGGCCTCCGGCCTGCGCGGCAACACCACGGTGCTCAACCACGGTGTCCGCGTGGAACTGGCCAACGGGCTCGCGCGCCCCGTCCGCGTGGAGGTCCACGAGCGGGTGCCCGTCACCTCCGATCCGGACGTCCGGATCGAGGAGCGGGCCGGTTGGGCGGCGCCGGTGGAAAGCGTGGGGCCGGACCGGTACGCGCCGGGCACCCGTATCTGGCGACTGGACCTGCCCGCAGGGGCCACCGCCGCCCTCGACGGCGGCTACGAGATCCGCATCCCGACCGGCAAGGCCCTGGTCGGCGGCAACCGCAGGAGCTGACACCCGCCATGTCCACGGCCCCGAAGCCTCTTCCCCTCCCCGTCACCGCCGTCACGTGCCTCGAAGACCGGGCCCACGTCGAACGCGCCGTCGTGCTCGACCTGGAAGCCGGGGTCCAGCGGCTCCGTCTCGGCCCGGTCAGCGCGCTGGCCGTCGACCGGAGCCTGCACGCCGAACTGACCGCCCCGTACCCCGCGTCCGTCCTCGACGCGCGGATCGTCCGTACGTGGACACCGCGGGGGCCGCAGCCGCTCACCGGGGAGGACTCTCCGCTGCGCCACCGGGTGCGCGCCCTCGAAGAGGAGCGGCCGGTTCTGGAGCGGCGGTGCGACCGTCTGCTCACCCGGCTCGACCTCCTCGGCCGGCTCGCCGCCGATCTGCTGCGGGAGATCGGCGAGGGCGCGGGCCACGGGGAGACCGAGCAGTCCCGCTGGGCCGGCGAACTGGACCGGGTGGACGAGGAGCGCGACACGTGCGAGGAGCAACTCCGCTCCGTACGGGCCGAGCTGGCCGCGCTCGACGAGGAACTCGCCGACGCGGGAAGGGTCATGGCCCTCGCCGAGGAGGAACCCGCCGAACTCGTCGGCCACATCGAGCTGACCGTGGAGGCCGCGGCCGCCGGACCGGCCGGGCTGCGTCTGACCCACCTCACCCCGTGCGCGCTGTGGCGGCCGGCCTACCGGGCCGTGCTCGACGGGGGCTCCCTGACGCTGGAGACGGACGCGGTGGTCTGGCAGCGTACGGGTGAGGACTGGTCGGACGTGCCGCTGACCCTGTCGACGGCCCGTTCGGCGTCGGCCGGCGTGCCGCCCCGGCTGGCCGAGGACCGGCTGACGCTGCGGGACCGCCCGGCGGCGGAACGCCGCACGGTCGAGGTCGACTTCCGCGAGGAGGAGATCGCGACGCTCGGCCCGGTCCCGGTGCTCGGCCTCCCGGGCGTGGACGACGGCGGCGAGGCGCGGGTGCTGAAGGCGCCGGCGCCGGTCTCCGTACGAGGTGACGGCCGCGCCCACCGCGTACCGCTCTCCGCGTTCACTGCCGCCGCGCGCGACGAGTACGCCTGCGCACCGGAGTTGTCCCCGCTCGTCACCCAGGTGGTGCGGTTCGACAACCGCTCCGGCCACGCGCTGCTCGCCGGCCCCGTGGACCTGGTCCGCGGAAGCGGGTTCAGCGGCCGCGGCACGCTGGACTTCACCGCCCCCGGCGGGCCGGTCGAGCTGGCCTTCGGCAGCCGCGACGACTTCCACGTGGTCCGGGAGGCCGAAGAGTCCCGCGACACCACAGGCCTCACCCAGCGGACCGTGGTCACCCGCACGGTGCGGCTGCATCTGTCGCGGTTCTCCGCCCCCGGGGACAGCGACGAGCGGGTGGTCGCCCTCCGGGAGCGCGTCCCCGTCTCCGAGGTCTCCGCCGTCGAGGTACACCTGCGCAAGGACGCGTGCTCCCCCGCCCCGGACGTGTTCGACGCCGAGGGCATCGCCCGCTGGGACGTCTCCCTCCCGCCCGGCGGCCGGCGCACGGTCACCCTGGTCTACGAGGTGTCGGCGAGCGCCAAGGTCACCGGGGTCTGAGCGGGGACGCAGGCGCGACGGAAGCAGCACGTGGGCAGCGCGGAGGCCGGGCGGAAGCGGAACGGAAGCAGAACGGAAGCGAGCCGTCCGCGGGTTGACGGGACCATGCCCGAGCAGCAAAGATCATCGGGCTCGACTCTGACAACGTTGTCGTACGAGAGGAATGCGATGAAAGCGCTGAAAAGGCGCGTGTTCGGCGTCCTGTTGATCGCCACCACGATGGTCGCGGCTTCCGCCACCTCCGGCGTCGCGAACTCCCGTTCCCAGGGGCCGAAGTTCGCCGCCGACCCCACCACGCTGGTCGACACGTCGATCGGCAACAACGGCGACGGGACCACCTTCCCCGGGGCCTCCGCGCCGTTCGGCATGGTGCAGCTGAGCCCCGACACGCAGCTGAACAAGTACGCCTCGTACGACTACGCCCAGGACACCATCCTCGGTTTCAGCCACACGCACCTCTCGGGCGTGGGTTGTCAGACGATGGGCAACTTCCGGTTCATGCCGACCACCGGCGCGGTCACCTCGTCCGACCCGGCGCAGTACGGCGCCAAGTTCAGCCACGACAACGAGACCCGCTCGCCGGGCTACTACGGCGTGAAGCTCGACAACGGCATCGAGGCGGAACTCACCGCGACCGAGCGCACCGGCCAGCACCGCTACACCTTCCCGGCCGGGTCGGACTCGGAGAACGTGCTGATCGAGACCGGCCAGAGCAACGGCAGCACCTACGCCGGTGACGTCAAGGTGGTCGGCGACGACACCGTCGAGGGCTGGCTCCAGGGCGGCAACTTCTGCGGCGAGACCGGCAAGGAGCGCTACCGGGTCTTCTTCAGCGCCAAGTTCGACCGGAAGTTCTCGACGTTCGGCACCTGGACCGACGACGCCCTCACCCCGGGCGCCCGCGAGGCGACGCGCGGCACCAAGCGCGCCGGGGCCTGGCTCTCCTTCGACCCGTCCAAGGGCGACCAGGTCGGCACCTCGGTGGGTCTCTCCTACACCTCGGTCGACGGCGCGCGTCTCAACCGCAAGGCCGAGCAGCCGAAGTCGTTCGACAAGGCCCGGGCCGGCGTGCACGACGCCTGGAAGGACGAGCTGAACCGGATGCGCGTGGCCGGTGGCACCACCGCCGACCAGCGCACCTACTACAGCGCGCTCTACCACTCGCTGCTGCACCCGTCGATCGGTTCCGACGTCGACAACCGCTACCGAGGCTTCGACGACCAGGTGCACCGCGCGGACTCGACGTACTACCAGATGTTCTCGCTCTGGGACACCTACCGTTCGCAGAACCAGCTGGTGGCCCTGGTGAACCCGGAGAAGGCCACCGACATGGCCAAGTCCGTGCTGCACATCTACCAGGACGGCGGCTGGCTGCCGCGCTGGGGTCTCGGCGGCGGAGAGACCAACGTGATGAGCGGTGACCCCATCACCCCCTGGGTCGTCGACCTCTACAACCGCGGTCTGCTCGACAGGACCACCTCGCGCCGGCTCTTCGACGCGCTCTGGAAGAACGTCAACGAGGTCCCCGCGGACCAGTCGCTCTTCCGCGGCCGCGACGGCAACCCGACCTACGTCCAGAACGGCTGGGTCGCCTACCAGAACCTGCCCGGCTACACGTACGGCGACAGCCGCCAGGCCGGTTCCGCCACGCTGGAGTACGCGCTCGCCGACTGCGCGCTGTCCACGATGGCCGAGGGCCTCGGCTACCAGGACAAGGCCACGACCCTCGCCTCGCGCTGCGACAACTTCACCACCCTCTGGGACGACGACGTGACCTCGCAGGGGTTCACCGGCTTCCCCGTCACCCGCAACGCCGACGGCACCGTCGCCGGCGACCCCGACCCCACCCAGTCCGGCGCCTTCCACGAGGGCACCGCCTGGCAGTACCAGTGGCTGGCCCAGCAGGACCCGCAGACCCTGTACGGCCTGATGGGCGGCGAGGACAAGGCCGAGCAGCGGCTCGACACCTTCTTCGACCTGCCGGCCGTGCTCGCCGACCCGGCGAAGGCCGCCAAGGAGAGCTGGGTGACGGGGGCGTACGACTACCACAACAACTTCGCCTTCAACCCCAACAACGAGCCCGACTTCCACACCCCGTGGATGTACACGTGGACCGACTCCCCGTGGAAGACCTCGTCCGTACTGCGCGCGATGCGGACCCTCTTCACCGATGACGCGTACGGCATGCCCGGCAACGACGACCTCGGCGCCACCTCGTCGCTGCTCGTCTTCGCCATGGCCGGCGTCTTCGAGGCCCAGCCCGGCTCCGCCAACTACGTCGTCACCGCGCCGATGTTCGAGAAGGTCGAGATCCGGCCGGAGCACGGCCGCACGATCAGCATCGAAGCTCCCGGCGCGAGCTCCTCGAAGCTCCAGTACGTGTCCTCCGTGACCACCGGCAAGGGCAAGCTGCGCCAGAGCTGGCTCTCCCACGAGAACCTGCTCCACGCCGGCACGATCCGGATCAACCTCTCCGACACGCCCACCACCTGGGGCGTCGACGCCGCCCCGCCCGCCATGGGCGCCACGGCCGCCAAGCACTGACGGCCCGGGGTGCGGCCCCCCTCCCCGCTTTCCGGGGAGGGGGGCCGCACCCCACATTCCGTCGGGGGTCCGGCCGACACCCCCTCACAGGTCAGGCCCACACCCCGTCACCGGTCCGGCCCACACCCCGTCACAGGTCCGGCCGCGAAGAAGAACCGGCGGCGGCATGTGCACGGGCGCGTTCGATGTCGGGGACGTGGCTCTCGGCCCATTCCCGGACGGCACGCAGGGGTGTCAGCAGTGACCGGCCGAGGTCGGTGAGGGCGTATTCGACATGCGGGGGATGCGCGGGAATCTCCGTGCGGGAGACCAGGCCGTCGTACTCCATCGCGCGGAGCGTCTCGGTGAGCGCCTTCGGTGTGATCCCCCGGATGTGCGCCTTGAGCGCGGTGAAGCGCATCGGCCCGGCGTCCAGCGCGTTGACGACGAAGACCGTCCAGCGCGCCCCGATCCGGTGCAGAACGGTGCGACTGGGGCAGGTCGCTGCCATGACGTTGTAGGCCTTGCCCATGCGCGACTCCCGGTAGCGTTGTGTATACCGGTATAGAATCTATACCTTCCTGTTCGTGTCCCTAATCGATCACACGCCCCGTTCCTCTTCGCCCCGGCACGGTCGCTTCGTCGCGGCGATCGTCATCGACTCGCTCGGCACCGGTGTCTTCATCCCCGTTTCGATGCTCTACTTCCTGGCCACGACGTCGCTGACGCTGGTGCAGGTGGGCGCGGCACTGACGACGGCCGGGCTGCTGGCGCTCCCGGCAGGTCCGCTGGCCGGAGGACTGGTCGACCGGTACGGCACCAAGCCGGTGTTGCAGGCGGCGAACCTGGCCCAGGCGCTCGGCTTCGCCGGCTATCTCGTCGTGGGCCAGACTTGGCAGATCGCCCTCTGCGCCTGGTTGAACAGCGCCGGGCGGGCGGTGTTCTTCAGCTGCTACGGCGTGACCGTCACGACGCTGGCCGCTCCCGGCCAACGCGAGCGCTGGTTCGGTCTCCTGGGGTCGGCGCGCAACCTCGGCTACGCGCTCGGCGGGCTCCTCTCCGCCGTCGCCGTGAGCATCGGCACTCAGGGCGCCTACGCCGCGATCGTGGTCGCCAACGCCTTGTCCTACGTCGCCGCGTTCGTGCTGATGCTGGCCGTGCCGAACGTCCGCCCCGAGGCGGGCCAGGACCCTGCCGGCGGCTGGGGGCGCGTGCTCCGGGACCGGCCGTACCTGTCACTGGTCGCGCATCAACTGTGCTTCGCCATCTCCTTGTTCGCCCTCAACATCGCGATACCGGTCTACGCCGTGGACGTGCTGGGACTGCCCGGGTGGACGGCCGGCGCGGTGTTCACGCTCAACACGCTGATGGTCGGTTTCGGCCAGGGCGTCGTCGTCGGTCGGCTCGGCGGGCGGATCCGCAGCCGCGTCCTCGTCGCCGGACACGCATGCTTCGCGGCGGGCTACCTCCTGTTTCTCGCCGCCGGCCACGTGGCCGGGCTCGCCCTCGCGGTCGGCGTGGTGTTGCTCGGCGCCGGCAGCTACACCCTCGGTGAGATCCTCGGCGGCCCCATCACGTCGACGGTCGCCGCGGAGAGTGCCCCAGACGCTCTCCGCGGCCGGTACTTGGCCCTCAACCAGCTCGCCGTGACGGTCGCGGGAGCGGTCGCTCCGGCCGCGCTCTCCGGGTTGCTGTCCACCGGGGCCGCCTCGATCTGGCTGACCCTGGTGGGCGTCAGCCTCCTCGGAGCGGCGCTCGCCACGACGATCGGCAGAGTGGTGCCGGCGGCCGGGAGCCGCATCGGAAGTATCCAACCAGTCGATTCCCAGGTGTAGTTCGCGGCCGCCGCAGCAGACTGCTCACCCCGGCGGACGGCAGGGCCCGCCCCCGCAGAGCCTTCGGCGTGCGCGACGGCGACTCACGCCCCGGCCAGCTCCAGGCGATCCAGCAGCCCGGCCGCCGTGAAGGCGTCGACCAGGTGGGTGCGGCCCTCGGTGAAGTGGCCCCAGCTGTCGAAGTGGACGGGAACCACGCGGCGGGCCGCGAGGATGGTGGCGGCTTCGGCGGCCTGGGTGCTGTCGAGAGTGAGCAGGGCGCCGTCGAACAGGGCCGTACGAGCGGCGCCGGCGAAGAGGACGGCGGTGTCCACCGGGGCGAAGCGGTCGGCGATCCGCCGGACCATGTCCAGTGAGGCGTTGTCGCCGCTGACGTAGACGGTGGGCAGGTCGGGGGCGGTCAGGACGAATCCGATCACCTCGCCGGTGACCGGTTCGCAGCCCTCGGGCCCGTGCTGGGCGGGGGCGGCGGTCACCGTCAGGGTGCCGCCGTCGGGGCGGGGCAGTTCGACGGTGTCCCACGGGGCCATCCCTCGGGCGGTGCCGCCCAGGCGGTCCGCGCCGCCGCGCGTGGTCAGGACCAGCGGGATGCCGGCCAGCAGGGCACGGCCGGAGTGGTCGAGGTTGTCGGGGTGCTCGTCGTGGGAGAGCAGGACCACGTCGACCGGGGCGAGTTCAGCGGGGTCGACGGCGGCGGGCGCGGTCTTGGTGAGGACGTGGCCGTTGCCCCGGGGGTACTCACCGGGGGCATCGAAGGCGGGGTCGGTGAGTAACCGCAGCCCGCCGTACTCGATGAGGGCGGTCGGACCGCCGAAGACGCTGACCGGGGTCCGTTCGGCATGCTTACTGGTCATCATATCCTCACGGATAGAAGGATGTTTTACCGTGAAGTGAAGCTAGTCGACTCTCACGGAGAAACGCAAGACTTAACATGAGAACCATGAGAGAGACCGCGACCGGCGAGCCCGCCCGCTCCGCTCCGCCGCCCGCACCGGGCGCGGAGCGGTACCCCGCGCTCGACTTCGCCAACACCATGCTCGTCCTGCCGGGCGGCCAGGTCCTGGATCCGCTCGGCTCACCCGAGGCAGCGGCGCAGTGGCTGGTCGAACGTGACCTCGTGCCAGTCGGCACCACGCTGTACGAGGCGTGCGCGGCCCGGCTGCGCGCCCTGCGGGATCAGGTGCGCGCACTGCTCGCGTCCCAGATCGAAGCCCTCCCCGCACCGGACGGGGCCCTGAACGCCGTCAACGACGCACTGACCCGCACTCCCGCGGCCGCGCTCCTGCGCTGGGGCCCCGCGCAGGGCCTGCACCGGGTCCAGGCCCATCCCGCCGACCAGATCGTCGACCACGTGCTGGCCGTCCTGGCGGCCGACGCCGCCGACCTGCTCACCGGCCCGGACACGGAACGGCTCGCCGCCTGCGACTCGGCTCCCTGCCGCCGCTACCTGCTGCGCACCCACGCCCGCCGCCACTGGTGCTCGGTGCGCTGCGGGGACCGCGCCCGTGCGGCCCGCGCCTACGCACGCCGCACACAGGCCGGCACGTGAGGAAGCACGTGGCCCGTCGACAACTGACAAACGCCCGCCAATCGACGGCTGCCGGTCCCGGCATGCCGATGTTCGGACAGAAGGCTTTTGCAGCGAACACCCGGCCCAGTCGCTCGACCCGAAAAGCTGACCCCTGGATGCGGCCATGTTGCTGATCCACGACGGGGAGACCGCGGCCGACGCGCCCGCACCTCGCACCGGAGGGGTCCCGCTCGTCCCAAGTGGATTCGTCTGGCCGAGGTGCCGCGAGTGCGACGGAGCCATGCAGTTCCTCGCCCACCTCCCCCTCGACATCGGCGTGGTCGCGGTGTTCTTCCGCCAGAACGATCCTGGGATGTGCGACGACTGGGACGCGGCTGCCGGCGCGAACCACGCCTACCTCTTCTCCGGAGAGCTCACCCCCGCCGCTGTCCGGGGGCCGAGGAACATTGGAACGGAAACCGGCGCTAAGCCTGCCCGGTCTTGCTGAGGGCTTTGACCTGGGCTTCTGTGAGGGATGAACCTTCGGCAGTCGTGTTGATCGACTGTCTGGAGGTCCGGGGTGCCGGTCGAGTTTTTGACGGATGAGCAGGCCGTTATCTGGATCTCTTATACGCGGCAGGCATGATGAGCTGGTCTTTTGTGTGGTTTACAGTGTCAGCCACCTCTCCGAGAATTGCTCAGTGTCACCGGAGCTGATTCGGCTGGCACCGCACGGATCGGAGCTCCCACCCGCATGACCACCCCGCCGTCCGAGCGCACCCTCATCTACGCGGAAGACCTCAGGCCTGAGGACGTTCACGCCCTGGAGACGTTCCTCAACGTCCAGTTGGGGCGGGTGTACGAGGAGGTCGGCGAGACTGGTGAGACGTCCTTCGCGATGCGGTCTTTGCTCATCTTGGTCTGCGACTCGGCCGGGCTCCTGCATACCCTGCTCGCAGTGGAGCGGCCAGAGACGTGGCAGCGGGCCGCGATCGTGCGCGAGTGGCAGCGGCTACGGAGTACGGCCCACGAGTTCAACCACTGCGAGGGCTATGACCATGATCGCTGGTGGAACCAGGTGCGGCACTTCGACGCCTCTGACGAGACCAACGAACAGGACCGGATCCGCCGGTTCGCCGACGTCGGGCCGCGCCCCGAGGTCGGACACTAGGGGATGTCCTATCGATCATGGCCTTCGCATCTGGGGACCGCCCGGACGAGCTGTAGGGGAGCGGCGCAGGGCCGGGCGGTTCTGCTCGGCGGTCAGGCGGGAACGCCGACCCTGTCCAGGACAGCGGCCATCTCGTCCTCTGGGAGCGCCGGGTTGGCACCCGCGCTGGAGGCCAGTTCAGGGACATGAAGCGCCTCGCGGAGCCGGTGGAACGGGAGGCGCGGGTCGCTGGCCGCCGCCTGGCGAGTCCAGACCGCAGGGTCATGGCTGAGCCGTTCGATCAGCGTGGGTGTGGCGGCCGGGTCCCGGACGGCCAGCCGACGGTAGTTGCCGTCCGGGTGGTCCGCGTAGCGCGCGGCGAGCCCCTCGCGGGGGAAGCGGGGGTGAGTCTCTGCCATCCATGCGGAGAACGTGCCACCGAGCCGCGCGTACACACGCATCAGGACCTCCTCCGGGGTGTCGGGGTGGTATATGCCCAAGAGGTCTTCCACCAGCGGATCCTCGGTGCGCGCGAGCAGGCGCATGAGGTCGGGCGGCAGGTGGGGGCTCTGGGCGACGGTGCGCCGGAGCAGCGGGTGGGCGGAGGTCGCGGCGCGTCGCAGCACCTCGGGGTCGGAGAGGCCGTCCCGTACCCACTTCACGTTCCCTCTGGCGAAGGCATCCACTGTGAAGTGAATCGACATGCGTCGTGTCTCGTCCAGTTCTGGCCTGAGGGAGACCGCGAGCCGTACGGCCTCGTCGGGGTCGACGGCGAGCCGCTCCACGAGGTCGGTGGGCAGCGACGGGTTCTCGGCGAGGGCGGCCAGGTGCGTCCGCTCGGCGACGCACCGTTCGGCGTCGGCGCGGTGGAGGAGCCCACGTCGCAGCGCCTCGGCGGCGGACTTCGGATCGCGGAGGAGTTCGGCGGTGACGCGTGCGTCCCCCCGGCACTTCCCCAGCGCGGCGGCCCGCCGCACCTCGGGGTCGGGGTCGGCAAGCAGCGCCGACCGCTCGCCCGGCGGCAGCTTCTCCCATGCGCGCGCCGCACTCCGGCGCGCTGCCGGATCGCGGTGCGTGGCCAGCGAGGCCACGAACGACGGCACCAGATGGGGCGAGTCCAGCAGGGCCGCCCGTACGGAAGGGTCGGGGTCGTCGAGCAGGCGGGCGCACACGTCGTCTGGCAACGGCGCGACCGTCGTCCGCGGGTCGCGCCACTCGGGTCCGTACGCGAGAGCGGCCCGCACCTTGGGGGAAGGGTCGTCCGCAAGCCGGGCCCGCTGCGCGGGCTCGGCCCTGGTGCTCATCGCGAAGTCGATCCGAGCGCCAGGGTTCGGGTGAGCCAGGATCACCGCGACGGCCGGCTCGGGAAGTCCGGCCCGCTGGAGGGCGTGACGGGGCGGGCCGTCACCGCCGCCGTCGAAGGCGAGCAAGCGCAGCAGCAACGGTGTCGGCAGCGCCGGGTTGCGGGCGACCCCGTCCAGCGCCGACGCGTGGAACGCGACCATGATTCCCCTACCCCCGTGTCTCCGTCGGCTGGTCCCCGACCATGATCTCCCGCCCGTCGGGCCGTCTGGCGGTCGGGCCGTCATGATCAGCCGGACTGCGCTAGCCGCGTGGGGCGGGGATGCCTCGGCGGAGGTCTCGGAGCTGGCCGAGGGCCACTGCGAGTTCGTTGCGAAGCCGTTCGTTCTCCTCATGCAGTTTGCGGTTGGCGTCGCGCAGCGCTCTTACTACCGTCTCATGCGACTTGGTGGTGATTCGCTGGTGTTTGGGCAGAGCGGGTCGCCCCGTGGAGGGCTGCTTGTCGGCGAGGTCGCGCAGTCTGGCGAGCAGTGGTGCCTGGGCAGCGTCGTAGAGGAAGGTCCGGGAGACCCCGGCCCGGGCGGCGACGCCAGCGACGGTCATCGCTCCGCCGTCGCGTTCCAGGGCGTCCAGGACGGCGCGGACACGCTCGCTACAGGCGAGACGTCGCTGTTGTGCGGCTTCGGCCAGGTGCGCCGAGTTGTCAGCCCGCATCGGCAGTCCCCTCCATTTCGTCGCGGCTTGCCCCGGCGTCGTTCGATGCTGAGGACAGCTCGTCGTGCTCCTGGTCGGTGATGCGCGTGATGACATGCTCGACCGCGGCCGCCAGCCGCTCGTTGACCTCGGCTGCTCGTGACCGGCCGGCTGCCGTGGCGTCGGCCTGCAACTCACGCGTGCGGGCGAGGGTGTCGCGGTGAACCGGCAAGAACTGCCGATCGCTCTGGAAGTCCTGGCAGAAGTAGCAGCCATCAGCCGCGGTCTTCGGGCAGGGCCGCGAGATATGCCGTCCGCACCAGCCGCCGGCCACCGCGTGAAGGCGGCGGCCGATCTTCTCGGCGAGCCACTCGACACCGGACAGGTCGGCATCAGGGCGGACCTTGACGGCTTCGCCCTTGAGGTTGAAGCGCACCTCGTACTTCTCCTCGTACTCGCGGCGTAGGGTCTCGTCCGCGATGCGCGAGTAGTGCTCCTGCATCTCCCAGGAGGTATGGCCCAGGATCTCGCGGATGGTGCGGCCGGATACGCCCGCGTTCGCCATGCGCGCAGCTCGCGGACTTGCCGGACCAGAAGATGTGGCGCATCGACCGCACGGCCGACTACGGCGCCTTCCAGGACGCCGCCCGCGGCCAGGTCGACCTCGCCCGCATCGAGCGGCACTGGGAGGACATCCTGCGGATCATCGGCTCCATCCACACCGGAGCCGTCCGCGCCTACGACGTCATCCGCATGCTGTCCCGCGACGGTCGCCCCACCCCGCTCGGCGACGCGATCGCTCACTACGGGCGGATCGCGAAAACCCTGCACATCCTGCGCCTGGCCGACGAGCCCGGATACCGCCGCCAGATCAAGGTGCAGGCCAACCTCCAGGAAGGCCGCCACACGCTCGCCCGGAAGATCTTCCACGGCCGGGCAGGGCAGCTCTACCAGCGCTACCAGGACGGCATGGAGGACCTGTTGACCGAACTACCGGGGTGCGAGCCGACGAGTCCCCGGAGATCGACGCACGGTGACGGGACCAAGCATCAGGCCGGTCAGCTTGCCACCGAGGCCGCGTCACACCATTGTCCTGATGTGCTGTCATCACGAGCTGTTGGAGACCACAGCAGCTCGTGGAGGCTCAGGTGCAAGAGAGCACGCAATTACGGGACGTCACGGCGCTCACGGTGCCGAGGGTCGGCCGGGTCGAGGAGACCGGCGATCCGTCGCTGCCGTACCGGCTGCTCGACCGGGACGGGATCGAGGTGGCGGCCGTCAGCGAGTTCCTGCTCGACATGCTCGCCAACGCCGACAGCCCGGCCTCGCTCCGCTCGTACGCGTACGAGCTGCTGGCCTGGTTCCGGTTCCTGTGGGCTGTCGACGTGCCGTGGGACCGGGCCGGCCGGGCGGAGGCCCGAGACTTCGCACTGTGGCTGAAGATGGTCAAGAAACCGCCGCGGCCCCGGCGGCCGTACGCCCCGGCGCCCGGGTCGGTCAATCCGGTGACCGGCAAACGGTACGCGGGCGAGAACTACGCCGCACGCACCCGAAGGCACGCGCGGGCAGTCGTCCGCAGCTTCTACGAGTACCACCGCGACATGCACGGACGTCCGCTGCTCAACCCGTTCCCGAAGACCAAGCGTGCCGAGGACGAGTACCTCAACGCCCACCACAACCCGATGCGCGCCTTCAAACACACTGCCCGCCGAGCCCCCTACCAGCCGAAGGAACCCCGGCGAACCCCGCGCGGCATCCCCGACCATGCCTTCAACGAACTGTTCGCGGCCCTGCCCTCGCACCGCGACCGCGCGCTGGTCGCCTTCTACATCTCGGCCGGCCCGCGCGCCTCGGAACTCCTCGGGGTCAGCCGCGACCGGGTCAGCCCCGGTAACCAGACGATCGGCGTCATCCGTAAGGGCTCCCGGGCCCTGCAATGGATCCCCGCCTCCAGCGACGCGTTCGTATGGCTGCGGCTCTACCAGCAGCAGATCCGCCCGCAGGCCCTCAATGGACCGGAGGAACCGCTGTGGTGGACCCTCCGGCGCCCGATCAGGCCGTTGAGCTACGACGCGGCACGCATGGTGTTCACCCGGGCCAACGAGACCCTGGGAGCGAACTGGACCCTGTATGACCTGCGGCACAGCGCGGCCAAACGCATGGTGCGCGACCCCAAGCTCTCGCTCACCGACGTCCAATGGGTCCTTGGCCATCTCCACATCAGCACCACGGAGCAGTACCTCGAACCCGCCGAGGACGAGGTCGTCGCGCACGTGCTGGCCCACCACGCCCGGCAAGCTGCGGAGCCCGTCAAACCGGTGATGCCCGCCCCGGGCTACCGTTCCGAGGTTCTCCAGATACTGCTCGGCACGGCCGCCCTCGGTGGAGGCCCGGCATGACCACCGCGACCGTGACGGCCCGGCCCTCCGCCCCCGTCCGCCACGCCCTCTTGCCTCCCGGCCAGGAGAAACGCGAAGCGCCAGCGACCTGGTGGCAGACGGAGGAACCGCGCGGACAGGTGCTGGAGCGCACACTCGCACTGCCGTTCACCGCGGACAGCGACGCCAATCAGCGCTCACGGCACCGCGGTCTGATCAAGCTGCTGGACTGGCTGGAGGACCAGCCCGGCGGCACCTGGCAGGAGCGCTGGATGGCCAGCGGAGCCGAGGAAGCAGGCCGGGAGTGGACGCGGCTGCCGATGCAGTGGCTCGCCGAGCACCAGCGGGCACGCAAGTACGACCGGGCCGATCTGTGCTGCGGCATGATCCCGCTGCTGGGCGGACAAGTCGTACGCCCCGCCTACCGGTGGCTACTGCGCCAGCGCCCTTCGCAACTGCTGGCACACATCCGCAGCGTCACCGATCCCGGCGGTTTCGCGGCGCTCAAGGACCAGTACACGGCCACCGGCCACGCGGGAGCCAACGACTGCAACAACGCGCTCAACCGCGTCACCTGGATCGTGACTTCCAAGGGCGGGACCGTCCACGACGTCACCATCGGCGACTGCGTCGAGCTGCAGCACGCCATCGGCGAGCACCAGACCAACGGCTACCACGGCAAGCACCTCTTCTACGCGCTCCTCGCGGGCCTCGGCGTCTTCGGCCCCGAGGCCCCGGCACGGCTGAAGACGGTGATGCTGCCGGGGCAGTTGACACCGGCAGCCCTGGTGGACCGGCAGGGCATCACCTGCACCGCGATACGAGACCTCCTGGTCGACTACCTCACCGAGCGCGCGGTGGACGTCGACTACACCACGCTGGAGGACATGGCCCGCACCCTGACCGGACTGTTCTGGCGCGACCTGGAGAAACACCACCCGGGCATCGACTCGCTGCGGCTGGACGCCGACATCGTCATCGCCTGGCGGGAGCGCGTCCGCATGGTCCGTGACCGGCACGGCACCCCCATCCGGCCGCGGGTCAACGCGCACACCGTGTTCAGCTGGGTCCGCACGTTCTACCAGGATCTCGCCCGCTGGGCCGCCGACGAGCCGACGCGCTGGGGCCCGTGGGTCGCACCCTGCCCGGTCCGCGACAGCGACACCGACCACAGCAAGAACCGTGCTCGCCGCAAGGCGGCCATGGACCAGCGCACCCGCACCCTGCTGCCCGCACTCCCGGCCCTGGTCAAAGCCGTCGAGCGCCAGCTCAAGGACGCCCAGACCTGTCTCGCCACCGGGCGGGAGACCCCGGCCGGAGCCCCGTTCACCACTCCGGCGGGCGAGAACCTCCTCCGCCGCGCCGGGATGTCCTCCCGCATCTACGCCGACGACCCCGCCACCGGCCGGCGCCGGGACCTGACTGTGGAAGAGGAACGCGCCTTCTGGGCCTGGGCCATCGTCGAAGTCCTTCGCCACACCGGCATGCGCATCGAGGAAGCACTCGAACTCACCCACCACAGCTTCGTTGCCTACCAGCTGCCCACCACCGGCGAGATCGTGCCCATGCTCCAGGTCGCCCCGTCCAAGCTCGACCAGGAGCGGCTGCTGCTGGTCTCACCAGAGCTCGGCGAGGTACTCACTGCGATCATCCATCGCGTCCGGCGCGGGCAGCAGGCCATGCCCCTGGTCTCCGCCTACGACAGTCTGGAACGGCTCTGGAGCGCATCAATGCCGTTCCTCTTCCAGCGCCGCTGCGGCCCGGAGGACCGGGCCATCCCGCGCAACTACATCTACACCTGTCTCAACGACGCCCTCGCCACGAGCGGGCTGACCGGGCCCGGCAACGAGCAGCTGCGATACACACCCCACGACTTCCGGAGAATCTTCGTGACCGACGCCCTCCGCTCCGGTCTGCCCCCGCACATCGCCGCCCGCATCTGTGGCCACCGGACGGTCGACACGACCCTCGGCTATGCCGCGATCTATCCCGAGGACGTCATCAACCACCACCGGTCCTTCATCGCCCGCCGCCGGGCGCTGCGGCCCGGGGAGGAGTACCGCGAGCCCACCGCACAGGAGTGGCAGGACTTCCTCGCCCACTTCGAGCTGCGGAAGGTCGCTCTCGGCGTCTGCGCACGCGACTTCGGCACCCCCTGCGTCCATGAACACGCCTGCTTATCCGAACCAGCCCAACTGGGTCCGGCGGAGGCAGACGACGGGCGGGTTGCTGAATGTAGCGGTCAGAGATCTTGAGGTCGGTGGGGGCTTCCGGGCGTGTCGTGCCGCCGGATCGGGTCAGGTCGTCTGTGACAAAGCCCCGGGACCAGGCGAGAATCCAGCGTATGGATGACGCGTTCACACTTCTTCGGCGGGCTGTCGAACTGCTGCCTGAGGACGCCATGGCGGAGAACGGCCAGTCGGTCGGGAACGTTCGCGAGGAGATCGCCTTCCAGGAATGGGAGATAGCGCTGGACGTGCTGATCGAGATCGCCGACGTCCATCCCGTGTCCACCGGCTTCTGGGAGATGCTCGCCGAGGCCGCCCGGCAGATGATGCTCGACCGCAGCCGCCGTTGGTGCGAGTGGCGAGCTTGGGAAGTTAGGCACGGCACCGTTCGCGCGACGCTGACTCTGCTGGGCGCCGACGAGGGCGGACGCCAGAGCACCTTCTCAGGGGATGGGCGACTCAGGCCGCTGTGGGACATCGGCAACCGCACCGCAGACGGGCAACGAGATCTGAACATCGCAAGGATCTGGGTGGAGTTCGCGCCGCAACTCGGTCCCGGAGAGACAGCCGACGTTCGTCTGGCCCCCCTTCAACCCGAGCAGTGGCGGCATCTGAAGTCTGGTGACGTGATAGCGATGCACGAGGCCCAACCTCTCGCTGGCATCGCCGAGATCATCGAGGTTCTTCCGCCTGGCGTCTGAGGCCCAGCCGGGTAGCCAGGTACCTGATCCCACTCCACGGGGTCCAGGTGCGAGAGCACCGAGCATGCTGTGGCCGTCATTGTTTATCGGAGCTCAGGGAGTGGTCCGGAGCTCTTCGGGTAGCGGCCTCTTCAAGCCGGAAGAGGTACTTCCGGAGGTCAGCGCCGAGCCCTTCAGTGATGTAGGCGGCAAAGTCCCTCAGCCCCTCTGCGGCTTCCCGCTCGTCAGACCTGTCGCTGGACGACCATCCGGGCAGGAGGGACTCCAGGTACTCGGTGACCCGTCCACGGTCGCGCCACCAGTTCCGAACAGCCTCGGGTGTCCATCGGCTGTCGCCGTCGCAGGCATAGCCGCGGTACGGATCTTCCTGGGCTGCTGTCACCAGGTTCAGGACCTCGGCCGTGGTCGTCGGCTGGCGATACACATATTCACCGAGGTACTCGCCGCCGTAGAGCACATGACGCGGTGCGTGCAGCCGGCCCGTCCAACAGTTGTCGGCGATGCCGGTGTAGAAGGGGCCAGGAACGTTCAACCAGAGCCGGTCCTCCCAACGCCCGCCGAAGGACATCTCGGGCTCGCCTTCTGGAAGCGCCGCTATCGGTTCCCAGCACAGCTCTTCGTAGGTCATCCGCGAAGCTTAGGACCCGTTGGGAAGGCTGTCTCAGCGTCGGCGCTGCTGCGTCCGGTGTCGCGGCGGATGTCGGGCATGCCGAGGTGAACGGTGGACGGCTGAGTTGCACGCTCGCGCATGGCCTCCAGCTTCTGCGCGGCGGCGGCCATGGTGGTCTCGATGGCGGCGACCTCGCCGAGCCAGCCCTGGTCTTTGGCCTCTTGGAGACGGTCGACGAGGTTGGCGTGGATCTCCTGGAGGCGTGGCATCTGGGCTGGGTCCACGCGGAGTAGGGGGCACCTGACGCAGGCGTTTTCATGCTGGCACGGGGTCGCGTAGTCGCGGCCGCAGGTCCCCAGGGCGACCTTGCGGAGTTCGAAGTGGGCCAGGAACTCGTCCCACTCGGTGGCGGTGAGCTCGCGGTACTCCTCACTGGGCCGCTCGGTTCTGCGGCGGGCGATGAAGGCCCGGTGATGGGAGATCACGTCCTCCGGGTAGATCGCGGCATAGCCCATGGTGGTGTCCAGAGCGGCGTGGCCGCAGATTTTCGCGGCGATGTGCGGGGGCAGTCCGGAGCAGATGGCGTCGGTCACGAAGATCCTTCTGAAGTCGTGGGGACGCCATTCGAGCGGGTCGCCGGCCATGGTGATCTGGGCGGACTGCGAGGTCGCGACCAGGCACTCGCGGATGTAGCTGCGGGTCAGCGGCCGGTCCTCGGTGCCGTACCGGCGTTGGAACAGGAACGGCATGGGCGGGCTCCAAGTCTGCTCGAACACGTCGTAGGCCGACACCAGCGGCAGGGCGGCGTTCCCATCCCGGACCCGGAAGATCACTGCGGTCAGCACCTCCGCCAGCTCCGGGGAGACCAGCAGCAGGCGCTCCGAATCGGTCTTGGACGGGGCGACCTGCAGCATCGGAACCACCTCGCCGGTGGTGGGCAGGGTGTAGGCGATGAAGCTGTGGTGGGTGAGCTCCAGCATCTCCTCGATCCGGATGCCGGTGTGCCGTAGCACCTCCACCGTCGCCCAGGACCAGAACGCCGCCTCCTCCTCGTGGGTCAGGTTCCGCCGCCGACCGGCGGCCACCTCGGTGACGTAGACGCGGCGGGCCTGCCCGGACCTGCAGCGCTCGAACTCCTCCCCGGCGACTTGGAACCGTCCACCAGTTGGTGTCGCGCGAGCCGCAGTGATGCGAGCCTCGGCGTCCTTGCGCTGCCGGTCGACGGCTCGAAGCAGGGCGGGCAGCAGCGGCAGCTGGGTCCTGGTCCGCTGGTCCATCCGGGACTTCACCCCGGACCTGGACTTCTTCGTCGCGCACTCGTTGGCCTTGATCGGACACGGCGCCACCCAGGGCGCCCATCGCGCCGGATCGTCGGCGGCCCAGCGGGCGATGTCCTGGTAGAACGCCCGGACGAACACCAGCTCGCTGCGGAAGTTCACCCGCGGCCGCACCGGGTGGCCCTGGGCGTCACGGATGTAGGCCAGGCGTTCCTTCCACGCCTGCGCGACCTCGGGCGTCAGTCGCAGCGAGTCGATGCCGGGATGGTGGATCTCCAGGTCGCGCCAGAACAACCGGCACAGGTTGCGGGCGATCGAACGCAGCGAGACGTGGTCGAGCTCGGGAGCCCGCTCGGTGAAGTACTCGACCAGCAGGTCACGGACGGCCCGGCACTCGATGGCGTACGCGTCGACGATCTGCTCGACGCTGCGGCGGCCTTCGATGCGAAGCGCCCGCAGCCGCACCGGTGCGCTGGCCGGGAGCACGCCGGTCTCCTTGAGCAGGGCATAGAACAGCGGCCGGCCGGCGCTGCCCCGGAAGTGGTGTTCCTCCAGTGCGGTGGTCAGCTCGATGCAGTCGCCGACGGTGATGTCGCTGACCAGGCCACCCTTGCGGATCACGATCCAGGTGAGCTTGTTCAGGGCGTCGGACCTCGCTGTCGGGGTCGCATGCTGGGCCAGTTGTTCGAGCCGCTGGAAGGCAGCGGGGTCACTGGCGGCCCGGGACTCGGTGAGCATCACCGTCACGCGCTGCCGCAGCAGCCACGGGTAGCTGGGGCGGATCGCCTGCCCGGCGACCAGGAGCACCAGTCCCGTGGCTAGTTCATCGCGCCAGTGGCTCTTGGGTGTGCCGCGTCCCTGCAGGGGCAGATCGGTCCACTCGAAGCCGGCGTCGTCCGCCCCGCTGGCCATCCAGCGATCCTGCCAGGTCTCTCCGGGCTGGCCTTCGAGCCAGTCCAGCAGCTTGCCCAGGCCCCGCCGCCGAGTCTTGTCGCGGGTCAGGCCCGCACCGGGGTCGGTGAACCGGCCCAGCAGCCGGTCGACCAGGCGCTCCCGGCTCTGACGGGCCTGCCACCAGCTCGCTTCTCCGACTCGCGGTTTCCACTCCAGTGGGTTCCCCACCTCATGTGGCTCGACGGGCCGGGCGACGTCGACGTTCACGGTCGGGTTCACCGGCTCTCGCCATTCGCGGTCGAGGTGCCGAGCAGTGCTGCCAGCACCTCGGGGCGGTAACCCGGTGCCGGCGGGGCCGGCGGCTTGGCCTGCTTGGCGCGCTGCCGCTCGTGGTGGGCCAGGACGTGGGCGACGACCTCGTCGGGAGTGGGAGCGATATAAATTTCCGTGGTGGTGATGTGGGCATGTCCCATGACCCACTGCACGTCGGCGAGGGTCAGGTTCGGATCGCGGACCATCCTCTTGGCCGCGCTGTGCCTCAGGTCGTGCAGGGTCCAGTTCGCGCCGAGCAGTTGGTTAGCGCGGGTGAAGACCATCCGGGCCGCGTCGTACTCCAGCGGGCGGAAGGGCCGCCGCAGCGTCCACCACAGCGGCTCCGACGGGTGCTTGGGGACCATGCCGCGTAGTTCTTGCTGGTAGAGCCGCAGCCAAACGAACGCGTCGGCGGAGGTGGGAAGGTGCTGCAGGACCTGGTTGCCCTTGCGGACGACACCGATCGTCTGGTCCCCGGGCGCGACCAGGCCCTGCGGGACGCCGAGCAGCTCGGAGGCGCGGGCGCCGGTGGAGATGTAGAAGGCGATCAGAGCCCTGTCCCGGTTGTACTTCAACCCGGC